>DATLGB010000080.1:0-25568 GCA_035540675.1 Solirubrobacteraceae bacterium | reverse complement strand
CGCTGCGGACCGTGGACATCGCCACGCACGAGCCGGCGCAGGCGCTGCGCGAGCGCACGGACTCGGCGGTCGTGCCCGCCGCCGGCGTGGTGGGGGAGGCGATGCTGGCGATCGTCCTCGCCGGCGCCTACCGCGCGAAGTTCGGCGGCGACCATCTCGACGACGCGCGCGCGGCGCTCGACGCCTACGAGCAGCGGATCGGCTGGAAGCGGCGGGAGCCGTGAGCGGCGCGGGCCGCGCGCTCGTCCTCATCGGGTTCATGGGCGCCGGCAAGACGTCGGCCGCCCGCACGGTGGCGGCCGAGCTGCGGACGCGACCGCTCGACACGGACGCGCTGATCGAGCGCGAGCTCGGCACCTCGATCGAGGAGTGGTTCGCCACCCGCGGCGAGCGCGCGTTCCGCGAGCTCGAGGAGGAGGTCGTCCTGCGGGCGCTCGAGCAGGCGCGCGGGCGGGACGCCGTGCTCGCGCTCGGCGGTGGCGCCGTCGCGTCGGAGCGCGTCCAGCAGGCCCTCCGCGAGCACACGGTCGTGCTGCTCGACGTCGGCGCGGACGCGGCGTGGCAGCGCGCCGGCGGGCGCCGGCCGCTCGCGCGCGACCGGCGGCGCTTCGACGAGCTGCACGCCGACCGGGCGCCGCTGTACGAGCGCCTGGCGGACGCGATCCTGCCGGCCGCCCGGCGCGACACGATCCGCCGCGCGCTGCCGCACGTGCGGGCGCTGCCGGAGGGCACCAAGCTGCTGTGGGCCGAGAGCGCGTCGGGCAGCTATCCGGTGTTCGTCGGCGACGGGCTGCTCGCGACGGGGTTCTGGCCGCTCGCCGGCCGGCGCTTCACGGTCAGCGACGGGACCGTCGCCGGGCTCTACGGCCCCGCCGACGCCACTTTCCCGGCCGGCGAGCGGCACAAGACGCTGGCGACGGTCGAGCGCGTCCTGCGGGCGATGGCGGCCGCAGGCATCGACCACGACGCGCACGTCGCCGCCGTCGGCGGGGGCGTGGTCGGCGACGTCGCGGGCTTCTGCGCGGCGATCTACCAGCGCGGCATCGGCGTCGTCCAGGTCCCGACGACGCTCGTGGCGCAGGTCGACTCCGCCTATGGCGGGAAGACCGGCGTCGACCTGCCGGAGGGCAAGAACTACGCCGGGGCGTACCACCAGCCGGCCGCGGTCGTCGCCGATCCGGCGGCGCTGCGGACGCTGCCGGCCGCCGAGCTGGCCGCCGGCTGGGCGGAGGTGGTCAAGACCGGGCTGATCGCGGGCGGGGCCCTGTGGCGGCGCCTGACCCAGCAGCCGCCGCCGCCGGCCGACCGCGACCTGATCGTCGCCTGCGCGCGGACCAAGCTGGCGGTCGTCGCCGAGGACGAGCGCGACGCGGGCCGCCGTCAGGCCCTCAACCTCGGCCACACGGTCGGCCACGCCATCGAGACGGCGACACGGTACGAGCGCTACCGCCATGGCGAGGCCGTGGGGCTGGGCCTGCTGGCGGCGCTGACGCTGTCGCGGCAGCCGCGCCTGCGGGCGGAGGTCGAGGAGCTGCTCGCGGCGCAGAACCTCCCGACGCGGCTCGATCCGGCGGTGGACCTCGAAGCGGTGGCCGCCGCCGTCGGCCGCGACAAGAAGCGCCGCGGAGGCCGCGTCGGCTTCGTGCTCGTCGACGGCCCGGGCGAGGTGCGGACGGGGCAGCCCGTCGAGGACGCCGACCTGCGGGGCGCCCTGCAAGAGTTGGCGCGATGAGGAACCGCGTCCTGGTCATGCACGGCGTCAACCTCGACGCCCTCGACCGCCGGCCCGCGGAGCACTACGGGGGCCTGACCTTCGCCCGGCTCGAGATCCGGATCGGGCAGTTCGCGCGGGAGCTGGGGCTCGAGGCACGCTTCTTCCAGACCAACTTCGAGGGCGAGTTCGTCGAGGAGCTGCACCGCGCCGGCGACTACTCCGACGGGCTGGTGCTCAACCCCGGCGCGTGGACGCACTACAGCTGGGCGATCCGCGACGCGCTCGAGGTGGCCGGGCTGCCGGCGGTCGAGGTGCACCTCTCCGACGTGGCCGGCCGGGAGGAGTGGCGGCGCGTCTCGGTCGTGCGCGACCTCTGCGTCGGCTCGGTCGCCGGGCTCGGCGTCGAGGGCTACCGCGAGGGGCTCGAGCAGCTGCGGGCGGCGCTGGCGTGAGCTCGCGCGCCGATCGCGTCGCCGCGCGGCTGGCCGACGCGGGGGTGGACTGCCTGCTCGTGGCCTCGGCGGTCAACCTGCGCTACCTCACCGGCTTCACCGGCTCCAACGGGCTCTGCGTCCTGGGCCCCGGCGTCCGCCGCTTCGCGACCGACTTCCGCTACGTCGAGCGGGCCCGGCGCGAGGTCGCCGGCTTCGACCACGAGCGGGCGCCGCGCGACTTCCTCGCCGTGCTGGCCGGCGGGTGGCCGGACCGCCCGGTGCGCCTCGGCTTCGAGGACCAGCACGTGAGCGTGCGCACGCACGCGCGCCTGCGCGAGCTGCTGCCCGAGCGCGTCGAGCTGGTCGCGGCCGGCGGCCTCGTCGAGCGCGAGCGGGCGGTGAAGGACGCGGGGGAGCTCGAGGCCATCGCGGCCGCTGCGGCACTGGCCGACGACGCGCTGCGGGAGGTCCTCGGCGGGGGCGTGGCGGGCCGGACGGAGCGGCAGGTGGCGGCCGCCATCGATGCGGCGCTGCGCCGCCGCGGCGCCGAGCCGTCGTTCGAGCCGATCGTCGCCGCGGGCCCGAACGGGTCGGCGCCGCACGCCGCGCCCGCCGACGTGCCGATCCCGCGCGACACGCTGGTGACGATCGACTGGGGCGCGCGCCTGGACGGCTACTGCTCGGATTGCACCCGCACCTTCGCCACCGGAGAGGTTCCGGACGAGATGCGAGCGATCTACGACCTCGTCGAGCGCGCCCAGGCGGCGGCGCTCGACGCGGTGCGCCCGGGCCCCTCGGGGCGCGAGGTGGACGCGGTCGCGCGGCACATGATCGGCGCCGCCGGCCACGCGGAGCACTTCGGCCACGGCCTCGGCCACGGCGTCGGGCTCGAGGTGCACGAGGCGCCCCGGCTGGCGACGACGGCCGACGACGCGCTCGAGCCGGGCAACGTCGTGACGGTCGAGCCGGGGGTCTACGTGCCGGGGCTGGGCGGCGTGCGCATCGAGGACCTGGTCGCCGTGGCGCCGGGCGGCCGCCGCGTGCTCAGCGGCCTGGGCAAGGCGCTGACGACGGTCACCTGACCGTTCGCGCCTGGACATCCCGCGGCCTTTGCTCAAGCCGTCCACCCGGGCAGCCGATGTAGGCACGGTATGGACAGCACACGACGCACATCTCGCCTGTCGCTGCGCCGCGTCGCCATGATGGCTGCGCTGGCCGCGCTCGTCGCTCCGGCCGGCCAGGCCGAAGCCGCCAAGAAGAAGGTCAAGAAGCCGGTCGTGACGCGAGTCGCGCCGGCGACTCCCGCGATCGGCGAGACGCTGACCGTGTACGGCAAGTACTTCATCCGCGGCAAGGGCCGCAACTCCGTCGTCTTCAAGCGCGACGGCGCGCCCGCCGTCTTCGTCAAGGCGGACGTCTCGACCCGGCGGCAGATCAAGGTCGTGCTGCCCGCGAAGCTGTCCGAGCACCTGGTCGTCAAGGACGGCACCCCGGTCGCGACGCCCTTCCGCGTCCGGGTGCTGGCCAAGCGCTTCGGCGCGCGCTTCACGGCGCTGTCGAAGTCGCCGCACATCCTGCCGGCGAAGCCGCCCGGCTCGGTCGACGCGCCCCCGGCCGCCGCGCCCGACGGCGACTGCGACGGCGACGACGTCAAGAACAGCGCCGACCTCGACGACGACAACGACCTGCTGTCCGACGAGTTCGAGAAGACGCTCAAGACCGACGCGTGCAAGCGCGACAGCGACGGCGACGGCGTCGAGGACGGCTACGAGTACCGCGCCGCCGTCGACCTCAACGACGACGAGTACCAGGATCCGAACCGGTCGCTCCCGTACCCCGGCAAGCGGCCCTACCCGAACCCGCTCGACGGCACCGACGCCGAGACGGACTACGACGGCGATTCGCTGAGCCAGCTCGAGGAGTACAAGCTCTGGATCTACACCATCCAGAGCCGCGGCGAGCCGCGCTCGCTGGCCTCGCTGAGCTACTCCGACGGCCTGCAGCACTCGCGGTTCGCCCGTGAGGCCGACGGCCGGCGCAAGCCGAGCGTCGCCGCCCTGGGCTACGACCGCCAGCAGGAGTTCCTGGCTTGGGCGGCCGACGCCGGCAACGGCTACAGCCCGGTCCACGTGTCGGGCGTCAACTCGTGGTGGTACGAGCCGCGCCAGGCCTATGACATCCGCGACTTCAACCGCGACGGAACGGTCTCGCAGGAGCGCGATCTGAACCTCGCCGACGACGGCAAGGTCTACCTCCGCGCCGAGGTCACCTACTACGACGCCGACCAGGACGGGTGGCTGCACGACGGCGAGCGCGACGAGGACGCCGACGGCCTGAACAACTTCGAGGAGTCTCACGGCTGCACCAGCCGCCCGGAGTGGTGGGAGAAGGTCTACACCAAGGAGACCGGCTACCCCGTCAAGTACGCCGGGACCCGCCTCGACGATCCGGACTCCGACGGCGACGGCGTGCGCGACGGCGCGGACGACCAGGACCACGACGACCTCACCAACGTGTGGGAGTGCAGCCGCCAGGCCGCGAGCGGCCGCCCGCCGACGCATCCCGACGCCGACGAGGCGCCGGCCGACCCGAAGGAGGGCTTCGTGAACCCGTTCAACCCCTGCCTGCCCTCGCAGAAGTCGAGGACCTGCAACCGGTACCCGAACGTCGACAAGCCGTGGGCGCCGTACAACCCGAAGGACGTCTACTACTTCGTGTTCAACTAGCTCGCACGAGCCCTGAGCAACGGAAGGCCCGCCGTGTGCGGGCCTTCCGCCTTTAAGGCGCCCGGCAAGCGAACAGCACGAGCGCGAAGCCGAGCGTCTCGCGGCCGCCCGGCGCCAGGTAGCGCCGTCGCGCCGCCCGCGCCCATTCGGCGACCTCGGCGGCATCCGGGTCGTCCGGGTGCTGCGCCGCGAACCGCAGCCCGTTGAGGATCAGCCGCCACTCGTAGCGGTCCCACTCCTCCTGCGTGGAGGCGGTGGCGTACACCGCCTCGAGGCCGGCGGCCTCGCCCGCCGCCATGAGACCCGCGTAGTCGGGGAGCTCGCCGGCCGTGGCGCCGAGCGCCTCGAGGTACTCGGGCTGCGGCGGGCGTCGCCAGTAGCCGTCGCCGATCAGGACGTGGCCTCCGGGCGCGGTGACGGCGGCCAGGCGCTCCAGCGCCGGCGCGAGCCCGTCGCCGAGCGCGTGCATCGAGCCGATGCAGGCGGCCAGCGCGAACGGGCCGTCGGGCAGCGGCTCGGAGCGCACGTCGGCGACGACGAAGTCGAGGCCGGTGTAGTAGACGCGCTCCCGCGATCGCCGGCGCGCCTCCTCGATCTGGCCGGGGGAGCTGTCGATGCCGACCCCGTGGCAGCCGAAGCGCTCCGCGAGCCGGATGAGCAGCTCGCCGGTCCCGCAGCCCACGTCGAGCACCTTCTCGCCGCGGCCGAGCTCGAGCAGGTCGATCACCTCGTCGAGCCGTTCCGGCCCGAAGGGGTTGTGCAGCGGGAGGTCGCCGTGGGTGATCGAGCTGACGCGGGCGCGGTCCATCCCGGGAGGGTGTCACGGCGGGCGCGGTTCACATTGCCGACAAGTTTTGTAGACTTACTTGTCGACCAGTCCGGTCGGAAAGCCCCGAAAGCAGGAAACGTTCCCGATGAAGCTCCCCACGCTCGCCCTCGCCGCCATCGGCGCCGCCTCGCTCGCCGCCGCCGGCTGCGGCGGCGCCAGCGACGTCCACGGCGCCTCGGCGGCCACCGGCGGCGGTGGCGGGGACACGGTCTCGCTGGTCGCGTACTCGACGCCGCAGGTCGTCTACGACGAGATCATCCCGGCGTTCGCCGCGACCGAGGCCGGGCGGGGCGTGAGCTTCAAGTCCTCCTACGGCGCGTCGGGCGACCAGAGCCGCGCGGTCGAAGCCGGGCTCGACGCCGACTACGTCACGTTCTCGCTGCAGCCCGACCTCGAGCGGCTGGTGGACGCCGGGCTCGTCGATCCGAACTGGGATCAGACGCCGTCGGACGGCAACGTGAGCACCTCGGTCGTCGTCTTCGCCGTCCGCGAGGGCAACCCCGAGAACATCCGCACCTGGGCCGACCTGCTGCGGCCGGGGGTGGAGGTGGTCACGCCGAACCCGTTCACGTCGGGCGGGGCCAAGTGGAACCTGCTCGCCGCCTACGGCGCGGCGTCCCGGCTGGGCGAGGATCCGGAGGCCGGGCTTGCGTACCTGCGCGAGCTGATCACCGAGCACGTGCGGGTGCAGGACAAGTCGGCCCGCGAGGCGCTGCAGTCGTTCGCGAACGGCGTCGGCGACGTCCTGCTCGCCTACGAGAACGAGGCGATCACGGCGCAGAAGAAGGGCGAGGAGCTCGACTACGTCGTCCCCGACGACACGATCCAGATCGAGAATCCGGTGGCGGTCACCAAGGACGCGCCGCCGGCCGCGCGCGCGTTCCTGCGCTTCGCCCTGTCGGAGGCCGGGCAGCGGGCGTTCGCCGAGTGGGGCTACCGGCCGGTGGACGAGCGGCTGCTCGCGCAGGCGGCCGACCGCTTCCCGACGCCGCGCAACCTGTTCACCATCGCCGACCTCGGCGGCTGGGACAAGGTCAACGCCGAGCTGTTCGACCCCGAGCGGGGGTCGGTCGCGAAGATCGAGGAGGAGGCGGGGGTGTCGACGGCGCGATGAGCGTCGCCGAGCTCCCCATCCGGGCGCCCCGGCGCCGGCGCCTGAGCACCCCGCCGGGGGCGCTCGGCCTCGGCGTCTCGACGCTGTGGCTGAGCCTGATCGTGCTGCTGCCGCTGGCGGCGGTGGCCGCGCGGTCGCTCGACGGCGGCCTCGGCGACTTCTGGGCGTCGGTGACCACGCGCCAGGCCGTCGACGCGCTGCGCTTCACCGTCGTGGTCTCGCTGGTGGCCGCCGCGCTCAACACGGCGGGCGGCCTGCTCGTCGCGTGGGTGCTCGTGCGCGACGACTTCCGCGGCAAGCGGGTCCTCAACGCGCTCATCGACCTGCCGTTCGCGCTGCCGACGATCGTCGCCGGCATCACGCTGCTGGCGCTCTACGGCAAGGACAGCCCGGTCGGCATCGACGTCGCCTTCACGCAGGTCGCCGTGCTGCTGGCGCTGATGTTCGTGACCCTGCCGTTCGTCGTCCGGGCGGTGCAGCCCGTGCTGATGGAGCTCGACCGCGAGATGGAGGAGGCCTCCGCATCGCTCGGGGCGACCCCGGGCGTCACGTTCCGCCGCATCGTGTTCCCGAACCTCGTGCCGGCGCTGCTGTCGGGCGCCGCGCTCGCCTTCGCGCGCGCCGTCGGCGAGTTCGGGTCGGTCGTGCTGCTGTCGGGCAACATCCCGTTCGACACCCAGGTCGCCGCCGTCTACATCTTCAAGCAGGTCGAGAGCGACAACGCCGACGGCGCCGCCGCGGTCGCCGTCGTCCTGCTGGCGATCTCGCTGCTCGTGCTCGTGGCGATCCGCGGGCTCGGCCGCTGGGGAGCGCGCCATGAGGGCTGAGACCGTCCACCGGCTGGCGCTGCGGGCGCTGGCCCTCGGCTACCTGGGCGTGCTGCTGCTGATCCCGGTCGGGCTCGTCTTCTGGCGCACGTTCGAGCCCGGCCTCGGCGCCGTCTGGGACGCCGTGACGACGCCCGCGGCCATCAGCGCCTTCTGGCTGACCATCGCGGTCGCGCTGATCGCCGTGCCGCTCAACGCGCTGTTCGGCGTGGTCGCGGCGCTGGCGCTCGTCCGCGGACGGGCGCCCGGCCGGCGCGTCCTCGACGCGCTGATCGACCTGCCGTTCGCGGTCTCGCCGGTCGTCATCGGCCTGTCGCTCGTGCTGCTGTACGGGCGCGACGGCTGGTTCGGCGGCTGGCTGGCCGAGCGCGGCATCCAGGTCATCTTCTCGGTGCCGGGCATCGTGCTGGCCACGATCTTCGTGTCGGTGCCGTTCGTGGTGCGCGAGGTCGCGCCCGTGCTGCGCGAGGTCGGCGACGAGCAGGAGCAGGCGGCCGCGACCCTGGGCGCGGGCGCGTGGCAGACCTTCCGGCGCGTGACGCTGCCGTCGATCCGCTGGGGCATCGCCTACGGCGTCGTGCTGGCAACGGCGCGGGCGATCGGCGAGTTCGGGGCGGTGAGCATCGTCTCGGGCAAGATCGCCGGCGAGACCGAGACGCTCACGCTGCTCGTCGAGAAGCGCTTCACCAACTTCGACGTCGCGGGCGCCTACGCGGCGTCGGCGCTGCTGGCCCTGATCGGGCTGGCCACCCTGCTGGCGATGTCCCTGTTGAGCTCGCGAAGGAGCCCGAGCACCCGATGATCACGGTCGAGCACGTCACCAAGCGCTTCGGGGACTTCGTCGCCCTCGACGGCGTCTCCCTGGAGGTGCCCGACGGGTCGCTGACCGCGCTGCTCGGGCCGAGCGGGTCCGGCAAGTCGACGCTGCTGCGCGTCATCGCCGGCCTCGAGCAGCCCGACGCGGGCGAGGTCGAGGTGGCGGGCGCCCGCGCCACGCACCTGCCCGCCCGCAAGCGCGAGATCGGGTTCGTCTTCCAGCACTACGCCGCGTTCAAGCACCTGACGGTGTTCGAGAACGTCGCGTTCGGGCTGCGGATCCGCAAGCGCCCGAAGGCGGAGGTGGCCGAGCGCGTGGACGAGTTGCTCGAGCTCGTCGGCCTGGAGGGCTACGCCGAGCGCTACCCCGCGCAGCTCTCCGGCGGGCAGCGGCAGCGGATGGCGCTGGCGCGGGCGCTCGCCGTCCAGCCGCGCGTGCTGCTGCTCGACGAGCCGTTCGGCGCGCTCGACGCCAACGTGCGCGCCGACCTGCGCGCCTGGCTGCGGCGCCTGCACGACCAGATGCACGTGACGACCGTCCTCGTGACGCACGACCAGGAGGAGGCGATGGAGGTCGCCGACCGGCTCGCCGTCCTGCGCGGCGGGCGGATCGAGCAGGTCGGCGCCCCGCGCGACCTCTACGAGCGCCCGGCCAACGACTTCGTGATGGGCTTCCTCGGCCCGGTCAGCCGCGTCGGCGACCGCCTCGTGCGCCCGCACGACCTGATCCTGCTCGGCCACCCCGACGACGGCGCCGAGGAGGCGATGGTGCGCCGCGTGCTGCACCTGGGCTTCGAGGTGCGGGTCGAGCTCGTGCTGCGCAGCGGCGAGGAGCTGACGGCGCAGGTCACGCGCACGGAGGCCGACGAGCTCGAGCTCGAGTCGGGCGAGATCGTGTGGCTGCGGGCGCCGCGGCCGGCGGCGGCCTAGCGGCGCCGCCAGGCGTCCGGGTCGCCCGTCAGGCGCGTCACCTCGTCCGGCAGGTGCCCGCCGGCGAGGTCGGCGAGCGTCACGTGCTCGGTCACCGAGCGGACGCTGGCGCGGACCGCGATCCACACGCGCTGCAGCGGCTCCGCCGGGCCGTTGTAGGCGACCTCCTCGGGGCGCTGGCCGCGCACGCTGGCCAGCGGCCCGTCGACGGCGCGGATCACGTCGGCGACGGTGACCTCCTCCGCCGGGCGCGCGAGCCAGTAGCCGCCCTCGGCGCCGCGCTGGCTGCGCACGATGCCGGCCTGGCGCAGGTCGGAGAGGATGTTCTCGAGGAACTTCTGCGGGATCTCCTGGGAGGCGGCGAGGGCCTCGCCCTTGACCGGGCCGCCGCCCGCGGCCGCCAGCACCGCGGCGGCGCGCAGCGCGTAGTCGGACTTCGCCGAGATCCGCAAGCTAGGCGGCCGGGTGGGTTCGCGCCCAGTCGGCGATCTCGCTCGAGCCGCTGATCGCCGTGCCGTCGTCGAGCTCGAGGGCGGGCACCCAGCTCTGCCCGGTCAGGCGCTTGACGTGGGCGCGGCGGGGGCCGTTGAGCGCGGCGGGCAGCGCGCCGAAGCCGTAGGTCCTCACGACCTCGGGGCGGTGGCCCGCCTGCTCGAGCGCCTGGAGCGCGTTGCGGCAGGGGTGGCCGCCGGGCCGGACCGGTGAGGGGAACGTGCCCCAGCAGACGTAGAGCTTCACGGCCGGGAAGTATCCCGCACGTGCAGGCGCGGGGATATTGGCTGAAGGCGCTGGGCCACGCGCGAGGCCCGCTGCCGGCCGCGTGGATCGAGGACGGGGGCGTCGCCCGCCTCACCCGCACCGGCTTCCCGCGGCGACCGCGGATGGAGCCCGGCGACCGGCTCGTCTACTACGCGTCGGTATGGCGGCGGGTGTTCGCGGTGGTCGAGGTCGTCGAGGCGCCCGTGCAGGGGCGGGCCGTCTCGCCGCGCTGGCCGTGGACGGTCGAGGTCGAGCCGCTGCTGCTCATCCCGCGGCTCGACGACGCGCCGCCGGTCGAGGCGATCGGCGTGCCGGCCCGCTCGATGAGCCAGCACTCCCACATCCGGCTGTCGCCGGACGCGTACCGGCGCGCGGTGGAGGCGATCGCCTCGGTGGCGCTGTGACGGGGCCGCGCCCCTAGGCTCCCGCCGATGAAGATCCTGTACTGGGCCGAGGCGGTGTCCGAGGGCGGCCGCATCGGCAGTGCCCGCTCGACCGACGGCCGGCTCGACGTCGCGATCGTCGTCCCCGCAGAGCTCGGCGGACCCGAGGACGCGAGCGGCACCAACCCCGAGCAGCTCTTCGCGGCCGGCTACGCCGCCTGCTTTCACTCGTCGATGAAGACCATCGCCGGGATGAAGAAGATCGACCTGACGGCGTCGACCGTGACGGCGCGGGTCGGGCTCGGCCCGACGGGCAGCGGGGGATTCGGGCTGGAGGCGCAGCTGCAGGTCGACCTGCCGGGCCTCGACCGGGAGACCGCGCACAGCCTCGTGCGCAAGGCGCACCGGCGCTGCCCGTACTCCAACGCGACGCGCGGCAACCTGGACGTCGCGCTCACGGTCAACGGCGAGCCCCTCGAGGCAGCCGCGGCCTAGTACCCGCTCGCCACCGGCGCCGCCGCCGCCCACAGGTGGCGGCCCATGCGCATGTCGGCGATGAAGTCCAGGGCGCTGCGCTCCGGGGCCTCGGAGGCCTCGGCGTGCCAGATCGTGCCGTCGGGCGCCAGCACCACGCCGGCGCGGCCGTCGACGCCGAACGCGCTCCGCAGCCGCCCGCCGGCGTCGTGGACGACGGGCACGTCGGCGCCGGCCCAGTGCGCCGGGGTGGGGGCGACCACCAGCAGCTCGGCGTCCTCGGCGCGGAAGTTGCCGGTCACGGCCGCGAGGTCCGCGAGGCGGTGGGCGTCGGCTGCGGGCTCGAGGACGAGCACGGTCCAGCGCGTGGCGCCGCGCCGGAGCGCGACGCGGCGCGGCGCGTCCCGGCCGAGGAGGTGGGCGTCGAGGACGACGTCGGGCGCGATCGAGTCCATGGCGCCGGACGCTAGGCGCCGCAGCCCCGCACGTCGTCGGCCGCGCGGACGGTCGGAGGACCGCCGGCGGGATGACTCGCCCGTCATCCGCCAGGACGAGCGGCGCGTGTAAGGAGACGAACGTGCCCACCGGGCGGGCGTTTGGTGAAGCCGCTGCTCAGAGAGAGTGGCTTCAGCGGCTTCTTCTTGTTCAACGGCCGCTTCGACCGCCCGTACGACGAGCAGCCGCGACGCGCTCGTGCTCGGGAGCCGGTCGAACCGACGCCAGCTGAAGGGAAAGCATGGAAGGGACGATCCTGATCACGGGCGGAGCGGGCTTCATCGGCGCCCACGTCGCCGAGGAGCTGCTGGCGGCGGGCTGGCGCGTGCGCGCGCTGGACAACCTCACCCCGCAGGTGCACGAGCGCGGCGAGCGGCCGTCGTACCTGCCCGACGACGTCGAGCTGGTCGTTGGCGACGTCCGCGATCCCGACGCGGTGCGGCGCGCGCTCGACGGCGCCGAGGCGGTCATGCACCTCGCGGCGCGCGTGGGCGTGGGCCAGAGCATGTACGAGATCGCCGAGTACACCTCGGTCAACGCGTACGGCACCGGCGTGCTGCTCGAGGCGCTGCTGGACCATCCGGTGGAGCGCCTCGTGGTCGCTTCGAGCATGAGCGTCTACGGCGAGGGCCGCTACGAGACCGCCGGGGGCCGGGTCGTCGAGGCGGTGGAGCGCTCGCGCGAGCAGCTCGAGCGCGCGGAGTGGGAGCCGCGCGGCGACGGCGGCGAGGAGCTCGCCCCGCGGCCGACGACCGAGGACAAGACCCCGTCGCTGTCGTCCATCTACGCGCTGAACAAGTACGACCAGGAGCGCATGTGCCTGCTGTTCGGGTCGGCCTACAAGGTGCAGACGACGGCCCTGCGCTTCTTCAACGTCTACGGGCCGCACCAGGCGCTCTCGAACCCCTACACGGGGGTGCTGGCGATCTTCGCCAACCGGCTGCTCAACGAGCGCCCGCCGCTCGTGTTCGAGGACGGCCACCAGCGCCGCGACTTCGTCAGCGTCCACGACGTCGCCCGCGCCTGCCGGCTGGCGCTCGAGCGCGGCGGCGCCGCGGGCGAGGTGGTCAACGTCGGCTCCGGGGAGAGCATCTCCGTGCTCGAGATCGCGGCGAAGCTCGCCGGCGTCATGGGCCGCGAGCACGTCGCCGCCGAGATCACCGGCAAGTACCGCGTCGGCGACATCCGCCACTGCTTCGCCGACGTCGGCCGCGCGCGGGACGTGCTCGGCTACGTCCCCGAGGTCGCGCTCGAGGACGGCATGCAGGAGCTCGCGGAGTGGCTGGAGGGCCAGGTCGCCACGGACCGCGTCGACGGCGCGACGGCGGAGCTGGCGGCGCGGGGGCTGACGGTATGACCGGCCACACGCTGATCACCGGCGGCGCGGGCTTCGTCGGGACGAACCTCGCCGACCGCATCGCCTCCGACGGCGGGCAGGTGCTCGTGTTCGACAACCTCTCGCGCGCAGGCGTCGAGGAGAACCTGCGCTGGCTCACCGAACGTCACGGCGCGGCGGTCGACGTGGAGATCGCGGACCTGCGGGACGTGCCGGCTTTGCGGCGGGCGGTGCGCGGGGCGGCGCAGGTGTTCCACCTCGCCGGGCAGGTCGCGGTGACGACCAGCCTCGACGAGCCGATGGAGGACGCGAGCGTCAACCTGATCGGCACGCTCAACCTGCTCGAAGCGGTGCGCGAGCGCAGCGCGCCGCCGCCGGTGGTCTTCACCTCGACGAACAAGGTCTACGGGTCGCTGCCCGACGTCGAGCTGGCCGAGCTCGCCACCCGCTACGAGCCGCGCGACACGGCGCTGCTGGCGTCGGGCGTCGGCGAGGACCGCCCGCTGTCGTTCTGCACGCCCTACGGCTGCTCGAAGGGCGCCGCCGACCAGTACGTCGTCGACTGGGCGCCCTCCTACGGCGTCCCGACGGTCGTGTTCCGGATGAGCTGCATCTACGGCCCGCACCAGTTCGGCACCGAGGACCAGGGGTGGGTCGCGCACTTCCTGATCCGCGCGCTCGAGGGCGAGCCGATCACCATCTACGGCGACGGCAAGCAGGTCCGCGACGTGCTGTTCGTCGACGACCTCGTGGACGCGCTGCTGCGCGCGGCGCGCGACGCGGGGCGGCTCGCGGGCGCCGCGTTCAACATCGGCGGCGGCGTGCGCAACTGCGTCAGCCTGCTCGAGCTCGTGGAGATCATCGCCGAGCTCGAGGGCGCGGCGCCCGACGTGCGCTTCGACGGCTGGCGCCCGGGCGACCAGCGCTACTACGTCTCCGACACCTCCGCCTTCCGCGCGGCCACCGGGTGGCGGCCGGCGACTGCGCCCCGGGACGGCGTCGCGCGGCTGCACGCGTGGCTGGACGAGCGGCGGGCGACGGCGGGCGCCCGGGCCGCGGCCTGACGGTGCGGGCGGCCGTGATCGCGGGACCCGGCAGCGTCGAGCTGGCGTCGGTCCCGACGCCCGCGCCCGGGGCGGGCGAGGTGCTGATCGAGATCGAGGGCTGCGGCGTGTGCGGGTCGGACCTCCCGGTCTGGCAGGGCCGCCCGTGGTTCGAGTACCCGCGCGAGCCGGGCCGGCCGGGCCACGAGGGGTGGGGCCGCATCGCGGCGGTCGGCGACGGGGTGCGCGACCTGCCCGTGGGCACGCGCGTGGCGGCGATGTCCTTCGCGGCCGACGCCGAGTTCGACGTCGCGGCCGCGGACGCGGTCGTGCCGCTGCCGGACGCGCTCGCGGGGCAGCCGTTCCCCGGCGAGGCGCTCGGGTGCGCGATGAACGTCGCGCGCCGCTGCGCGTTCGCGGAGGGGCAGACCGTCGCGATCGTCGGAGCCGGCTTCCTCGGCGCGCTGCTCGTGCAGCTCGCGGCGCGCGCCGGGACGACGGTGATCGCGATCTCGCGGCGGCCGTTCGCGCGCGAGGTCGCGCAGCGCATGGGTGCCCACCACGTCCTCGGCCTCGACGAGGACGCCGCCGGCCGCGTCGAGGAGCTGACCGCGGGCGCGCTGTGCGACCGCGTGATCGAGGTGACCGGCAGGCAGGAGCCGCTCGACCTCGCCGGACGGCTGTGCCGCGTGCGCGGCCGGCTGGTCATCGCGGGCTTTCATCAGGACGGGCCGCGGCAGGTCGACATGCAGCTCTGGAACTGGCGCGGGCTCGACGTCATCAACGCCCACGAGCGCGATCCGCAGATCTACGTCCGCGGTATGCGCGAGGCGGTGGATGCCGTGGCCTGCGGGCGGCTGGACCCGTCGCCGCTGTACACGCACGAGTTCCCGCTGGAGCGCATCGGCGACGCGTTCGCCACCGCGTCGGAGCGCCCGGACGGGTTCCTGAAGGCGCTGGTGCGCCCGTGAGCGGCGTGATGAGCGCAACGCGCCCGCGACTCGGCTTCCTCGGGGTCGGCTGGATCGGCCGCCACCGCATGCGCGCCCTGGCCGAGGCGGGCGTCGCCGACGTCGCGCTGGTCTCCGATCCCGCCGAGGACTGCCTGCGCGCGGCGCTCGAGGACGCCGACGGCGCGGCGCCGGCGCGCGACCTCGCCGAGATGATCGACGCCGGGGTCGACGGCGTCGTGATCGCGACCCCGAGCGCGCTGCACGCCGACCAGGCGGTCGCGGCGCTCGAGGCCGGCGTCGCCGTCTTCTGCCAGAAGCCGCTGGGCCGCACGGCGCAGGAGACGCGCCGCGTGGTCGACGCCGCGCGCGCGGCCGACCGGCTGCTCGGCGTCGACCTCTCCTACCGGTTCACCGCGGCGGCGCTCGCGATCCGCGAGCAGGTGGCGGGCGGCGCCCTCGGGCCGGTGCACTCGGTCGACCTCGTGTTCCACAACGCGTACGGGCCCGACAAGGCGTGGTTCAAGGACCCGGCGCTGTCGGGCGGGGGCTGCGTGATCGACCTGGGCATCCACCTGGTCGACCTGCTGCTGTGGACGCTCGGCTTCCCCGCGGTCGAGGAGGCGCGCGGGCGGCTGTGGCGCGAGGGCGCGCCGGCCGGGCCGGACGAGGCCGAGGACTTCTGCCTCGCCACGCTCGAGCTGGCCGGCGGCACCCACGCGCGCCTGGCCTGCTCGTGGTTCTCCCACGAGGGACAGGACGCGGTGATCGAGGCGACCTTCCGCGGCCGCGACGGCGCGGCGAGCCTGCGCAACCTGGGCGGCTCGTTCTACGACTTCGAGGCGCAGCTGCGCCGCGGCACGAGCGCGCGGACGCTGGTCTCGCCGCCGGACGAGTGGGGCGGCCGGGCCGCGATCGACTGGGCGCGGCGCCTCGCCGCGGGTGAGCGCCACGACGCGGGTGTGGAGCGGATCGTCGACGTGGCGGCGGCGCTGGACGGGGTGTACGGCCGGCGATGACGCGCGTCCTGATGACCGCCGACGCCGCGGGCGGCGTGTGGGCCTACGCGACCGAGCTGCGCGCGGCGCTGGCCGCCGAGGACGTCGAGGTGACGCTCGCCGTGCTCGGCCCGGACCCGCCGCCGGAGGACGGGATCGCGCACCACCCGGGCCGCCTGGAATGGCAGGAGGACCCGTGGGAGGACGTCGCCGGCGCCGGCGAGTGGCTGCTCGAGCTCGCGGGCGAGGTCCGGCCGGACGTCGTGCACCTCAACGGCTACGCGCACGGCGCCCTCGAGTGGCGCCGGCCGGCGCTGGTGGTCGGCCACTCCTGCGTGCCCTCCTGGTACGCCGCGGTGCGCGGCGAGCCGGCCCCGCCGAGCTGGGACCGCTACCGGGAGGCGGTGCGCCGCGGCCTGCTGGCCGCCGACGCCGTGGTCGCGCCGACCGCCGCGATGCTCGCCGAGCTGCGCCGCCACCACGGCCTCGGCGAGCGCGGGACCGTCATCCACAACGGGATCCGCCCGCAGGCGGTCCCGGCCGTCCCGAAGGAGCCGTTCGTCCTGGGCGCCGGGCGGCTGTGGGACGAGGCCAAGGCCCTCGGAGCGCTCGACGCCGCCGCGGCGACCACGGCGTGGCCGGTCGAGCTGGCCGGCGACGCGGGCGGCGCGAAGGCGCACCACGCCCGGCTGCTCGGCGCGCTGCCGCGGGCGCAGCTGCGGGAGCGGATGGCGCGCGCGGCGGTCTTCGCCCATCCGGCGCGCTACGAGCCGTTCGGGCTGGCCGTGCTGGAGGCGGCGGCCGCCGGCTGCGCGCTCGTGCTCGGCAACATCGCCACCCTGCGCGAGCTGTGGGAGGGCGCCGCGCTGTTCGTGGCGCCGGGGGACCCCGAGGGCCTCGCCGCGGCGATCGACACGCTGGCCCGCGACGAGGCGCTGCGGGCGCGGCTCGGCCGTGCCGCGGCGGCCCGCTCCGCGACCTACGACGCCGCGCGGATGGCGCGGGCGTACGCCGGCCTGTACCGGCGGCTGGCGGCGGGACGGGCGGTGGCGGCGTGAGGATCGTCGTCTTCTGCCACTCGCTGCTGTCGGACTGGAACCACGGCAACGCGCACTTCCTGCGCGGCGTGGTCGCGGAGCTGCTCGACCGTGGTCACGACGTCACCACCTGGGAGCCGCGCGACGGCTGGAGCCGCGAGAACCTGCTCGCCGACGGCGGCCCGCAGGCGCTGGAGGCGGTCCGGGCGGCGTTCCCGTGGATGGGCGGCGTCGCGCGCGACTACGACCTCGGGACGCTCGACTACGACCGCGCGCTCGACGGCGCCGACCTCGTGCTCGTGCACGAGTGGAGCGACCCGCAGCTGGTCGCGGCGGTCGGCGAGCGGCGCGCGCGACCCGGTGCGGGCTTCCGGCTGCTGTTCCACGACACGCACCACCGGGCGGTCAGCCGGCCGGAGGAGATGGCGCGCTACGACCTCGCGCACTACGACGGGGTGCTGGCCTTCGGCGAGGTCATCCGGCGGCTGTACCTCGACCGGGGCTGGGCCGAGCGCGCGTGGACGTGGCACGAGGCGGCCGACACGCGCGTCTTCCGCCCGCTCGGCGGCGCCCCGCGCGGCGACCTCGTGTGGATCGGCAACTGGGGCGACGACGAGCGCACCCGCGAGCTGGAGGAGTTCCTGCTCGGGCCGGCGCGGCGCCTGAAGCTGCGCGGGTCGATCCACGGCGTCCGCTACCCGCGCCGGGCGCGGTGGGGCATCCGCCTGTCGGGCCTGCGCTACCGCGGCTGGCTGCCCAACCACCGCGCGCCCGAGGCCTTCGCGGCGCACCGCGTGACCGTGCACGTCCCGCGCCGGCCCTACGTGGAGGCGCTGCCGGGCATCCCGACCATCCGCCCGTTCGAGGCGATGGCCTGCGGGATCCCGCTGGTCAGCGCGCCGTGGGACGACGCCGAGGGACTGTTCCGGCCCGGCGAGGACCATCTCGTCGCCCGCGACGGCGCAGAGATGCGCGCGCACCTGCGTGCGGTGCTCGCCGACCCCGCCCTGGCGGCCGGCCTGCGGGCCGCGGGCCTCGAGACGGTCGCCGCGCGCCACACCTGCGCGCACCGGGTGGACGAGCTGCTCGCGGTCGCGCGCGAGCTGGGGATCGCCGAGGAGGTGCCCGCGTGAGGTTCGCGTTCTTCGGGTCGAGCCTGGTGTCGTCGTACTGGAACGGCGCGTGCACCTACTACCGGGGGCTCGTGCGCTGCCTGCACGAGCGCGGGCACGCCGTCGACTTCTACGAGCCGATCGCCTACCGGCGCCAGGAGCACCGCGACATCGGCGATCCCGACTACGCGCGCGTGGTCATCTATCCCGCCGAGACCGAGGCGCAGGTGCTGCGGACGGTGGAGTCCGCCCGCGGCAGCGCCGACGTCGTGGTCAAGTGCAGCGGCGTCGGCGTCCACGACGCGCTGCTCGAGGCGGCGGTGCTCGACCTCGGCGCGCCCGTGACGATCTTCTGGGACGTCGACGCGCCGGCGACGCTGGCGCAGATGGAAAGCGACCCGGACGACGCGCTGCGGGGGCGCATCGGCGAGTACGACCTCGTGCTCACCTACGGCGGCGGCGACCCCGTGGTCTCCCGCTACCGCGCGATCGGCGCGCGCGACTGCATCCCGGTCTACAACGCGCTCGACCCGACGACCCACCACCCCGTGGCGCCGCGCGAGGAGCTCCGCGCCGACCTCGCGTTCCTCGGCAACCGCCTGCCCGACCGCGAGGCGCGCGTGGAGGAGTTCTTCTTCCGTGCGGTGGCGGCGCTGCCCGGGCGGTCGTTCCTGCTCGGCGGCAACGGCTGGGACGACCGCGTCCGCGAGCCGAACCTGCGCTACCTCGGTCACGTCTCCACACGCGACCACAACGCGCTCAACTGCTCGCCGCTGAGCGTGCTCAACGTGTCGCGCGAGTCGATGGCGGCCAACGGCTGGTCGCCCGCCACGCGCGTGTTCGAGGCCGCGGGCGCCGGCGCGTGCCTGATCACCGACGCCTGGCAGGGGATCGAGGAGTTCCTCGAGCCCGGGCGCGAGGTGCTCGTCGCCCGCGACGGGGCGGAGGTGGCGGCACAGCTCGACGCCCTCGACCCGGCGCGGGCGCGGGCCGTCGGCGAAGCGGCGCGGGCGCGCGTGCTGGCCGAGCACACGTACATGCACCGCGCCGAGCAGGTCGAGGCGATCCTGTCGGGAGCGCGGCTGTGAGGATCGTCTTCCTCGGCCTGTCGGTCACCTCCTCTTGGGGCAACGGCCACGCCACGAACTACCGGGCGCTGATGCGCGCGCTCGAGGCGCGCGGGCACCACGTGCTGTTCCTCGAGCGCGACGTGCCCTGGTACGCGTCGCAGCGCGACCTGCCCGACCCGCCGTGGGGGAGGACCGAGCTCTACGGCTCGCTCGACGAGCTGCGCGAGCGGCACGCGGGCGCCGTGCGCGCCGCCGACCTCGTGGTGGTGGGCTCCTACGTCCCCGAGGGCGTCGCGGTGGGGGAGTGGGTGGTGGAGACGGCGCGCGGGCTGCCGGCCTTCTACGACATCGACACCCCGGTGACCCTGGCCAAGCTCGCCCGTGGCGACTACGAGTACCTGGCACCGCACCTCGTCGGTCGCTACGAGCTGTACCTGTCCTTCACCGGCGGCCCGACGCTGCGCCGGATCGAGGACGAGCTGGGCTCGCCGCGGGCCGTCGCGTTCCACTGCCTGGTCGACCCGGAGGCCTACCCGCCGGACCCGGCGGCCGAGCTGCGCTGGGACCTCGGCTACCTCGGCACGTACTCCGACGACCGCCAGCCCGCTCTGGAGCGCCTGCTCCTCGAGCCGGCGCGCCGCGACCCCACGCTGCGCTGCGTGGTCGCCGGTCCGCAGTACCCCGACGGCATCGACTGGCCGGTCAACGTCGAGCGAATCGAGCACCTGCCGCCGGCCGAGCACGCCGCGTTCTACGCGGCCCAGCGCTTCACCGTCAACGTGACCCGGGCCGACATGGTGCGGGCGGGCTGGTCGCCGAGCGTGCGGCTGTTCGAGGCCGCGGCGTGCGCGGTGCCGGTGATCTCCGACCGCTGGGACGGGCTGGATTCCTTCTTCGCGCCGGGAAGCGAGATCGTGATCGCCGACAGCAGCGAGGACGTGCTGCGGGCGCTGCGCGAGACGGGTGACGCCGCGCGGCGGGCGATGGGGGAGGCGGCGCGCTCGCGCGTGCTGGCCGAGCACACCGCCGCGCGGCGGGTGCAGCAGCTGGAGTCCGAGGTCGTGGGTAGGGTGGCGGCCGCATGAGGACCCTCCAGTCCCGCGGGGACGGCGCGGCGCCGCCCGAGCTGTCGCCGTGGTTTCACAACCTCCACCTGCCCGGCGGCCGTCAGACGGCGCCCGACCACCCGTTGGGCGACTTCCCGGCGACCAAGTGGAGCCAGATCGCGCCGCACCTGCCGCAGGACCTCAGCGGCGCGCGCGCACTCGACATCGGGTGCAACGCGGGCTTCTACACCTTCGAGCTGGCGCGGCGCGGCGCCGAAGTGCTGGCCATCGACGTCGACGCGCACTACCTGCGCCAGGCGCGCTGGGCGGCCGGCGAGCTGGGGCTCGAGAAGCGCGTCGAGCTGCGACAGCTCGGGGTCTACGACCTCGCCCGCCTCGACGAGGAGCCGTTCGACGTCGTGCTGTTCATGGGCGTCCTGTACCACCTGCGCCACCCGCTGCTCGCGCTCGACCTCGTCGCCGAGGCGACCGCCGGCACGCTGGTCCTGCAGACGCTGACCCTCCCGGGCGAGGAGCGCCTCGAGACCCCCGACGACCTGTCGATCGACGATCGCGACGAGATGCGCCGGCCGGGCTGGCCGGCGATGGCGTTCATCGAGCACGAGCTGGCCGGCGACCCCACCAACTGGTGGGCGCCCGACGTGGCCTGCGTCGAGGCGATGGTGCGCACGAGCGGCCTGAAGGTCGTCGCCCACCCCGGGCACGAGATCTGGGTGTGCCGCCGCGGCCGGCGCTCGAAGTGGATGACGGAGGTCGTGCGCGCCGAGCTCGACGCGGCGACCGGCCGCTAACGCGGCGGCCAGTCGAGCTTCGTCGGCACGAACTCGCCGCTCCAGTCCGCGTAGGCCTGCCGCGGGTCGTCGGTGGCCTCGGGCACCGAGGCGCCGTGGCGCGCCGCCAGCTCGCTGACGGGGTAGTGCACCGTGGCGCCCTCGCGGCGGGCGCCGACCATCAGGACCGCGCAGGGCCCGTCGCCGGCGCCGACCAGCACGTGCGCCGTTCCCGCCGGGCAGTGCAGGAAGTCCCACGCCCGCAGGCGGCGCTCCTCGCCCTCGACGATGGCCAGGCACTCGCCCGACAGGACCAGGAAGTCCTCCTGGACGCTCTCGGCGTGGTACTTGGCGTTCGGCTCCCCCGGCCGCAGGACGTGGATGTTGATGCCGAAGTCGGGGAACCGCTGCTCGCGCGACTCGAAGGGGACGAACGCACCCGCGAGGTCGTGGCGCAGCGCGGGCGCATCGGCGACGTTGACGACGAACCACTCCGGCACGGCGCGGCAGGCTACCGCCACCCCGGCGTTTCCGGCGGATGCGCGAGATAGCATCCCGCCGGACCGCGCCCCGTTTCGTGAGGGGGCCGATCGGAGAAAGCCGAGGAGGCATGGGCCACACCGCCGTCAGCGTCGAGTTCCGCGACGTGACCAAGCAGTACCCGGGAGCGGCGGAGCCGGCGGTCGACGCCCTCTCGCTGGAGGTGCCGGCCGGCGAGATCTGCGTGCTCGTCGGCCCGTCCGGCTGCGGCAAGACCACCGCGATGCGGATGGTCAACCGCCTGATCGACATGACTTCGGGCGACATCCTGATCGGCGGGTCGAGCGTGCGCGAGCGCCGGCCGGCGGAGCTGCGGCGGGAGATCGGCTACGCGATCCAGCAGATCGGCCTCTTCCCGCACCAGACGATCGCCGACAACGTGGCGACCGTCCCGCGGCTGCTCGGGTGGCCGAAGGACCGCATCCGCACGCGCGTCGACGAGCTGCTCGAGCTGACGTCGCTGGACCCGGCCGAGGTGCGCGACCGCTACCCGGCGCAGCTGTCGGGCGGCCAGCGCCAGCGCGTGGGCGTTGCGCGCGCGCTCGCCGCCGACCCGCCCGTGCTCTTGATGGACGAGCCGTTCGGCGCCATCGACCCGATCAACCGCGAGCGCCTGCAGAACGAGTTCCTGCGGCTGCAGCGCAAGATCTCCAAGACGATCCTGTTCGTCACCCACGACATCGACGAGGCGATCAAGATGGGTGACCGGATCGCGGTGCTGCGCAAGGGCGGCCGCCTCGCCCAGTACGCGCCGCCGGCGGAGCTGCTCGCGCGGCCGGCCAACGACTTCGTCGAGCAGTTCGTGGGCTCCGACCGCGCGCTCAAGCGGCTCGCGCTGCAGCGCGTCCGCGACACCGACCTGTGGACGGCGGCGACGGTGCGCGCCGGCGACCCGGCCGACGACGCGCGAGCGCGGGTGGCCGACGCCGACCTCGACTTCGCGCTCGTCGTCGACGACGCCGGGCGCCCGCTGCACTGGCTGCCGCTGCGCGACCTGCAGGGCCCGCGGGTGCCGGAGCGCGCGGGCTCCCCGGCCTCGCCCTTGGTCGACCTCGACGACGTGCTGCGCGACGCCCTCGGCCGGCTGCTCAGCGCCCAGACGCAGTACGCGCCGGTGGTCGACTCCTCCGGCGCGGTCGCCGGGGTGGTGTCGGTCGAGCTGATCTCGCGCGCGCTCAACCTCCCGCCCGAGCGAGTGCCGTCGAGCGTGGATCTGGTGGCCGAGTGACGCCGGCGCCGTTCGCGCAGATCGAGATCCGCGATCGCAACGCCGGCGGCTGCGTCGCCGAGAACGGCTTCTGCCCGGACTGGATCGCCGACAACCTGCACAAGTACTGGGCGCCGCTCGGGGAGCACGTGTTCCTGACGCTCGTCTCGCTCGGGATCGGCTTCGCGATCGCCTTCTCGCTGGCGCTGCTGGCGCACCGCCGGCGCTGGCTGACCGGGCCGATCATCGGCGTCACCGGCGCGCTGTACACCGTCCCGAGCGTGGCCGCCTTCCTCCTGCTGCTGCCGCTCACCGGCCGCGGCAACCTGACCGCGATCATCGCGCTCGTGGCCTACACGCTGCTGATCCTGTTCCGCAACATCACCACGGGGCTGCGCAACGTGCCGGCCGACGTGGTCGACGCGGCGCGCGGCATGGGGCTGACGCCGCGGCAGATCCTGCGGCGGGTCGAGCTGCCGATGGCGCTGCCGGAGATCCTCGCCGGCGTCCGGATCGCCTTCACGACCACCGTGGGCCTGGCGACGCTCGCGTTCTTCGCCGGCGGGGGCGGGCTCGGTGAGCAGATCTACTCCACGAAGGCGGGCACGGGCGGGATCCTGTTCCAGTCCAACGTGGTCGTCGCGGGCGGCCTCGCGGTGCTGCTGGCCGCGGTGGGCGATCTCGTGGTGCTGGCCGTCCAGCGCGCGGCGCTGCCGTGGCGGCGGGTGGGGACGGCGTGAGCGCGCACAGCTGCCCGCAGGCGGGCGATCGCCTGGCCTTCACCGACGCGTTCGACTTCCTGCTGCACGAGCGCGAGTCGATCTCGGGTGGCGTGTGCATCGGCGGCCCCGGCGAGATCGCCGATCTCGCCGTCAGCCACCTCGCGGTCAGCGCCGTGGCGATCGCCCTCGCCGTGGCGGTGTCGGTTCCCATCGGCCTTTGGCTGGGGCACCGGGGCCGCGGCGAGTTCCTCGCCGTCTCCGTGTCGAACGTGGGGCGCGCCGTGCCGTCGCTGGCGCTGCTGGCGTTCTTCGTCGCCTTCCTCGGTATCGGCTTCGCCAACGTCACCGCGGTCCTCACGCTGCTGGCGATCCCGCCGATCCTCACCAACACCTACGTGGGCGTGCGGCAGGTCGACCCGGAGGCGGTCGGGTCCGCGCGCGGCATGGGCCTCACGGAGGGGCAGATCGTCCGCCGCGTCGAGCTGCCGCTCGCGCTGCCGATCATCTTCGCCGGCCTGCGGACCTCGGCGGTGGCCGTGGTCGCGACGGCGACGATCGCGCCGCTGGCCAACGTCAAGTCGCTCGGCAACCCGATCCTCGAGCCGCAGACCTACGGCGACGCCGGCCAGCTCGGTGCGGCGGTCGTCGTCGCGCTGATCACGCTCGCCGTCGACGCCGGCCTCGGCGCGCTCCAGCGCGGCATCACGCCGGCCGGGCTCAAGGTCGCGCGCGCCGACGCGCCTCGCAAGCGCTTCTCCTTGCCCCTCTCACCCAGAACGGAGACCCGATGAGAAGTAGGCCCCTGAGACTCCTGAGCGCGCTCGCCGCCGTGTTGGCGCTCGCCCTCGTGATGGCCGCGTGCGGCGGCGACGAGGGCGGCGGCGGCGAGACGTCCACGGCCGGCGGCCCGCAGAGCGCGGAGACGCCGGACGCGAAGCAGATCCAGGCCGACCCGGCGAACGCGAGCACGACGGTCACCGTCGGCTCGAAGAACTTCGCCGAGCAGTACATCCTGGGCGAGATCTACGCGCAGACGCTCGAGGCGGCGGGCTTCAAGGTCAAGAAGCAGCTCGACCTCGGCTCGGAGCAGATCGCGTTCAAGGCGCTGCGCTCCGGCCGCATCGACGCGTACCCCGAGTACACGGGCACCGCGCTGACCTCCTTCTACAAGATCAAGACGGACGACGTCCCGCGCGACCCGCAGGAGTCCTTCGACCTGCTGCAGTCCAAGCTCGAGGCCGATCAGATCACGGCGATGCCGCAGACGCCGTTCCAGAACACCTACAAGATCACATCCACGCGCGAGACCGCCGAGAAGTACGGCAACCCCAAGACGATCACCGAGCTGGCGGAGAAGGCGGGCACCGACGCGTCGATCTCCGGCTTCCCCGAGTGCCGCCAGCGGACGGACTGCCTGCTCGGCCTCAAGCAGGTCTACGACTGGTCGCCGAAGTTCGTGTCCAGCCAGGGCCAGTACTCCGACCTCGACAAGGGCCAGGCCGACTTCACGTTCGGCTTCAGCACCGACGGCCCGCTGTCGCTGGACAAGTACGTCACCTACGAGGACGACAAGCAGCTCTTCCCGCCCTACTACGTGAGCTTCATGGTGCGCAACGAGGTGCACGAGAAGCTCGGCGACGCCGGCCTCGAGGCGATCGAGGCCGTGCAGGAGCCGCTGACCGAGGAGGTCATGCAGGAGCTCAACTCCCGCGTGACGCTCGACAAGGAGAAGCCCGAGCAGGTCGCCGCCGACTACCTGCGCGAGGCCGGCTTCGTGAAGTAGTCGCCGTTTCGTCACGCGCGCGCGTTGTTCCGCAACGCGCGCGCCGTGACGATCCGGCGCATGCCGTCCACCCCCGACCCCGAGCGTCGGGTTACCGCCCCTATAGGGCGGAAACCCGACGCTCGACCTGATGCGGGCGTTGCGGCGCTGGCGGCCGAGCAGTTCGGCGTGGTGTCCCTCGATGAGCTCCGGGCCTGCGGGCTCTCAGAGAAGGCCGTTCGGGTGCGGGTCGCGCGCGGGCAGCTGCACCGCCTCCACCGCGGCGTCTACGCCGTTGGCCACCCGAACGTGCCGCTGCAGGGGCGGTTTCTCGCCGCGGTGAAGGCCTGCGGTGAGGGCGCCGTGCTCAGCCACCTCTGCGCGGCGGTGCTGTGGGGTCTGCTCGACTGGGCCGAGCGCGAGATCGACGTGACGGTGCCCGGCGCGGCGCCG
>DATLGB010000079.1:0-6561 GCA_035540675.1 Solirubrobacteraceae bacterium | reverse complement strand
CGTGCGCTCCGACGGGTCGTCCAAGCCGGCGCGCGTGCACATGCGCGACCCGAGCTTCGTGAACCTGCAGGCGCTGAAGGTGATGTGCAAGGACGCCTACATCGCCGACTTCATCGCCACGCTGGCGATGCTCGACCCGGTGCTGGGGGGCATCGACCGGTGAGCATGGATTCCCTGGCGGGCATGGTCCGCCGCTTCGAGCACGGCTCGCGCGTGCCGGGGTGGGACGAGGCCAGCGACCTCTCGAAGGACCCGGCGGTCATCCCCGACGCCGCGACGACGCCCGTGCCCGGCGAGCTGCGCGCGCTGATCGAGGACTACATGTCGCGCTACCCGGACCCGCGCTCGGCGTCGATCCCCGCGCTGCGGGCGGCGCAGCGGCTGCACGGGTGGCTGTCGCCGACCGCGGTCGAGCAGGTGGCGGCGGTCATGCGGCTCACGCCGGGCTACCTGATCGCGGTCGCGACGTTCTACGACATGTTCGAGACGTCGCCGGTCGGGGAGCACACGATCTACGTGTGCACGAACATCTCGTGCTCGCTGCGCGGGGCCGACCGGGTCTACGAGGCCATGCTCGACGCGGCCGGCGACGATCCCGCCTTCAACGTGCGCGGCTTCGAGTGCCTCGGCGCCTGCGACATCGCGCCGATGGCGTCCGTGAACTCGATCTACGTCGGGCCGCTGCTCGAGTCCGACTGCGCGACGCTGATCTCGCAGCTGCGCGACGGCGCCGATCCGCTGCCCGACAAGCAGCTCGCGCGCCGGCCGATCGCCAAGACGTGGTGGGCGCAAGGCGGCCCGCCCGCGGGCGAGCCGGCCGGCGGCGACTCGGCGCACGGCGCGTCGCGCGCTGAGAGCGACGAGAAGGGCGGCGACACCGGATCCAGCCGTCATCTGGACGAGGAAGGCTGATGGAGCTCCTCTTCAAGGACATCGACAAGCCCGGGCTGAACACGCTGCGCGTCTACCGCGACGGCGGCGGCTACGAGATGGCGGCGCGCGCCCTGCGCATGGAGCCGTCCGACGTGCTGGCCGAGCTGCAGGCGTCCGGGGTCCGCGGCCGCGGCGGCGCCGGCTTCGCGATGGGCAAGAAGGCGTCGTTCCTGCCGCAGGGCGACATGGACAAGTACCTCGTCTGCAACGCCGACGAGTCCGAGCCGGGGACCTTCAAGGACCGCGAGCTCATGCAGAAGAACCCCCATCTGCTGATCGAGGGGATCGTCATCTCCGCGCACGCGGTCGGGGCCAACCACGCGTTCATCTACATCCGCGGCGAGTACGACTACGTGGCCGACATCCTCGACGCCGCGCTGGCCGAGGCCAAGGCTGAGGGGCTGATCGGCGCCCTGAACCTGTGGGTGCACCGCGGCGCCGGCGCGTACATCTGCGGCGAGGAGACGGCGCTGCTGGACTCGCTGGAGGGCAAGCGCGGCAACCCGCGCCTGAAGCCGCCGTTCCCGGCCGTGCAGGGCCTCTACCAGGGCCCGACGCTGATCAACAACGTCGAGACGCTGATGAACGCGCCGATCATCCTGCGGATGGGCGGCGCCGAGTTCGCGAAGATCGGCACCGAGACCTCGACGGGCACGAAGGTCGTCTCCGTGTCGGGCTGCGTCCAGCGCCCCGGCAACTACGAGATCGTGCTCGGCACGCCGACGCGCGAGATCATCTTCGACCTCGCCGGCGGGCCGCCCCCGGGGCGCACGATCAAGTTCTTCTTCCCCGGCGGGTCGTCCGCGCCGGTGCTGCCCGGCACGGACGAGTACCTCGACCTTCCCTACGACTTCGACTCGCTGGCCAAGGCCGGCTCCATGCTCGGCTCGGGCGCGATCATCGTCGTCGACGACAGCGTCCCGACCATCGACGTGGCGCTCAAGACGGCGAAGTTCTACCGCCACGAGTCCTGCGGCAAGTGCACGCCGTGCCGCGAGGGCACCAACTGGACCGTGAAGATGCTCGAGCGCATCGAGAGCGGCCAGGGCACGCCGATGGACCTCGACATCATGGCGTCGGTGCAGGAGCAGATCATGGGCCACTGCCTGTGCGTGCTCGGCGACGCGATGGCGATGCCGATCTCCTCGATGATCAAGCACTTCCGCGAGGAGTTCGAGGCGCACATGGAGGCCATGCGCGAGCGCGCCGGCCTCGGCGTCGCGGACCCCACCGTCAACCGCGGCGTCCACGCCGGCGCCTACGACGCGCGCGAGCCGGTCGGCGCCCACTCGCCGGAGCTCGGGTAGCCGCATGCCCCGCCCCGAGCAGAAGATGGTGACGTTCTCCATCGACGGCCGCGAGGTCAGCGCGCCGGAGAACGTCATGCTCGTCGACGGCGCCAAGTACGGCGACGTCGAGATCCCGGTGTTCTGCTACGAGCCCAAGCTCGGCGCGCCGGTCGGCGCCTGCCGGATGTGCCTGGTCGAGATCGAGGGCATCCCGAAGCTCCAGACGGCCTGCTCGACGCCGGTCAAGGACGGCATGGTCGTCCACACGCAGACCGAGCGCGTGCAGACCGCGCAGCGCGCCGTGGTCGAGTTCCTGCTCATCAACCACCCGCTCGACTGCCCCGTCTGCGACAAGGGCGGCGAGTGCCCGCTGCAGGACATCACCTACGGCTGGGGCCCGGGCACGTCGCGCTTCATCGAGCCCAAGCGCCACTTCCGCAAGCCGCTCGAGCTGTCGCCGCTGATCGCGATCGACCGCGAGCGCTGCATCCTCTGCTACCGCTGCGTGCGCTTCTCGCAGGAGGTCTCCGAGGACTACCAGCTCGTCCTGCAGGAGCGCGGCGCGCACGCCTTCGTCTCGACCTTCGACGGAACGCCGTACGTCGCGCCGTTCAGCGGCAACATCACCGACCTGTGCCCGGTCGGCGCGCTCACGCCGACGTCCTACCGCTTCCGCGCCCGGCCGTGGGACATCGAGGGCGCGGGCACGGTCTGCACGCTGTGCCCGTCGCAGTGCAACGTCACGCTGACCGTCCGCGACGACCGCGTCATGCGCGTGCTCGCCCGCGACAACGAGGACGTCGACGACGGCTGGCTGTGCGACAAGGGCCGCTTCGCCTTCCAGTACACGCACGTCGACGAGCGCATCACGCAGCCGATGGTGCGCGAGGGCCAGTCGCTCAAGCCGGCGTCGTGGGAGAAGGCGCTCGACGCCGCCGCGTCGGCGCTGCGCAAGGCGGGCGCGCGCGCGGCCGCGCTGGCCGACGGCGAGACGACCAACGAGGAGGCGTTCCTGCTGGCGCGCCTGTTCCGCGAGACGCTCGGCTCGAGCCGGCTGGCCTCCTCGCCCACCGACGCGCTGCCCGACGACGTCGCGCTCGCGCTCGGCGCGCCGGGCCTGCAGGCGACGGTCGCCGACCTCGAGTACGCCCACAGCATCCTGCTGCTCGACGTCGACCCGGTCGACGAGGCGACGATCTGGGACCTGCGCATCCGCAAGGGCGTCCGCCGCCACGGCGCCCGGCTGGCCGTCGCCAGCGCGCGCCCGACCGCGCTCGACCCGAACGCGGCGGCCGTCGTCCGGCACGCCCCGGGCTCGCTCGAGGGCCTGCTCGTGGCGCTCGACGCCGCGTTGTCCGGCGACGAGGGCAACCTCGGCGGCGCGGCCACCGCGGCCGGCACCAAGGCCGCGCTGATCCGCGATCTCGCGGCGCTGCTGCGCGACACGGGCGAGGACGTCGTGATCGTGGCGTCGGAGCGGACGCTGACGGGCGGCGCCGGGCGCGCGCTGCTCAACGTCGCCGCGCGCCTCGGGCTGGCCGGCCGCGCCGGCGCCGGGCTGCTGATCGCCCCCGCGTCGGCCAACGGCCGCGGCATCCGCGAGGCCGGCTTCACCGGCGGCTCGGCGCCGGCGATCGCGCGCGGCCTCGCCGGTGGCGACCTCTCCGTCCTGTACCTGCTGCACGCCGACCCGATCCGCCAGCACCCCGACCGCGAGGCGTGGGAGGCCGCGCTGGGCGCCGCGCAGACGGTGATCGCGCACGAGTCGCTGATGACCGAGACCGTGCGGCGCTTCGCCGACGTGGTGTTCCCGGCCGAGGCGTATCCGGAGAAGGAGGGCACGGTCGTGCACCCGGACGGGCGCATCCAGCGCCTGCGCCCGGCGATCGGCCGCCCCGCCCAGGAGCCCGGCGTCCCCGGCTCGGGCGTGCGCGGGACCTGGCACGTGATCGCCGAGGTGGCGCAGCGGGCCGGCCACCCCGGCCGGGTGCTCGCCGGCGCGATGGCCTCCAAGCAGCTCTTCGAGGCGGTCCCGTTCTACCGCGGCCTCACGCTCGACGAGATCGGCGGCAAGGGCGTGCGCTGGCCCGAGCGCGACGCGGCGGCGGCCTACGAGGCGCCGGCGTGGGAGCCGGTGCGGCTCGAGGTGCCGGCGGCGGCGCCGGGCGCGCGCGACGCCGAGCTGCGCCTGGGCACCTACCGGACGCTGTGGGCCTCCAAGGAGGTCGACGTGTCGCCGCACCTGCAGTTCGCGGTGCAGAAGCAGGCGATCGAGCTGTCGGCGGCCGACGCGGAGCGCCTCGGCATCGCCAACGGCGCCGAAGTCGAGGTCCGCTCCAACGGCCACCGGGTCACGGGCGCGGCGATCGTGCGCGCGGCGGTGCCGGCGGGCAGCGTCTTCGTCGCCTCCGGCACGACCGAGGCGTCCGGCAACGTGCTGACGGCGCCCGTGGTCTCGGTGCGGGCGCTCGGCGGCTACGTCGAGGACATGCCGGTGCCGCCGGCGGCCGCGGGCCAGCTCGCCGAGGACGCCGCGGGCGTGCCGGCCGGCGAGGCGGGCGGCGAGGCGCAGACGGGCACGCGCGGCGGCGCCGCCGGGCCCGGCGAGGGCTCCATGGGCACCACGAGCGGCGGCGGCGAGGACCCGCTGGACCGCCACGCCGCCGAGGACCGCGGCGCCGACCAGACCGCCGACGCGCCCGACGCGGGCGGCGACAGCTCCGGCTCCCGCGAGGCGACCGGCGGCTCGGCCACCGGCGAGGGCGAGGGCACCGGACCGTGACGCCCGAGATGCTCCTCGCCAAGGTCGGCTACTTCGAGCCGTGGTGGATCCAGATCCTCAAGTCGCTGGTGATCTTCGCGGTGATGCTGCAGCTCGTGCCGCTCGTGCTGGTCGCCGAGCGCAAGCTGCTCGGGCGCTTCCAGCACCGCTACGGCCCCAACCGCGTCGGGCCCTATGGGCTCGGCCAGCCGCTCGCCGACATCCTCAAGCTGCTGACCAAGGAGCAGTCGCGGCCCACCACCGCGATCGGCTTCCTGTTCGCGCTGGCGCCGGTCATCGCGATCGTCTGTGCCGTGGCCGCGATCGCGGTCATCCCCTTCTCGGACACGGTCAACATCTTCGGCACCGAGGTCGGGCTCTACGGCGTGGACTCGTCGATCGGCATCCTGTACGCGTTCGCCTTCGGCGCGATCGCGTTCTACGCGCTGATGCTCGGCGGCTGGGCGTCCGGGTCGAAGTACTCGTTCCTCGGAGCCATGCGCGCGGCGGCGCAGCTGATCTCCTACGAGGTCTCGCAGGGCCTCGCGCTGGTCGGCGTGATCATGACCGCGCAGACGCTGTCGCTGACGGAGATCGTCGAAGCGCAGTCGGGCATGTGGTACATCGTGCCGCAGTTCGTCGGCTTCCTCGTCTTCCTGATCGCCGGCTTCGCCGAGACCAACCGCGCGCCGTTCGACCTGCCCGAGGCCGACGCGGAGATCGTCCAGGGCTACATGACCGAGTACGGCGGCGCCCGCTTCGCCTCGTTCATGTTCGGCGAGTACCTCAACATCCTCGTCGTCTCGGCCCTGACCGTGACCATGTTCCTGGGCGGCTGGCAGCTGCCGTTCGGGATCGACCCGCCCGAGTGGGTCGACCCGTTCGTGGTCCTGGGCAAGATGGGCCTCTTCGTCTTCTTCTTCATGTGGGTCCGCGCCACCCTGCCGCGGCTGCGCTACGACCAGCTGATGTCGCTCGGCTGGAAGATTCTGCTGCCGCTCGCCACCCTCAACGCCCTCGTCACCGCGATCATCCTGGTCGCCTAGGAAGTGAGCCTGTAGCCATGCCGTACGACCCCGGAGAAGTCGTCACCGTCCAGCGCGGCCCCCGCCGCGGCGCGGCGGCCGGCACCTACCGCGCCTTCGGCGAGACGCTGCGCGGCCTGAAGACCACCTTCGCCCGCCTCGTCGAGGGCCCGCACACGATCCAGTACCCCGAGGAGAAGGTGCCGGTCTACCCGCGCTTCCGCGGCCGCCACCGCCTGCACCGCTTCGAGGACACCGGCCTGGAGAAGTGCGTCGGCTGCTCGCTGTGCGCCGCCGCCTGCCCGGCGGACTGCATCCGCGTCGTCGCCGCCGAGAACACCCCGGACAACCGCGTCTCGGCCGGCGAGCGCTACGCCGCCGTCTACGAGATCAACCTGTCGCGCTGCATCTTCTGCGGCTACTGCGAGGTGGCGTGCCCGTTCGACGCCATCACGCTCGGCCACGACTACGAGATGAGCGACTACAACCGCTCCGATCTCATCTTCACCAAGGAGATGCTGCTGTCGGAGCCGCTCGACCGCACGCCGCTGCG
>DATLGB010000078.1:0-30106 GCA_035540675.1 Solirubrobacteraceae bacterium | reverse complement strand
GGTCGCCGTCTGGCTGGACGGGATGGCGTCGCCGTCCTCGAGCACGGGGGAGCCGGGCGAGCCGGGGTAGAGGTCGACGAAGAAGTTGCCCTCGAGGAAGATGCGCGGGCGGATCAGCGCGCGCGCGTCGGCGTGGATCGGGCGCCCGTTGTCCTTGATGCGCATCGTCACGCGCGCCGAGTCGGCACCGGGGGAGGTCGGCTCGACCTTCGAGACCCGCCCGACCTCGACGCCGGCGATCCGCACCGGGGAGTTCGGCTTGATGTTGTTCGACGACCGGAACGCCGCCTCGATCTCGAAGTGGCTGCGGAACGGGATCGACTTCGTGAAGCCCAGGAACAGCGCGATGACGATCACGACGAGCGAGATCGCGCCCGCCGCCAGCGGCGTCATCCCCTGCCGGCGGCGCCTCACGGCCGCACCCCCGGAGCGCCCTCGGGCAGCCGCGAGAACGTCTGACCCTGCGGCACGCGCGGCCGGCCCTTGTACGTCGGGCCCTGGTTGCCCGGCGTCTCGGGGATCGTCGTGATCCGCACGTCGTTGGGCAGCTTGCGCGCGAGGTGGCGCGGGTAGCCGCGCTGGCCCACCTCGCAGTCGGCGTTGCCCTGGTCGTCGATGGCCGCGCCGTAGGTCTGCCCCTGCCAGCCCGGCACCGGGTAGGCCTGGCCGAACGAGTCCAGGTCGGTCTGCTCGTCGTCGGCCTCCTTGGCCTGCACGCGCTGGACCTGGCCGGTCTGGTCGATGTCGGTGATGTGGTCGGCCAGCCGGGTCCAGCTGTAGGTCCAGTAGTTGCAGACCGTCTGGAACGGGCCGAGGTAGCGCAGCAGCGGGTTGAGGTTGGCCATCGTCTCGTTGAGGGCGGAGACGCCGGGGTCGGTGCCGCCGCTGACGGCGAGGTCGCCCAGTGCGTCGAGGCTGGACTCGAGCCGGCGGTTGAGCGGCGGCAGCCCGCGCAGCGGCCCGATGCCGCTGCGCAGGGCGGCGGCGACCGGCGTCGAGGAGCGCCGGATCTCGGCGGCGGCGCCGCGCAGGTCGCCCGAGACCGCACGCAGCGCGGCCAGGAACGGGCGCTGCGCGCGCAGCGACCGCGTGCCCACCTCGAGCGTCCCCGGCGACAGGGCGATCGTGTCCTGCAGCTCGTCGCGGTTGCGCGAGAGCGCGTCGAAGGTGTCGGCGCCGGCGGCGAAGCCGTCCGCCATCTCCTCGACCACCGGCGCGGTGATGCGCGCGGCGTCGGCGAGCTCGTCGAAGAAGCGCTCGATGCGGGTCTCCTTGGCCGCGAGCACGCGCATGACCGGCGGCAGCGACTCGAAGAAGCGCGGGAGCGTCTCGAGCGCGCGGTTGATGTCGCTGCCGCGGCCGGCGAACGCGTTGCCGTACCCGACGAGGTTGCGCTGGACGTTGTCGCGCGTCTTGGCGTCGAAGACGTTGAAGAACTCCTGCAGCTCGGGTGCGAGCGCCTCCTCGCCGGCCGTGATGGTCGCGCCGTCCTCGAGCGTGTCGGCGGCGCTGCCGCGGTGCAGTTCGACGTACTTGAGGCCGAGGGCCGAGCGCGGCCGGATCCGGACTGTCGTGTCGGCCGGCAGCGGCGTCGCCTTCTGGTCGAGCTTGAGCACGAGCTGCGCCCCCGCGCTGCCGTCGCGCAGCCGGACCGCGTCGATGCGCTGCACGACGCCGATGCGGAACCCGCCCTCGCGCACCTCGTTGCCCGCCACGAGCTTGGCGCCGCTGGGGACCACCGCCTTGAGCTGGAACGTCGGGACGAACGGGAGCCCGTTGTTGGCGTTGTACGCGAGGAAGACGGCCACGACGGTGACGAGGACGGTGACCGCGCCCACCAGGATCGGGTTGCCGAAGACGGCTCCTGTCGTGCGTCCTCTCATGGCGCGAGCAGGAAGTCGAGGAGGTCCTGGGTGCGGCCGCCCTGGGGGGTCCCGCCGAGCTTGAGCGCGTCGGGCAGCTGCTCGAGCAGGTCGGGGATCTTCGGCAGGTCGGGAAGCTTGGGCGCTCCGGGCTGGTCGCCCTGCGGGGCCGGCGTCGGGCGGGCGTCCGCGGGGCCGCCCCGGTCGCGGCCGGCGCCGCGGCGCGTGCGCGCGGGCTTGCGGGTGGCGAGCTGCTCGGCGGAGGCCGACAGCGGCGGGCTGGGGTCGGGCGTGGTGATCCCGGGCTGGTTCGGGCCGAGCCACTGGTTGCAGCGGGCGATCAGCTCCGGGTCCTCCTTGGCCTCCTCGGCGTCCCGGTACGGCGTGCACTCGTTGATGAGCGCGTTCAGCTTGAGGATGTAGCCGCGCTGGTCGAACAGGTTCAGCGACAGCGACTGGTCGAAGACGTACTGCAGCGTCGCCTCGAGCCCCGTGTAGCCCTTGCCCTCCGGCGAGTCCGGGTCCGGCGCGATCGCGCGGTCGCGGTCGTCGAGGTCGGCGAGCACGATGTCGAGGTTGTTGGCGGGCTCGCGGCTGTTGCGGCCGAGCTGCCGCAGCAGGGTGACGAGCGAGCGCGCCTCGCGGGCGGCGCGACGGCCGGTGCGGCCGGTCTCGCCGAGCGAGGTGGTGGCCGGCTCGAGCGCCCGGGCGAACGGCGTGAGCGTGCGCAGCAGGCCGGTCAGCGACGGCGCCGCCACCCGCAGGTCGGCGAACGTCGGCGCCAGATCGCGCGACGCGGCGCCGAGGTCGTTCATCGTCGGCTCGAGCTCGTCCAGGAAGGCCGGGAAGCGCCGGAAGGTCTCCGCCAGCGCGTCGCGGCGCTCCGCGGTGGCCACCGCCAGGTCGCGCGACTCGGTGACGAAGCGCCCGACGTCGCGGCGGCGCTCGCCGAGCACCTTCATGACGGCCCCGGAGTCGCGCGCCAGCGTCCGCAGCGTCCGGCGGTTGTCGCCGAGGACCTTCAGGACGCGCCGCGTCTCCTGCAGCGCCGGCAGGGCGCGCCGGATCGTGTCGTTGAGGTCGCCGCCGCGGGCCGCGAGCCCGGCGCCGAGCTGGCTGAGGATGATCGAGAAGCGCTCGCGGTACGGGCGGCGCATGATGTTGGTGACCAGGTCGGCCGGGATCGGCGACTCGGTCTGCTCGACCGGGATCGTCGCCCCCTCCTCGAGCGCCCGCGGGTCCTTGCCGGGCTGGCAGTTGACGAAGTACTCGCCGATCAGCGACTGCGGCTCGATCATGCACTGCGCGTCGCGCTGCAGGCCGCCGAAGCCCGGATCCGTCGCCTCGACCGTGACGAGCGCGCGGGCGTCGTCGCGCTTGACGTCGAGGTCCTTGATCGAGCCCACGGCGACGCCGCCGACCTTGAAGTCCGCCTGCTTGACGAGGCCGAAGGCGTTGTCGAAGACGATCCGGTAGGTCAGCCGGCCGTCGTCGGAGTGGCCGGCGCCGGCGGCGACGACCGCCCCGGCGGTGGCGACCGCGACGACCAGGAGGGCTGTGAGCGCGCGCCTCATTCGCCCACCGGCACCTGGGACGGGTCGCAGTTGAAGTCGGCCGTGTCGCGGTATGGGTTCGAGCCGTCGACGTTGCGCTCGACGGAGCCGGGGCAGCGGTTGCTGCGCCCGAGCTCGGCGCCGGCGGCCAGGACGTCGTCGCGCAGCTCGGGCGGCACCGGCACGAGGTTCAGTCCCGGCGTGAACGTGAAGGCGGAGAACGCGAGGCCGGCGCGCGAGAAGTTGCCGATGGCGTCGAACGAGCCGGAGGTCGAGAAGTCGTCGAACCAGCCGATCAGGTCGGGCGCGTAGGGCCGGAAGTACGCGAGCTGCGGCGTCGACTCGCGCAGCGCCTCGGCGAGCTCGGGGAAGGCGGCGCGGCGGCGCTCGCCGTTGGCCTCGACGGGTTGCGTGGCGGCGCGCGCCAGCGCCGGCTGCGCCTGCATCAGCTCGACGAGGTCGTTGTCGCTGCCGGGCTTGCGGATCGCGCCGGCCAGCGACCGGAAGGTGGGCGCGCTGTCGCGGGCCAGCGGGCGCAGGTCGCGCAGCAGCGGGCGCAGGTCGCGCACGACCGGCCGCGACGCCTCGACGAGCGGGTCGAGGTCCTCCAGCGTCGCGCGCAGGTTCACGAAGGTCGTGTTCGCCTTGCGCAGGAACGTCGGCAGGCGGTTGACCGCCTCCCGCAACTCGGTGTCGCGGCTGGCGAGCGCCGTCGACACGGCGCCGAAGTTCTGGACGAGGCCCGCGAGGTCCTCGCGCTTGTCCGCCACGTCGGTGACGAGCCGCGAGCTCTCGACGACGAAGCGCTCGAGCAGGTCGTCGTTGCGCCCGAGCTCGCCGAACAGCCGCTCGGAGGCCGACAGGACCGGGTTGAGGTAGCGCAGCGCCCGGTTGGCCTCCTGCTCGCGCCCGCTGGTCATCTCGGCGAAGCCCGCGATCACGCGGCGCGTGTTGCGGCGGGTCTCCGGGTCGAAGATGTTGAACAGCTGGTCGATGTCGACGACCGACTCGGTGTCCGACGCCGGCAGCACCGCGCCGTTGGGGATCGTCTTGCCGGTCATCGCGCCCTGCTGGAGGTCGATGTAGCGGTTGGCGATGCCCGACAGCGACGCCTGCCGGATGACGGCCCGCGTGCCGCGGCGCAGCGGCGCGTAGTCGTCGTGGATGGCGACGCGGACCTCGGCCATCCCGTCGTCGGTGAGCCGGATCTCCTTGACCTTGCCGACCTCCTGGCCCGCGACCTGGACGAGGTTGCCCTTCACGAGCTGGCTCGCGCTCTGCGTGCGCAGCTTGAGCTCGTAGCCCTCGCCGCCGCCGAGCAGCACGACGGCCACCACGACGGCGGCCACGAGCACGGCGGCCAGCGCCACCGTACGGCGGATCACCGGCACCTGCGCGACCCCAGCGTGGAGCACCTCATCCGACTGCGGGACAGTAGCGACGGGAGGGGCCGCTCGACGGTCTGCCGCAGTGGCTCAATCCACGGTTAACCCCCGCGCGAGGCACTACGGTCTGCGCGACCGTGCGCCTCCCGTTCGCCCTGCTGGCCGTGGTGCTGGCCGGCTCGTTCGCGTTCCACGCGTACCGCGCCGAGCACCCGACGAGCTCCTACCAGTCGGCGGACGAACGCTCCTACGGCGCGCTGGCGCTCGGGCTCGCCGAGCGGCAGAGCTACGACGGCGCGCGCACGGCGCTGCACTGGCCGCCGGGGGCGCCGGTCATGTTCGCGCTCGCACACGCCGTGTCGCCGCACCCCGACAGCGAGCGCACGCGCGACATCCCGGCCGCCTACTGGGCGCAGGCGCTGGCGTCGCTGGGGACGCTGCTGGCGGCGTTCGGCCTCGCCTGGGCGCTGGCGGGCATGTGGGCCGGGGTCGTCGCGGCGGCGCTCGTCGGCTTCTACCCGCCGCTGATCCTCGCGACGGGCGAGCAGGTCTCCGAGCCCCTCGGGGCGTTCCTGCTCACCGCCGGGTTCTGCACGCTCGCGTGGGCGGCCGAGCGGCGCTGGCTGCCGGGCTACGCGCTGGCCGGCGCCGTCCTGGGGGCGGCGGTGCTCACCCGCGCCGATCTGCTGCTCGTCCCGTTCCTGGTCGCGCTGCTGTGCTTCGGCTGGCTGTGGCGCGCCCGGCGCGACCCGCGCCGCGGCCTCGCCGTCGGCGGCCTGCTCGCGGCGGGCGCGCTGCTGGCGATCGGGCCGTGGGCGGCCTACGCCAGCCTGCGCGCCGACCGGCTGGTCCCGGTCACGCAGGGCAGCGCGGCGCCGCTGTTCGTCGGGACCTACCTGCCGGGCAAGGGCCACACGGTCGGGATGAAGCGGGCGCTCGAGGACGAGGTCAAGCGCTTCAAGCCGTCCGTGCGCGACACGCCGCCGTTCCACATCCCGGCGGGTCACTACATGGAGATGATCGCGGCGCGCCACCCCGACCTGCCCGAGGACGCCGCGATCCGCCGCGAGGCGCGCGAGAACGTCCGCCGCTACGCGCTCGGCGACCCGCTGGGGTTCGGCGTGATGATGCTCGACAAGGTGCAGCGGATGTGGACGCGCTACGCGCGCGGCGGCGCCCGGCACACGTCGCCGTGGATCCGGGGGTGGCACGTCGCGCTCGTCCTGGGCTGCCTCGCCGGCCTGCTGGCCGGGCTGTGGCGGCGCCGGCCGGTCCTGCTCGCGGCGGTGCTGCTGGCGGCCGCGTACTCGACCGCGCTGCACACGATCGTCATCTCCCAGGCGCGCTACAACCTGCCGCTGATGCCGATCCTGATCAGCGCCGGGGTCGCGGGCTGGTTCCTGTGGCGCCGGGAGCGCGAGCGCGAGCCGGCGGAGGCGCCGTGACCGACGCGCTGCGGCCTGCTCCCGGCGTGGCGATCCCGCTGTCGGAGGTCGTCGTGCGGGCGTCGCGCTCGTCCGGGCCGGGCGGCCAGCACGCGAACGTCACCGCGTCGCGGATCGAGGTGGCGTTCGACGTGGCGGCGTCGGCCTCGCTGAGCGAGGAGCAGCGGCGCCGGATCGAGGCGCGCTACGGCCCCGTCGTGCGCGCGGTCGCGCAGGAGGCGCGCTCGCAGGCGCGCAACCGCGAGCTGGCGCTGGCGCGGCTGGAGGAGCGGCTGGCCACCGCCCTGCGGGTGCGGCGGTCGCGCACGCCGACCAAGCCGACGCGCGCGTCGCGCGAGCGGCGGCTCAACGCCAAGCGCCGGCAGTCGGGCCGCAAGGCGGACCGCCGCAAGCCCGACGTCTAGTTGACCTTCTCGCAGTTGCGGGTGCGGTCGCTGCGGTCGGTCCAGACGCGGTCGCGGCCGGGGCCGCAGTCGATGAAGTCGCGGCCGCCGCTCACCGCGCGGATCGAGTCGTTGCCCGCCCCGCCGTAGACGCGGTCGCGGCCGAAGCCGCCGTTGAGCCGGTCGTTGCCGGGCCCGCCCTTGAGCCGGTCGCGGCCGCGGCCGCCCTCGAGCTCGTCGTTGCCGGTCCCGCCGGCGATCACGTCGTGGCCGCGGCGGCCGAACAGCTGGTCGGCGCCCGTGCCGGCGGCCAGGAAGTCGTCGTCGCCGCCGGCGTCGAGCTGGTCGTCGCCGCCCGCGCCATAGAGGCGGTCGTCGCCCTCCTTGGAGTGCAGGAAGTCGGGCCCGTCGTCGCCGCGCAGGACGTCGGGGCCGATGGTCCCGTTCTGGGTGCGCTTGCCCGTGCCGCCGGCCGAGCCGGCCAGCGCCGCCTGGAAGCCCCCGGCGAGCACGAGGCCGGCGTTCGTGACGGCGTCGACCGGGTTCGGGCCGTCGTAGCTGGGATCGCCGACGATCACGCGCTCGCAGCCGACGGTGCGCGCCCGCTCGCCCTGCAGGCTCAGGTACGCCGTGTCGAAGCCGGGGCCGCAGTCGTAGTCGTCGGGCCCGCGGCCGCCGTAGAGCGTGTCGTCGCCGGCGTCGCCGAACAGCGTGTCGCCGCCGCCGCCGCCGACGACGATGTCGTTGCCGTCGCCGCCGCGGACCTCGGGGTCCTCGCCATCGCCGCCGTCCACGGCGTCGTCGCCCGGCCCGCCGTCCACGCGGTCCGTGCCGGGGCCGCCGCGCACGATGTCGTTGCCGTCGCCGCCGAGTACGAGCCGGTCCGAGCCGCGGTTGGCGTCGACGTAGTCGTCGCCCGGCCCGCCGTCGACGAGCCGGTCGTCGCCGAAGCGCGTCTCGAGCAGGAAGTCGTGACCGTCCTCGCCGTGGAGCGTGTCGTCGCCGTCGAAGCCGTCGAGCCGGTCGGGGTCGGTGCCGCCGCGCAGCTCGTCGTCGCCCGTCTCGCCGAACAGGCGGTCGCGCCCGGCGCCGCCCAGCAGCAGGTCGCCGCCGGACCCGCCGTCGAGCTCGTCGTCGCCGTCGCCGCCCTCGAGGCGGTCGTTGCCGAAGTCCCCGAACAGCTTGTCGTCGCCGCCGCCACCGCGCAGCAGGTCGCCGGACCCGCCGCCGCGCAGCACGTCGGGCCCCGGCGTGCCGATCAGGCGGTCGACGAGGTTCGTGCCGCCGAGCGGGACGGCGAGCGCGGGGACGGGGAGCAGCAGGGCGGCGAGCGCCGCGACGACGGGGAGCTTCATCTCGGACCTGGGGAAGGGGGAGGGGACGCGGCTGGCGGGCCGCTCCCTATCCCATCGGCTGTCCCGCGCAGCCCCTTGAGCCTCGAACGTCCCGGGATGCGCGCCCTGGCGCGCACTTCGGGACGTTCGGCTAGGTGAGGGCTTCGTCGGGCTCGTGCACGAGGAAGCCGGCGGCCTCGAGCACGCCGCGGTCGCGCAGGCGGCGCAGGCGCTCGTCGTCGTCCGGCGCCTCCCACACGGCGACGGCGGCGGTGTCGTCGAGCGGCTTGAGGCCGTGCTGCTCCGGCTCGTCGACCGCCGCCCGCAGCCACGCGAGGTCGTCGGAGACGCGGCGCGGGCGGTCGAGCTCGTCCGGGGGCGACCACGGGTCCTCGCCGTTGCGGCGCTCGGGGACGCCGGCGGGGCGGGAGATCGCGACTTCCAGGGCACCGAACCAGTCGGGCCGGGTGTGGACCAGCTCGAGCAGCGTCATCGCGCCAGGTCTGCCCGCTCCGCCGCCGGTTCATTCCCCGGCGGGAGGCGGTACACGAGCGCGAGCAGCGCGCACAGCAGCACAGCGGCGCCGGCGTAGCCGGCCTCGGCGCGCAGCAGCTGGTCCTCGAGGGTCGGCAGCAGCATCCACGCCAGGAACCCGGCGGCGACGGTCAGCCAGCAGAGGGCGGCGGCCCCCGCCCGGTCGCGCGCCAGCGCAGCCTGGTTGAGCGTGCCCGCCGCCAGGTGGGCCCCCATCCCGACCGCCACCAGCGCCAGGCCGAAGCGCCCGTAGGCGAAGTCCACGTCGAACAGCAGGTCCATCGCCCACGGCCCGAGCGCCAGCAGCCCGAGCGCCACCGCGCTCGCGAAGGCCGCGATGGCGAGGATCGTCACCCGGACGGCGCGGCGGAACTCGGCGTCGCCGCCGGCCGTGGCGTTGAGCCCCGCGAGGTGGGGCAGCAGCGAGCCCTGGATGGCCTGGAAGAGCTGCAGCGGCGCGCGCGCGATCAGCAGCGCGTTGAAGACGAAGCCGGCGAGGGCGGCGTCCCCGGCCGTCGCGTCGACCGTGAGCACGGCGCCGTTGATCAGCGTCTGCTCGGCCAGCATGACGGCGAACACCGCACCCGCGAAGCGCCCGCCGCGCCCCAGCCCGAGGTCGTCCGCGCGCGCCGGGCGCGCGCTCTCGCGCGGGCGGCGCGAGAACGCCCACGGGACGACCACCAGCGACACGAGCGGCGCGGCCGCCATCCCCATCGCCACCGCGGTCTGGCCCGACGCGAGCCCGACCGCGACCGCGAGCGCGAACAGGATCCGCGACGTGGCCTCCATGAACACGAGCGCGCCGTAGAGGCCGAACCACCGGTGGCCGGCCAGCCACCCGCGCGCGAAGTACGACGCCGCGTACGCGAGCACGCCGGCGACGAGGATCCAGTACAGCGAGTCGACGCCGTCGAAGACGTCCTCCACGAGCGGCTCGCGCAGCGCCAGCGCCGCGGCCAGGAACGCGCCCGCGAAGCCCGCCTGCAGGGTCAGCGGCGTGCGCAGCGGGTGGCCGGCCTCGTGCCCGCGCGCCCGGCGCTCGGCGATCGTCCGCGACAGCAGCTGCTCGATCGGCCGGTAGATCACCGAGACGATCACGAACATCACGGACCACAGCAGCGAGATCCGCTTGTACGCGACGTCGTCGAGGACGTACGACGCCACGGAGAAGTACGCGAAGGTGACGAGCCCCGTGCTCGCGATGCCGATCGACAGCAGCCGCGCGCCGCGGCCGTAGGAGCTCGAGCTCAAGCCCCGGGCAGGCGGACGAGCAGCATCGTCCACGGGAACGGCGAGCGCGCCTCGGCCACCTCGCCGTGCTGCGACAGCAGCCGTACGAACGCCCGCTTGGACCAGTGGTTGACGTGGCCGGGGGTGTTGCCGAGGTCGCGCAGGTACGCGCCGCGCGCCATGTTGAGCGCGCGCCACAGCGGCTCGCGCGGCACCGACACGAGCAGCCAGCGCTGCGCCACCCGCGCCATCTCGGCGACGGTGTGCGCCGGGTCGGGCACGTGCTCGAGCACCTCGATCGCCGTCGCGACGTCGAACTCGCCGTCGGCGAACGGCAGGTTCTCGGCCTTCATGATCCGGTACTCGAGGTTGGGCGCCTCGCGCTTGGCCCACTCCGCCTGGATGGCCGGATCCTCGAGGTCGAGCCCGACGACGCGGCGGTCGCCCAGCCGCTGCGCCCACTTGTGCGTGAGCACCGCCTCGCCGCAGCCGACGTCGAGCAGCGACCGCGGGCCGGCCTTCGTGAACAGCTCGTCGAGCGTCGACTCGAAGTTGGCCATCAGGCGCCGGACGACCGGGTTCGTCGAGCCGTACTTGTCGTAGGTGTTGCCGGTGACCGTGCCCTCGGCGTCGCGCGTGACGGTGGCGCTCACAGCTTCACGGCCTCCCGCTCCTCCGTGCGCCCGCGGTGCGGCGCGGCGTGCGCGCCGGTGGTCGGCGCGTGCTCGGTGGAGGCGCCGGGCTCGTAGTGCGACGGCTCGACGCCGAGCTCGAGCTCCACGCGCCGCACGCGCTCGAACACGCGCTGGAGCATGATCCGCTGGCCCGACAGCAGGTCCCCGAGGACGCCGAGCGCCGCCAGCACCATCGCCGCGTTGAACAGCACGGCGCCGAGGATCAGCGACTGCACGTGGCCGCTGCCGTCGCCCTGCACGAACGCGATGAAGAAGCGCAGCCACGGCACGAGCGCCGCGGCGAACACGACCACGGCGGCGGTCATGAACACCCGCAGCGGCTCGTACATCGTGTAGATGCGGAAGATCGAGACCGTGTTGCGGCGCACGTAGCTCCACATGGACGGGAACAGGCGCGACTCGCGCAGCTTCTCGTTGGTGCGCACGGGCACGTGGTCGACCGCGACGGTCAGCTTGCCCGCCTGGATGATCGTCTCGAGCGTGTACGTGAACTTCGAGACCACCTGCAGCGCCAGCGCCGCCTCGCGGTTGTAGGCGCGGAAGCCGGAGGTGGTGTCGGGCACCGTCGTCGACGACGCCTGGCGGACGACCCACGACCCGAGTCGCTGCAGCAGCTTCTTCAGGGGCGAGAAGTGCTCGATCTGCATGACCTGGCGGTCGCCGACCACCATGTCGGCCCGGCCGGCCAGGATCGGCTCGACCAGCCGCGGGATGTCGCCGCCGAAGTACTGGTTGTCGGCATCCGTGTTGACGATCACGTCCGCGCCCAGCTTCAGGCAGGCGTCCATCCCGGCCTGGAAGCCCGACGCCAGGCCCTTGTTGTTGGTCAGCCGCACGATGTGGTGCACGCCGTGCGCCCGCGCGACCTCGACCGTCCGGTCCGTCGAGCCGTCGTCGATCACCAGCCACTCCACCGCGTCGAAGCCGGGCACCTCGCGCGGGAGGTCGGCCAGGGTCACGGGGAGCGTATGCTCCTCGTTGAGGCAGGGGATCTGGATGATCAGCTTCATGGCGCGGCGCGCCCACAGTACCGCGACGGGGCGCGGCGGTCACCGGTGGCGACCTCCGCTCAGGCCGGGATCGGGATCGGCACCGGGGATGGCGACGGCATCGGGATCCGGCCGCGCAGGATGAGCGCGATGAGCAGGAGGATCAGCGCGATGACGGCGGCCTTCGAGAGCAGGGCCCAGTCCGTGCAGATGCAGTACTCGTAGACGATCAGCCCCGGAGCGTCTCGCCGCACCGAGAGCGAGAGCTCGATCGGTACGCCGCGCAGGCTCGTCGTCAGGATCGGGATGGAGGGCGTCGGCACGTACGACGTCCCGCGGTGGTAGGGAAGCCCGAGCAGGCCCATGTAGCCGTCGATCTGCGCGAGCTTGAGCCTGCCGTCCAACCGCCCGGCGATGCTGTCCGGCTTGAACTCGTCGAACTCGGTGCGCGACGCGTCGTGCAGCAGCGCATCGGGCCGCTTGACCGGCGTGATCGCGAAGAACACGGGAGCGATGACGTTGCCGGGGTTCTTGCGGTGGATGAACGCCCCGTAGCCGGGATCGATGGCGCCGGCGAACGAGTTGTCGAAGTAGACGTCTCCGCCGCGGCTGACGCCCATGACGCTCTCGTAGTCGAGCGAGATGAACGCGTGGGCCAGCATGCCCCAGGCGCCCGCGTACACGGGTCCGGCCAGTGGCAGCGGCGCGAAGCACCAGTTGGTGCAGCCGCTGCTGCGCACGACGGTCGACGGACCGGTCCGCGTCGCCTCGACGGCGGCCGTCATCTCCTCCTGCGTCGGCTCGCCCGTGGGCTGGGGCGACGGGACGGCGGTGCGCGCGAGCGCCGCCGCGGCGCGGTTGCCGGCCCTGCGCTGGAGGCTCAGCAGCCCCGCCGGCGAGGCCGGCGCGAGCGGCGCGGCGCTCAGGGCGGCCGGTGCCGGCGCCGCCGGCTGCTCCGAGCGCTCCTGCACGTGCTCGCGCATCGCGGCCACCTTCTCAGACCCCCGTGCGGCGCGCAATCGCACGGCGCCCGCGGATACCCTCGCAGCCGATGGAGCGCGTGCGTCACGCCGGCTTCGACTTCTGGGCGCGCGCGGCGTTCGCGCTGCTGTGCGCCGCCACGGCGGTCGGGATCCTCGTCTACCCGACGTACCCCAACTACGACAGCTACTACGCCCTGCTCTGGGGCCGCGAGGTGCTCGACGGGACGCTGCCGCACTTCGAGGGCTTCCGGGTCCCCACCGAGCATCCGCTGGCGATCGCCGCCGGCGCCGTCCTGTCGCTGTTCGGCGAGGTCGGCGACCGCCTGTGGATCGCCCTGACCTTCGCGTCGTTCCTGGCGCTGGTGGCCGGCGTGTACCGCCTCGGGCGCGTCGCCTTCACCCCGGTCGTGGGCGCGTTCGCCGCGCTGCTGCTGCTGAGCCGCTTCGACTTCGCGTTCCTGGCCGCGCGTGGCTACATCGACATCCCGTACATGGCGCTCGTCGTGTGGGCGGTGGCGCTCGAGGCGGCGCGGCCGCACCGCGGCACGCCGGTGTTCGCGCTGCTCACGGCCGCAGGGCTCCTGCGCCCGGAGGGCTGGCTGCTGGCCGGGCTGTACTTCCTGTGGATGAGCTGGCGCGCGAGCTGGCGCGAGCGCGCGATCTGGGCGGCGTGGGCGGCGGCCGGGCCCGCCGGCTGGTGCCTCGTCGACTTCGCCGTGACCGGCGACCCCCTGTTCTCCCTGCACTACACGAGCGACTCCGCGGAGGACCTCGGGCGCTCGCGCACGCTCGCCGAGCTGCCGGCCGCCATCCCGCAGTTCCTCGCGCACCTGGTCAAGCTGCCCGTCCTGATCGCGGCGATCGCGGGGATCGCGATCGCGGCGATCCTCACGCCGCGGCGGATGCTGTGGCCGGCGGTCCTGCTCGCCAGCGGGATCGGGACCTTCGTCGCGATCGGCATCGCCGGCCTGTCGGTGATCGAGCGCTACCTGATCGTGGCGTCGCTGGCGCTGCTGGTGTTCGCGGCGGTCGCCCTCGGCGGCTGGTCGATGCTGCGGCCGCAGTCGCGCGCGCGCCGCTGGTGGATGGCCGGAGCCGGGCTGGCGGTGGCGGCGGGGATCACCGTCACGCTGATCAACCTCAACCTGCGCCACTTCGACCAGCAGCTGTCCTTCCGCGGCGACGCGCACGTCGCGCTGCAGGAGGTCCTGCGCCACCCGGAGGTGCGCGCGGGCCTGCGCTGCGGGCCGCTGACGGTGCCCAACCACAAGCTCGTGCCCGACGCGCGCTGGATCGCCGACGAGCCGTTCGAGCGCGTGTGGGCGCGCGCCGAGCAGTTCCGGAGCGTCGACCGGCGCCGGCCGCAGCGCCGCGGCGTGGCGATCTACGTCACGAGCCGCTTCGCGCTCTTCAACCAGGCGTTCACCAACGACAGCGACCCGGCGGTGATCCAGGTGCCGCCGGACGGCTGGTCGCCGGTCGCGCGCACCCGCTACTACGCCGCCTATGCGCGCTGCTAGCCGGCCGTTCGCGCTCGCCGCCGGCGCGCTGCTGCTCGGGGCGCTCGCGCTGCGGCTGTGGGGCTACAAGAGCGGGCTGCCGTACGTCTACAACGCCGACGAGAACGCCCACTTCGTGCCGCGGGCGATCGGCATGTTCGGGCACTCGCTCAACCCGGGCTACTTCATCAACCCGCCCGCCTACACGTACGTGCTGCACGTGCTGTTCTGGCTGCGCTGGGGCGGCGAGGGCGTGCAGGACGCCTACGCCGCGAACCCGGGCACGGTCTTCGCGCTCGCGCGCGCGACGACGGCGGTGCTCGGCGTGGCGGGCGTCGGGCTGCTCGCGTGGGCGGGCGCGCGGCTGTTCGACCGCTGGGTCGGGCTGCTCGCGGCCGCGCTGCTGGCGGTGGCCTTCCTGCCCGTCCACTACTCGCACCTGGCGCTCAACGACGTCCCGGCGCTGGCGCCGCTCGCGCTCGGGCTGGCCGGCGCCGCGGGCGTGTTGCGCACCGGCCGCACGCGCGACTTCGCGCTGGCGGGCGCCGGCGTCGGCCTGGCCGCCGCGACCAAGTACACCGCCGGGATCGTGCTCGTGCCGCTGCTGGCGGCGGCGCTGCTGGCGCCGCTGGAGCGCCGGCGCGCGCTGCGCGACCTGGTCCTGGCGGGCGCGGTCGCCGCGGCGGCGTTCGTCGTCGCCAACCCCTACGCGCTGTTCGACCTGCCGGCCTTCGTCGGAGGGCTGCGCGAGCAGTCCGCCGCCTCCAGCGACGGCGGCGGCAAGCTCGGCCTCGAGGAGACCCACGGCGTCCTGTACTACCTGAAGACGGTGGTGTGGGGGCTGGGCTGGCTGCCGGCGCTCGCCGCCGTGGCCGGCGCAATCGCCCTCCTGCGCGCCGACCGCCGCGCCGCCGCCGTGCTCGTGCCGGCGCCGCTGCTGTTCCTCGCGTTCATGGGCCTGCAGGACCGCTTCTTCGCGCGCTGGCTGCTGCCCGTCTACCCGATCCTGTGCCTGATCGCGGCCTGGGCGGCGCTGCGCGGCGCGGCGTGGCTGGCGCCGCGACTGCGCGCCCCGGCGCCGGCGCTGGCCACCGCCGCGGGCGTCCTGCTGTGCGCGCAGGGCCTCGTCTACAGCGTCCACAACGACATGGTGCTCGCGCGCGACGACACCCGCCAGCTCGCCCGCGAGTGGATGGTCGCCAACGTCCCCGAGGGCGCGAAGGTGGTGGTGGAGCCGATCGCGCCGGACCAGTGGGCGATGGACGTCGGCCGGCCGTCGCGGGTGACCGGCAACGGCAACCGCTGGATCAAGTGGGCGACGTCGCGCTCGAAGGTCAACAACGACGGGACGATCCGGCGCGGGCTCGGCCGGCGCGTGAAGCTCGAGGACTACGAGCGCACGACGCGGCCGGAGCTCGTCGGCTCCTACGCGCGCGGCGGCTTCTGCTGGGTCGTCACCGGATCGACCCAGTCCGGGCGCGCGTTCGCCGAGCCCGACGAGGTGCCCGACGCGATCCGCTACTACGCCGAGCTCGAGCGCCGCGGCGACGTCGTCCACCGCGAGAGCCCCTACCGCGACGGGGCCGATCCGCTGCCGTTCTCGTTCGACTTCTCCTTCAACTACTACCCGCTGCGCTACGAGCGCCCGGGGCCGGAGATCGCGATCTACCGGCTGCGCGGCGACGATTGCGGCGGCTGACGGCGCGTATCCTCCGAGCCACGTTGCCGCACACGCTCCTGGACACGGACCGCGCCCACCTCGCGCGGGCGATCGAGCTGGCCGAGCGCGGCCGCGGCCGGACCACGCCCAACCCGATGGTCGGCGCCGTGGTCGTCCGCGGCGGGGAGGTGCTCGGCGAGGGCTGGCACACGGCGGTGGGCCGCCTGCACGCCGAGCGCGAGGCGCTGGCCGCGTGCGCGGGCTCCGACACCGGCGGCGCGACGATGTACGTCTCGCTGGAGCCGTGCTGTCACCACGGGCGCACCCCGCCGTGCACGGAGGCGATCGTGGAGGCCGGCATCGCGCGCGTCGTCGTCGGCTCCGACGACCCGTCCGAGCACGCGTCCGGGCGCGGCCTGGGGATCCTGCGCGACGAGGGGATCGAGGTCGTGATGGCCGACGGCGAGCTCGCCGCGCGGGCGCGCCGGCTCAACCAGCCGTTCCGCAAGCACGCGCGGACCGGCCGGCCGCACGTGCTGTTCAAGTCGGCGATGACGCTCGACGGCAAGGTCGCCACCCGCACCGGCGACTCCAAGTGGATCTCGAGCGAGCCGTCGCGCGAGCGCGCGCACCGCTGGCGCGCGGAGCGCGACGCGGTGGCGGTCGGGATCGGGACGGCGCTGGCGGACGACCCGCAGCTCAACGCGCGCCTGGAGCCTTCCACGGGAGCGGGCGACCGTCAGCCGCGCCGCGTCGTCTTCGACTCGGAGGGCAGGCTGCCCGTCGACAGCCGGCTCGTGCGCGGGGCCCCCGACCTGCCGCTGACGGTGGTCGTCTCGCGCGCCGCGCCGCGCACCGCGACCGACGCGCTCGAAGCCGCGGGCGCCGACGTCCTCGTCGCGACGGGGGAGAACGAGCCCGCGCGCGTGCGCTCGGCGCTCGACCAGCTCGGCGCGGCCGGCATCACGTCGATCCTGCTCGAGGGCGGGCCGCACCTGGCCGGCGCGTTCCTCGACGCCGGCGAGGTCGACGAGATCGCGCTGTTCCTCGCGCCCGTGGTGCTCGGCGGATCGAGCGCGCGCGACCCGCTCGAGGGCGAGGGCGTCGACCGCATCGCCGAGGCCACCCGCGCGCTCGAGCTCGACGTCGAGCGCATCGGCGACGACGTCCTGATCTGCGCCCGGATGCGGGAGTGGTGATGTTCACCGGTCTCGTGATGGACTTGGGCGAGGTGGAGGCGCTGGAGGCCGGCGGCGACGGCGTGCGCATGCGCGTGCGCACGACGCTCGCGCCCGAGATCGCGCCGGGTGACTCCGTGGCGGTCAACGGCGTCTGCCTCACCGCCACCGACGTCGAAGAGGACGGCTTCGCGGCCGACGTCATGCGCGAGACGCTGCGGCGCTCGTCGCTGGGCGCGGTCGGCGCCGGCGGGCAGGTGAACGTGGAGCTGCCGCTGCGGCCGGCGGACCGCCTCGGCGGCCACTTCGTGCAGGGGCATGTGGACGGGACCGGCCGCGTGACCGCGGTCGAGGAGGACGGCTTCGCTCGCCGGGTGCGGGTCGAGCCGGAGGACGAGGGGCTGTTGCGCTACGTGGTCGAGAAGGGCTCGATCGCGGTGGACGGCGTGTCGCTGACGGTGGCCTCGCTCGACGAGCGGGGGTTCGTGGTGTCTCTGATCCCGGAGACGCTCGAGCGCACCAACCTCGGCGCCGCCGCTTCCGGTACGACCGTCAACCTGGAGGTCGACGTGCTGGCGAAGTACGTGGAAAGGCTGGTCGCGCGATGAGCGTCTCGGAGGCAGTGTTCAGCTCGGTGGAGGAGGCGATCGAGGAGATCCGCGCCGGGCGGATGGTCGTGGTCTGCGACGACGAGGACCGCGAGAACGAGGGCGACCTCGTGATGGCGGCGCAGTTCGTCACGCCCGAGGCGATCAACTTCATGGCCAAGGAGGCGCGCGGGCTGATCTGCCTGGCGCTGACGCCGGAGCGCTGCGACCAGCTCGGGCTCGACCTCATGGCCGCCAAGAACGAGTCGCCGTTCGAGACCGCCTTCACCGTGTCGATCGAGGCGCGCGAGGGCGTCACCACCGGCATCAGCGCGGCCGACCGCGCGCGCACGATCCAGGTCGCCATCGACCCGGCGACGACGCCGCGCGACCTCGTCCAGCCCGGCCACGTGTTCCCGCTCAAGGCCAAGCCGGGCGGGGTGCTCGAGCGCACGGGCCAGACCGAGGCTTCGGTCGACCTCGCGCGGCTGGCGGGCCTCAACCCGTCCGGCGTGATCTGCGAGGTCATGAACGACGACGGGACGATGGCGCGGGTCAAGGACCTCGTGCCGTACTGCCGCCGGCACGGGCTGAAGATGATCACCGTCGCCGACCTGATCGCCTACCGGCGCAAGCACGACCGCCTCGTCGAGCGCGTCGTCGAGACCAAGCTGCCGACCGCGTTCGGCGAGTTCACCGCGGTCGGCTACCGCTCGCTCGTCGACGACAAGCACCACGTCGCGATGGTCAAGGGCGAGGTCGCCGGCGAGGCCGACGTGCTCGTGCGCGTGCACTCCGAGTGCCTGACCGGCGACGTCTTCCACTCGCTGCGCTGCGACTGCGGCGAGCAGCTCGACTCGGCGATGGCACAGATCGAGAAGGAGGGGCGCGGGGTCCTGCTGTACCTGTCGCAGGAGGGGCGCGGCATCGGCCTGCTCAACAAGCTGCGCGCGTACCGGCTGCAGGACGAGGGCCTCGACACCGTCGACGCGAACCTCAAGCTCGGCCTGCCGGTCGACCTGCGCGACTACGGCATCGGCGCGCAGATCCTCGCCGACCTCGGGCTGTCGAGCATCCGCATCCTCACCAACAACCCGAAGAAGATCCGCGGCCTCGAGGGCTACGGGCTGTCCGTGACCGAGCAGGTGCCGATCCAGCACGACCCCAACCCGCACAACGAGCGCTACCTGCGCGCCAAGCGCGAGCGCCTCGGCCACACGCTGCACCACCAGGCGCTGCCGCTCGACGAGGAGATGGTGCTCGAGGAGCAGATCCGCGATCGCGAGCGCGGTCAGTCGTGAGCGCGCCGCGGATCGCGATCGCCGTCGCCACCTTCTACGACGAGCTCGCGGAGCGCCTCGTGGCCGGCGCGCAGCGCGCGCTCGGGGCGCCGGCCGACGTGCACGAGGTCCCGGGCGCGTTCGAGCTGCCGGTCGCCGCGAAGCTGCTGGCCGAGTCCGGCCGCTACGACGGCGTCGTCTGCCTCGGCGCCGTCATCCGCGGCGAGACGGACCACTACGACTACGTCTGCGGCGAGGCGGCGCGCGGCATCCAGGAGGTCCAGCTGCGCACCGGCGTGCCGTGCGGGTTCGGCGTGCTCACCTGCGAGACCTACGAGCAGGCCCTCGCGCGCTCGGGCGAGGGCAAGCGCGACTCGGGCGCGCACGCGGCGGAGGCGGTGCTGGCGGTGCTGCGCATCCGCGCCGCGCTGGCGGCCTGATAGCCGGCACTAGTCGTCGTCGGACTTCCCGCGGCCCTTGCCCTTGCCCTTGCCCTTGCCGTTGCCGGGGCCGTCGTCGCCGGCCGCGCTGCCGCAGTCCTGGCCGGCGGCCTCGCAGGCCGCGGCCAGCTCCGCCTCGACGACCTCGGGCTGGTTGTCGGGCCAGCGCTCCAGCCGGCGCTGCAGGATCGGGATCGCCTCCGCCGACCGGCCCGCGCGGTGCAGCGCGGCGCCCAGGTTGTACGTCGCGTAGGCGCAGGTGTCCTCCAGCGAGTCGCCGCACGCCTCGACCGCGCGCTCGAAGTACGGGATCGACTCGGCGTACTGGCCGTTCTGGAAGAGCGCGAAGCCCTGGTCGTTGAGCTGCGCCGGGTTCCCGCCCGCCGGCGCCGCCGGGGTGGACTGGGCCTCCTGCGTGGCGGTCGGCGTCGGGCGCGGCGTCTTCTCCGCCCGCGGCGTGCGCTCCGGCTCGCGCGTGGCCGTGGCCTCCGGCTCGTCGGGCCTCTGCGCGCCCTCTTCGCCGCCGTCGGTGACCGCTCCGGCGATCGCCAGCCCGGCGATGAGCAGCAGCAGCGCGACGGCGCCGATCAGCAGCCAGTTGCGGCGCGACGGCGCGGCGGCGGCGACCGGTGCGGCCGCCGCGGGCGGCGCGTGGCCGTTGGCCGCCACGCCCGCGGCCATGACCCGCGTCGGCGTCGGCTGGGGATCGCCCGCCCCGTCGAAGGCCCGCTCGAGCGCGTCGACGAAGGCCGCCGCCGACGGCCAGCGCGCGTCGGGGTCCTTCGCGAGCGCGCGCTCGAAGACGGCGTCGAGCGCCTGCGGCAGCTCGGGTGCGCGCTCGGTCGCCGCCGGCGGCGGGTCCTCGATGTGCGCCCGTGCCTGGGCGGCGAAGTGCTCGGCCTGGAACGGCCGCGTGCCCGTCAGCAGCTCGAACGCCACGACGGCCAGCGCGTACCGATCGGAGGCCGCGGTGGCGTTGCGGCCCTCCGCCTGCTCCGGCGCCAGGTAGGCCGCCGTCCCCAGCACCTGGCCGGTCTGCGTCACCTGCTGCTCCCAGGCGAGCCGCGCGATGCCGAAGTCGGCGACGGCGACGCGGTCGTGCTCGTCGAGCAGGAGGTTCGCCGGCTTGATGTCGCGGTGGACGATGCCGGCGTCGTGCGCGACGTCGAGCGCCTCCGCCGTCTGGCGCAGCCACGCCAGCGCCCGCGCGCCCTCCACGCGGCCGCTGCGCCGGATCGCGTCGGCCAGCGTGCCGCCGTTGCGCAGCTCCATGACGATGAACGAGCGTCCCTCGTGCTCGCCGACGTCGAACACGGTCACGACGCTCGGGTGCGACGACAGCGAGGCGGCGGCGCGCGCCTCGCGCTGGAAGCGCTCTCGCGCCGCGACGTCGGCGTTGAGGTGCTCGGCGAGGACCTTGACCGCCACCGGGCGGTCGAGCAGCTGGTCGTGCGCGGCGTAGACCGCGGCCATGCCGCCGGCGGCGACGGGACCGTCGAGCCGGTAGCGCTCGGGCAGCGAGAATCCAGCCGAAGGGGCCTCGGGCATCCACCGTCCGGTACCCCCGGAAGGGACCGCCTATACTTCCGCCCCCTCATGGCCCGCGTGTGTCACAGCTGCGGGAAGGGCCCCGCCTTCGGGCACAGCCGTTCCCACTCGATGGTCGCCACGAAGCGGCGGTTCGATCCGAACCTGCAGAAGGTCCGCATCGTGGAGCGCGGCGCGCCGCTGCGCGCCTACGTCTGCACGCGCTGCCTGAAGGCCGGCAAGGTCACCAAGGCCTAGGCCGCGCGGCCGTTCGAGGCCGCAACGTCCGCTGAGAATCTGCGCCCGTGGCGCGCGCGCGCTACTAGCATCGCGGCCATGGATCCGAGCCTCGTCCGCTTCCGCGCCGTCGTCGAGGGTGCGCTGTCGGCGCTGGAGGCGCGGCGGCAGGAGATCAACGACCTCAACGTCTTCCCCGTCGCCGACGGCGACACCGGCGACAACATGGCGCTCACGCTGCGCGCCGTGCTCGACGAGCTCGCGCGCCTCGACCATCAGGGCGACATCGACGACATCGGCCGCGATCACATCGTCGAGGCGGTCGCCCGCGCCGCGCTGCTGGGCGCCCGTGGCAACTCGGGCGTGATCCTCTCCCAGCTCGTCCGCGGTGCCGCCGAGGAGCTGATCTCGCGGCCGGGCGAGCTCGTCGACCCGGTGCTGGTGACCGCGGCGCTCGCGCGGGCCGCCGACCGCGCCTACAACTCGGTGCGCGAGCCCGCGGAGGGGACGATCCTGACCGTCGCGCGCGAGATGGCGGCCCGGATGGCGTCCGAGCTGGCGCACATGCCCGACGAGCAGCGCCGCCTCGACCCGCTCGGCGACCCGGACCTGCAGAACCGGCTGATCGCCGACATCCTCGACGCCGCGCTCGACACCGGGGAGGCGTCGCTGCGCCGCGGGCCCGAGCTGCTGCCCGTGCTGCGGCAGGCGGGCGTGGTCGACGCGGGGGCCTACGGCCTGCTCGTCGTGCTGGCGGGCGTGGTCGGCGTGCTGCGCGGCGACGCGCCGCCGCCGCTCGAGCACCACGCGCCGGCCCGCGTGACGCATCCGCAGCACGAGTCGTCCACGCATCGCTACTGCACGAACTTCGCGGTGACCGGCGACGACCTCGACGCCTCCTACTTCATCCCGCTGCTCGAGCAGATCGGGGACTCCGTGCTCGTGGTCGGGGACCGCGCGACGCTCAAGGTCCACGTCCACACGGACGACCCCGAGCGCGCGACGGCGATCTTCGCCGAGCACGGCGGCGTCTCGCGGCTCGACGTGGCCGACATGCGCGAGCAGGTGCTCGAGCGCGCGGAGCGGCTCGCCCAGGCCGAGCAGGACGGCTGCGGCGTGCTGGCCGTGGTCTCCGGCGACGGGATGGCCGACCTGTTCCGGTCGCTGGGGGCGACGCCGCTCGACGGCGGTCCCACGCTCAACCCCTCCACGTACGAGCTGCTCGCGGGGATCCACACGGTTCCGGCCGAGGAGGTCGTGGTCCTGCCCAACTCGCCGAACGTGCGGATGGCCGCCGAGCGCGCCGCCGAGCTGTCGGACAAGGTGGTGCGCGTGGTCGCCTCGCGATCGCAGCAGGCCGGCCTGGCCGCCGCGGTGGCGCTCGACGGGTCGCGCGGCGCCGAGGAGAACGCGCGCGCCATGCAGGAGGCGCTCGACAACGTCCGCACCGGCGCGGTGACGGAGGCCGCGCGCGACGACGGCGACCAGCGCTTCCGCGCCGGCGAGGCGATCGGCTTCGTCGAGGAGCAGATCATCGCCTGGGGCTCGCCCGAGGAGACGCTGCGCCAGGTGCTCGACCGCCTCGCCCAGGACGCCGAGCTCGTGACGCTGATCGAGGGCCCCGGCGCGCCGCTGCGCGGCGCCGAGATCGAGGCCCTGATCCCCGACGGCGTCGAGTTCGAGCTCTCCCACGGCGGCCAGCCCAGCTACTGGTGGCTGCTGGCCGCCGAGTAGCCCTGCGCCGATCCGGCGCCACCCCCTGGCACCAAACCGCCACGGACTGCGCAAACCGCGACGTGTGTGCGATCAGGTGCGCTCCCGCAGCGTGAGCGACAGCGTGAGCAGGCTGGCGTGCAGCTCGTCTGAGAGCTGCTTGTCGGTGAAGCGCAGGACGACGCACCCCGCCCGCTGAAGCGCGGCCGCCCTGCGGCGGTCGGCCTCGAACGTGAGGAAGTCGCCGTGCGACCACCAGGTGTCGAGCTCGACGACGACCTTCTGGCGCGGCCAGTAGCAGTCGACCTGGAAGCCGGCCACGCGCACGTTGACCTGCGGAAGCTCGATCCCGGCGGTCGCGAGCAGCGGCAGGAAGCGGTCCTCGACGCCGGAATGGGTGGCGCCCGCCAGCGGCAGGAGCTCGCGCAGGACCCGGACGCCACGGCGGCCGGGTGATGTCTCCAGCGCGTCGCGGAGCTGCGGGAGGCTCGTGCGCCGCTGGTAGAGCGCCTCTCCGATGACGCGGCGGATGGTGTGCGGCGGGTGGGTGTCGCAGAGGTCGAGGATCGTCCGCGGGACGTTGGTGACGGGAAGCGACGAACGGCGGCTGGTGAGGGAGGCGGGCAGCGAGCGGACCCGATGGACGACGATGCCCTCGGGCTGGTGCGAGCTCGAACGCGTGCTGCTGACATGGCAGGGGGTGTCGTCCGCGGGCATCAACGCCCACAGCTGCGCGGCGGTGTCGTGGCTGCAGACGGCCCCCTCACCTGCCCAGAGAAGGGCCGCGGACGCCCGGCCTCGCAGCTCGAGGTGCTCGTGGCCGACGGCGTAGACGCCGCGGTGCACGACGCGCAGGCTGCCGCGCTCGACCCGGCGGGCGATGTTGCGCGACGACAGGCCCAGCTCCAGGAGTTGCCGCCGGGCGACGACGCCGAACTGGACGGCCGCCAGCCGGGCGAGCGCGTCGTCGGGACGGCCACGCACCGCACTCAGGTGCGGATTTGCGGAGTCCGTGGCGGAACGGCGCCAGGGGGTGGCGCGAAATCGGAACAGGCTCATGCACCTCCTAGGCGCGGCGGTGGGCGAACTCGCCCCCCGTCGGAGCCGACCGGGGCGGCGGTCATCATGGGGCGGTGGCGCCCACCGCCTTCGCGAGCCCCGACCCGCTGCCGCCCGACGCGCTCGCGGCGGTGCCGCCGCGCTACCCGCGGCCGTCGCGGCTGCGGGAGCCGCTCGAGCTGCCGCACGCCAAGCAGGTCAAGGCGGCGGAGACGCTCGGGCTGCTCACGGTCGGCGACCTGCTCGAGCACCTGCCGCGCGACCGGCGCGAGGCGCGGACGATCGCCGAGCTGGCGCCGGGGGAGGCGGCGACGGTGGTGGTGGAGGTGCGCTCGATCACCAGCCGGCCCGTCCGCCGGCGCGGGATGAAGCCGCTCGTCACGGCGGTCTGCGCCGACGCGTCCGGCGTGATGGAGGTGTCCTTCTTCAACCAGCCGTGGCTGGTCGGCCGCTACCCGCCTGGGACGCGGCTGATCCTGCACGGCAGGTACAAGGCCCGCAACCGCTTCGCCGTCACCAGCCACGCGCCCACCCAGGGTGGGGTGGGGGCGACGGCGGACGCCGTCGCGCACTACCCGGCGTCGGAGGGGCTCGACAGCACGCAGATCCTCGAGCTGGTGCGGCGCCACCGCGCAGCCGTGCACGACGCGCTGGACCCGCTGCCCGCGCGCGTGCGCGCCCGCGAGCGGCTGCCCGACCGGGCGGCCGCGCTCGACGCGGCGCACTTCGGCGACGCCGAGGGCGGCCGTCGCCGGCTGGCCTTCGACGAGATGCTGCTGCTGCAGCTCGCGTTCCTGCGCCGGCGCGCGCGCCGTCACGAGGCCGCGCGGGCGATCGCGCTCGACCAGCCGCCCGGGCTGACCCGCCGCTGGATCGACGAGACGCTGCCGTTCGCGCCGACGGACGACCAGCGCGCGGCGATGGTGGCGATCGACGCCGACCTCGCCACGGAGACGCCCATGCAGCGCCTGCTGATGGGCGAGGTCGGGTCGGGCAAGACGGTGGTGGCGCTCTACGCGATGCTGCGGGCGGTGGAGCACGGCGCGCAGGCGGCGCTGATGGCGCCGACCGAGACGCTGGCCGAGCAGCACTTCGCCACCCTGCAGTCGCTCGTGCCGCACGCGTTCACGAGCATCGCGCTGCTCACGGGGTCGACGCCGGCCGGCCGCCGCGCCGGCCTGCTGGCCAAGCTCGCGTCGGGGGAGCTGCAGCTGCTCGTCGGCACCCACGCGCTGATCGAGGACGCGGTCGAGTTCGAGCGGCTCGCGGTCGCCGTCGTCGACGAGCAGCACCGGTTCGGCGTCCGCCAGCGCCGCGCGCTGGACCGCAAGGGCCCGGGCGGGCTGACGCCGCACGTGCTGCACATGACGGCGACGCCGATCCCGCGCACGCTGGCGCTGACCGGCTACGGCGACCTCGACGTCACCGTCCTGCGCAACCTCCCCAAGGGCCGCAAGCCGATCGCCACGCACGTCGCGAACACCGCCGGCGAGCGCGCCCGCGCCTACGAGCGCACGCGCGAGGAGCTGGCGGCGGGCCGGCAGGCGTTCGTCGTGTGCCCGCTCGTCGAGGAGTCCGAGGCGCTCGAGGCGCGCGCCGCCACCGCCGAGTACGAGCGCCTGGCGCGCACGGAGTTCAAGGACTTCCGGGTCGTGCTGCTGCACGGGCGCATGACGCCGCGCGAGAAGCAGGAGGCGATGGAGCGCTTCGCCGCCCACGAGGCGGACGTCCTCGTGGCGACGACGGTGATCGAGGTCGGCATCGACGTCCCGAACGCCAGCGTGATGATCGTCGAGGACGCCGAGCGCTACGGCATCAGCCAGCTGCACCAGCTGCGCGGGCGCGTCGGGCGCGGCCCGCACGAGTCGCTGTGCCTGCTGTTCGGCCCGAAGGAGTCCGCGCGGCTGCGCGCGCTGGCGGAGCACAGCGACGGGTTCCGGCTCGCCGAGATCGACCTCGAGCTGCGCGGCGAGGGCGAGCTGATCGGCGTGCGCCAGTCCGGCCTGGCCGCCTTCCGCTTCGCGCGCCTGCCCGACGACGCCGAGCTGCTCGAGGCGGCGCGGCGGCAGGCGCAGGCGCTGCTCGAGGCCGATCCCGAGCTGGCGGAGCCGGAGCACGCACTGCTCGAGGACGCGCTCGTGGCGGCGTACGGGCAGGAGGCGCTCGAGCCGATCCCCGCATGAGGGTCATCGCGGGCGATCACCGCGGCCGGCGCCTGACCGCCCCGCGCGGCGAGGCGACGCGGCCGACCTCCGACCGGGTCCGCGAGGCGCTGTTCTCGATCCTGGGGCCGCGCGTGGCGGGCGCGCGGGTGCTCGACCTGTTCGCGGGCTCCGGCGCGCTGGGCATCGAGGCGCTCTCCCGCGGCGCGGCCGAGGCGACCTTCGTCGACAGCGACGCCGCCGCGGTGCGCGCGATCCGCACCAACCTCACCGGCATCGCCGGCGGCACGGTGCACCGCCAGGACGCCCGCGCCTTCGTCCGGAGCGCACGGGAGCACGGGCGGCAATACGATCTCGTCTTCCTGGACCCGCCGTACCGGCAGGGGGAGACCCTCGGCCGCGCGCTGTCGGAGCCCATCGCCGCCCTGCTCGCGCCGGGCGGGACGGTGGTGACGGAGAGCGACCGCCGCGCGCCGCTGGACCTCCCCGACCTCCCGCTCCTCGACGAACGCCGCTACGGCGACACCCTCATCCGACTCCATGCCGCCTGAGCACACTCCCCGCATCGCCGTCTGCCCCGGCACCTACGACCCGATCACGAACGGCCACCTCGACGTCATCACCCGCGCCGCCGCGCTGTTCGACGAGCTGATCGTCGCCGTCGTCAACGCCTCCGTGCGCAAGAGCAAGGCGCTGTTCACCACCGAGGAGCGGATCGACTTCATCGCCCGCGCCACCGAGCACCTGCCGAACGTCCGCGCCGAGCCGTTCGACGTCCTGATCGTCGACTTCGCGCGCCGCACGGGCGCCGCCGCGATCGTCAAGGGCCTGCGCGCGATCTCCGACTTCGAGTACGAGCAGGAGATGAACCAGCTCAACCGCCTGCAGGCGCCCGAGGTCGAGACGATCTTCATCATGGCGAGCCCGCAGTACAGTTTCCTGTCGTCCAGCGGCGTCAAGGAGCTGGCCACGTTCGGAGGCGACATCTCGAACCTCGTCCCGGCACACGTGGCGGATCCGTTGAAGGAAGCCCTGGCCCGCTGACGAAACCCCGGCAGGAAGAGCCATGGACGTCCTCGTTCTCATCGACAAGCTCGACGATCTCATCCACAACGCCAAGCCGATTCCCATGTCGGACAAGGTGCGCGTGGACAAGGAGGAGATCTACGACATCCTCGACCAGATGCGCGCCACGATCCCCGAGGAGATCAAGCAGGCGCGCTGGATCGTCAAGGAGCGCCAGGAGATGCTCGCCGAGGCCAAGCGCGAGGCCGAGCGGATCCTCAAGGAGGCCCGCGACCGCCAGTCCCAGCTGGTCTCCCAGGAGGAGGTCGTCAAGCAGGCCGAGCGCGCCGCCGAGGACATCATCGAGGACGCCCGGGCCCGCGAGCGCGAGATCCGGCTCGGCGCGGAGGATTACGCCGACGAGATCCTCAACACGCTCGAAGTCAACCTCTCGAAGTTCATCGCCGCCGTGCAGCGCGGGCGCGAGCGCCTGCAGGGCAAGGACGAGCCGGCCGAAGTCGGGTAGCGACCGTTGACGCGCGGCGGCTGCGCGTCAACGCCCGGTTCGTTTCTGATTAGATGCCGTCCCGGCGGGGTGCGACCCCCGCGGCGCTTCCGGCAGGGGCGTCGAACCCAGCACTCGGAGTAGGGGGCAGACATGAAGCTCAGGATTCTCCTGGTGGGCGCGGCGGTCGGCGCGCTCGCGGTGCCGGTCTCGGCCGCGGTGGCGGGCGACGGCGACAAGGTGACCGGCGGCGGTCAGGTGCTCGTGGGCGCCCGCGGCGCCGGCGACACGATCGCGTTCACCGCGCAGCAGAACGCGGACGCCGTCAAGGGCCAGGTCCAGTACGTCGACCGCAACGACGGCACGGGCCGGGGCCAGACGACCTACCACGGCCGGGTCAGCTGCGTCGATGCCGTCGGCAACGTCGCGCAGATCGCCGGCACGTGGCGCGACGGCGGCCAGTTCCACATCTACATCGAGGACAACGGCGAGGGCGCCGGCGCCGAGAGCGACATCGTCACGGTCACGCCGGTGGCGAGCAACCCCACCTGCACCGAGGACGCGCCGGACGACGAGGACCAGATCGCGCTGGCCCGCGGCAACGCGCAGGTGCGCGACGGCGCCGCCGGGTCGCGCTCGACCAGCAAGAGCCTCAGCTACGCGAAGGCGCTCAAGTTCGCGGGGCTGAAGCGGTAGCCCGCACCACATCGACGACGTTGCGAGCGCCCCGCCTCCGCGGGGCGCTCGTCGTCTAGGCGGCCTCGGCGTCGACGTCGGCCGCGTCGAGCAGCGAGCCGATGTGCGCCAGGTGGCCGCGCACCTGCGCCGCCAGCGCGTCGACGATCTCGCGCGCCTTCTCGATCGACGTGGTCGCGCCGGTGAGCTGCTGCTTGATGCGCTGCACGTCCCCGAGCGCGCCCGTCGCCCGCTCGACCGTCTCGCGGATCGCCGCGGCGTCGACGCCCTCGGCCTCGCCGCGCGCCATCAGCACGCGCGCCCGCGCCAGCGAGTAGGCGACCTCGAGCGCCAGCGTCGAGCCCTCCTCGGGATCGAAGCACACGACCAGCTTGTCGCCGTTGAGCTCGCGCAGCGTCGGCATCTTCGCCGGCACCTTGTCCTCGTTCGGGACGACCAGCACGGCGTAGTCGGCGTCGCGCTCCGCCTTCGCCCGGTCGAGCTCTTCGAGCGCCGCCCGCCGCGACAGGCGCGAGTTCTTGGCCTCGAAGACCACGTGGCCGCGCGCCGGGCCGCGGCAGCCCTCGATGGCCACGACGACGTCGCCCTTCTTGCCGATCGCGCCCCTGAAGTCGCCGACGGCGTCGCAGTCGTCGCCCTGCGCCAGCGCGATCCGGTCGAGCGCCTCGGCGACGGCCTCCTCGAAGGTGCGGCCCTTGGCCGTCCCGCGGTCGACCTCGGCCGCCAGCTCGAGCTGCTTCTCGCGCTCGGCGTGCAGCTTGGCGATCTCGACCTCCATCGCGGCCAGCTTCTCCCGCATGCGCTCGAGCGCGTCGAGCTGCTCGGCGGAGCCGCGCTTCATCGCGTGCAGCACGCCGCTCTGGAACTGGGCGAGCGGGTTGGAGGCGTCGGCGGCCGAGAACTGGCGCACCAGGTCCTCGCGCGACTTGCGCATCACCTCGTCGACGACCTGCCGGACGCGGTGCTGCACCGCGGTCGCCGAGCCGTCGGAGAAGTGGCGCTCGAGCGCCTTGGCCAGATGGCCGCTGTCCTCGCCGAAGACCTCGTCGACCTTGGTCCCGAAGAACTCCGCGACCACGCGCGCGCGATCGGCGAACGCCTGCTCGACCTCGCGCGAGACCTTCTCGAACTCGGCCTTGACGAAGTCGGCCTGCGCGCCCGTCTGCTCGCGGTCGAGCACGCGGGCACCGATCTCGATCGCGTCGACCACCACGCCCGCCGGGTCGTCGCCGGCCTCGGCCCGGCGCGTGACCAGCGCCACCGCCGTCGGGTCGTCGACGACGAGGCCGTCGGCGATCAGCCGGTTGGCGAGGATGGCGATGCGCGCGGGGCGGAGGGGTGTGGCGGCTTCCATACGTCTTCAAGTCGCACGGTACGCACCGGTCCTGACGGAACGGGCGGGATCTGCCGCGCCGCCCGCGCCTCCGCGCCGCCAGCTAGCGCGTCTGGAAGCCGCGCAGCCCCTCGGGCGGCTCGTCGGAGACGTCGACCGACTCCACCCGCGAGGAGCCGGGGCTGTCGCGCACCACACGCACGAGCGCGTCGACGGCCTCCGCCTCGCCCTCGAAGACCGCCTCCACCGTCCCGTCCGGCCGGTTCTCCGCCCAGCCGGCGACGCCGCGCGCCACGGCGGCGCGGCGCACCGAGTCGCGGAAGAAGACGCCCTGCACGCGCCCGCCGGCGCGCACCCGCTTGCGCACGGTCATGGGGGTTTACGGTAGACGCATGGCCCCGCCAGCGACAGACCTCGCCGAGGTGGTGGCGGCCGCCGGCGGAGCGGGCGCTCCGGCGTCCGCCACCGCGCAGCTGCGCGCGCGGCTGGTGGAGGACCTGCGCCGCGGGCGCGCCGAGCTCGCGCGCGCGCGCTCGGGCTACGACGGCGCCGTGCACGTCGCCGTGGCGGCGCGCGGCGACGGCCTCGTCGCCGCGCTGCCGGTCGACGCCGACCTGCGCGCCGATCCCCAGGTGGCGCCCGAGCGCGCGTGGTCGGTGGTGGCCGCCGCCGTCGGCGCGCTCGTGGAGGCGGCGGCGGGCGGCGATGGCGCCGACCTGACGCTGCGCGCCGGCGCCCTGGACGGCTTCCTGGCGCTGCACCTCCCGACCCCGGCGGCGGCCGACGACGCCGAGCTCGCCGCGCTGGCCTTCGACGAGCGCGTCGCCGGCGT
>DATLGB010000077.1:0-3371 GCA_035540675.1 Solirubrobacteraceae bacterium | reverse complement strand
GACGATGACGGGCGAGCCGATCACGTACGTGGCGATCGTCGCCCGCAAGGCCCCCGGCTGACACGCCGGGGGCCGGGCCGGGCTTCAGCCCGCCTCGCGCTGCGGCTTCTCGGCCGTGACGCCGGCTTCGGTGAGGTCCGGATCGACCTCGTCGCGAGTGGTGACCTCGCCGCCCTCGCCGGCCACCGCCTCGGCGGCCGGGGACACGTCGACGGCGTCGTCGCTGACCTCGCGGTTGTTCTCGTCCTTCTCCATCGTGGCCTCCTCGGTGGCTGTCGGCCGGTCGGGTACCCGCGTCCCCGTGGCCGATAATCGCACGCGTTGCGCAGCCGCGAACGAGGGCGGAGCGGCCTCGACCTCCGTTAGCGTTGTGCTCGTCCCCCCGACGAGGAGGCTTACGACCATGCGCGAACGAGACGGATACCCGGCCGGCGCTCCCTGCTTCGTCGTCACGCCGCGGATCGCCGATCTGCGCGAGCCGCAGGGCGCGTGGTTCACGGTCAGCCCCTACACGCCGCGTTCGTGAGCAGCGGCGCGCCGCGCGACGTGGTCCTCGACGGCCTCGACATCCCGATCGTCCTCGCGCCGCTGGCCGGCGGGCCGGCGACGGTCGAGCTCGCGGTGGCGGTCTCGGAGGCCGGCGGGCTGGGGTTCCTCGCCGCCGGCTACCGCACCGCCGCCGACATGGTCGACCAGGTGCGCAGCTTCCGTGACGCCAGCCGGCGGCCGTTCGGCGTCAACGTCTTCACGCCGCCGCGCGGGCCGTCGGAGCCGGGAAGCTACGCCGGCTATGTCGCGCGGCTGGGGGAGGAGGCGGCGCGCGCCGGTGTCCGGCTCGGCGAGCCGCGCTGCGATGACGACGATTGGGGCGCGAAGCTCGACGCGCTCGCGGAGCTGGCGGTGCCGGTCGTGTCGTTCGTATTCGGCTGCCCGCCGCGGGAGGTGGTCGCGCGGATGCGGGCCGCGGGGGTGGCGGTCTGGATCACCGTCACGAGCCCGGCGGAGGCCCGGCAGGCCGTGGCCGCCGGCGCCGACGCGCTCGTCGTGCAGGGCTACGAGGCCGGCGGCCACCGTGCCTCGTTCGCCGCCGACGAGGCGCCGTACGGGCTGCTGGCGCTGCTGCAACTCGTGGGGGCGCAGGAACGCGTGCCGGTCGTCGCGGCGGGCGGCCTCGCCTCGGGCCGCGGGGTCGCCGGCGCGCTGGCCGCCGGCGCGCGGGCGGCGCAGCTCGGCACCGCGTTCCTGTGCTGCTCCGAGGCGGGGACGGCCGAGGTGCACCGGGCCGCGGTCGGGAGCGCGGCGCCGACCGCGATCACGCGGGCGTTCACCGGCAAGCCCGCCCGCGGGATCGTCAACCGCTTCATGCGCGAGCACGGCGACGCGGCCCCCGCCGCCTACCCCGAGGTCCACCACGTCACCGCGCCGCTGCGCCAGGACGGCCGGCGCCGCGGCGACCCCGACGTCGTGAACCTCTGGGCGGGCCAGACGCACGCGCTGGCGGCGCAGGAGCCGGCCGCGGTGGTCGCGCGGCGGCTGGCCGACGAGGCGCGCGATGCGCTGCGCGGCGCAAGCGAATGGATCGGGTAGGCGGCGGCGCGACGGTCAGGCGCGGGTGTCCTCGCGCCGGTTCTCGCCCGGGATCCGGCGCACTGAGCCCCAGCCGCGCTTGGACCACAGCACCATGAGCGCGCCGCCGGCCAGCGACCCGCAGGCGTCGGCGATGAGGTCGCCCACGGTGTCGGTGTTGCCCTCCGACAGCTCCGAGCCGAAGATGCCGTCCGAGCTCCACTCGAAGATCTCCCACAGCGCGCCGACAGCGAGGCCGAGCGCGAAGACCGCGACGAACATGCCGGCCTCGTGGCGCGGCAGTGTCTCCTGGCTGGGATCGGGCATGACCTCGATCCGCGCCAGGCACAGGTAGATGATCTGCGAAGCCAGCAGCGGCACGACGAAGTGCACGACGCGGTCGTACCACTCGATCGCGTCGTAGAGGCCGAGCGCCTCACCGCCCTGGGTGAACATGAGCGCCACGATCGTCGCGAGGTCGTACAGGCGCGGGAGGTTCGCCAGCCGCGCGGCGACGACCACCGCGAAGGCCAGGCCGAGGTTGAAGGCGCCGGCCGCGTCGCCGGCTGCGGCGAACGCGATCGCGCCCGCGGCGAAGACGAGCCGCAGCAGGTCCAGCGGGTCGCGCACGATCGGCGACCAGTCGCCCATCACGAGCTTGCGGGTATCGACAGTCACGCCCGCTCTGCCTACCCACCGGCGGGTCGGCGTTCGCCGTCGGCCGATCGCACAGCCGGTCGCCGAGGTCCTCGATCCAGCCGCCGACTCCCTACGCTTGCGCGCGTGGGATCGCTGCAGGAAGTCACGGTGCAACCGGGGATCGCGCTGCTGCGCCTCGACCGGCCGGAGCGCCGCAACGCGCTGGACTCCGGCCTGCTGATCGAGCTCGTCGACGCGCTCGAGCGCCTGTCGATCGACGACGAGCTGCGCGTGCTCGTGTTCTCCACGACCTCGACGCGGGCGCTGTGCTCGGGCGTCGACATCACCGAGGTGCTCGACCACACCGGCGGCGTCGCGCGGATGAAGTCGTTCTCGCAGTTCCTCGCCGCGCTCGAGGCGTTCCCGGTCCCGACGATCGCCGTCTGCGTCGGCAACTGCGTCGGCGGCGGCGCCGAGCTCGTCGCCGGCTGCGATCTGCGGATCGCGGGCGACAACCTCAAGCTCGCGTGGGCGGGCGCGCGGCTCGGCGTGCCGGTCGGGCCCGCCCGGCTGACGCCGCTCGTCGGCGTCGCGCGCGCGAAGGAGCTGATCTTCACCGGCCGCGTCGTCGGGGCCGAGGAGGCCGCGGCGATCGGGCTCGTCCACGACACCGTGCCGGCCGAGGAGGCCGAGGCCGCCGCGCTGCGGCTCGCCGCGCACGTCGCGGCGCACGCGCCCGAGGGCGTGGCGATCCTCAAGGCGGCCTTTCGCGAGCTCGACGGCGCCCAGGGACGGGTCGCACACGAGAACGAGCTGCTCGAGGTCTTTCAGCGCAAGGGCGCCGGGCTGCCGCAGGGTCCGCGCCCGGGCTGAATCGCATGATGCTCCCGGCGGGGGGTGCGGGGGCGGGGACGGTGAGCCTGCGGCTGGCGTTCCGGCGCCCGCTGTGGCCGGACAACCTGTTCGGCCATCTCGCCGCCACTGCCGTTCCCGGCGTCGAGGAGTGGCGCGACGGCTGGTATCGCCGTACGCTGCGCCTGTCGCACGGTCCGGGCATCGTCGCGCTCGCGCCGCGGGCGGGGGCGGACCACGTCGACTGCCGGCTGACGCTCGCCGACCCGCGCGACCGCGCGACGGCGATCACCCGCTGCCGGCGGATGCTCGAC
>DATLGB010000076.1:0-12953 GCA_035540675.1 Solirubrobacteraceae bacterium | reverse complement strand
GCCCATCATCGGGAACCGCGCGCACGAAGGCAAGTGCCGCCCGGTTCCAGGTTCTTTCAGGCGGCCGCGCGTACGTTCGCCGTCTCGACAAGCGAACGCCGCACCGCGCACGCCGCGGTGTCGCGTTCGCCGTCGCGCCCGTCGCGATGGGCGCCGACAAGTTCGCCGAGGTGCTGACCGACGACTGGGCGCGCTACCTCGCGCCGCAGTTCAACGACATCCTGCCCGGCAGCGCCGCCGACGCGATGCACGCCGTGGGCGTCGTCGAGATCCTGGCGGGACTGGTCGTGCTGACGGTGCCGCGCTTCGGCGCGCTGCTCGTCGCCGGCTGGCTGGGCGGCATCATCGTCAGCCTGCTGCTCGTCGGCGGCTACGGCGACGTCGCGTTCCGCGACTTCGGATTGCTGCTGGCCGTGCTCACACTCGCCCGCCTCGCCTGGGCGTACGACCGGCGGCCCGAACGGCACTGAGCAGCTCGAGGGGGCGACTTGCCGACAGTGCGGGCGGTCGCGGGCGTTGACGTGGTCATGCTCCGCCGCTGCCGGCTCGTCGTCCTCATGGCGCTGTGCGCGCTCGCCGCCGTCGCTCCCGCCGCCGCCGAGGCGCGGCCGCGGATCGTGGCGTTCGAGCAGCTGCCGGCCGACGCCGTCGACCGGCTGCGTGCCGCCGGCGTCACCCGCGCGGCCCTGTTCCCCGCCGCCGACGCGGCGGCGATCAGCGGCCCCGCCGCCGCCTACCGGCGGGTCGCGCGCTGGCGCGACGTCGTCGCCCTGTACCCCGAGCGCCGCTTCGACCTGTCGGTCTTCCAGTCCAAGCCGATGCTCGGCGTCGACCGCGTGCACGCGGGGGCGCCGCCGCTGCCGCAGCCCTACACCGGCCGCGGCGTCACCGTCGCGGTGTTCGACACCGGGATCGAGGACCTGCATCCCGACCTCGACGACCGCGTGGCGGCGAACCTGTACTTCGAGGCGTCGGGCGTCCTCGACTCGATCACGGACGGCGAGTACTCGCGCAGCCGCGCCGAGACGCCGGTCGGGTTCGACGAGCTCCAGCACGGGACGCTGGTGGCCGGCATCGTCGCCGGCACGGGCGAGGCGGCGACCGGCGCCGACATGCGCGGCATGGCGCCGGAGGCGACGCTCGTCAACTTCAAGCTCATCGGCCAGGCGACGCACGAGGTGCCGACGGAGCTGATCAGCGAGACCAGCGCCCTCGCCGCCTACCAGTGGATGCTCGACCACCGCGACGACCCGCGCTTCCCCGGCGGCATCCGGGTGGCGACCAACTCCTGGGGCTGGGACGAGCCCGGCTTCGAGCCCGTCGCGTTCACCCGCATCCTGCAGGCCTCCGTCGACGCGGGGGTCGCGCTCGTGTTCGCCGCCGGCAACTCCGGGCCCGGTGCGGAGACGGTCGGCTTCCCGGCGCGCCTGCCGTGGGTCATCAGCGTCGGCGCCAACTGCAAGGCGCAGGGCGTGTGGACCGAGCGCTGCCCCGATGGCGCCGGTCAGGTCGCGGACTTCTCCAGCCGCGGCCCGCAGGTCGACGTGCTCGCGCCCGGCGTGGACGTGTGGGGCCCGTTCGGCAAGCTCGGCTACGAGCTCACGGTGTTCGGGGCCGTCGGCAGCGCCGGCTCCACGCCGCCGCCGCCGCCCGGCAGCGGCGACCGGGCGGCCGAGCTGGCCAACCGCGTGCAGTACCAGTACGCGCCCGGGACCTCGTTCGCCGCGCCGCACGTGGGCGGCATCGTCGCGCTGATGCTGCAGGCGAACCCCTCGCTCACCCAGGCCGAGATCGAGCGGATCCTCCAGCAGACGGCCACCGACCTCGGCCCGCCCGGGTTCGACCCCGACAACGGCTTCGGCCAGGTCGATGCGCTGCGGGCGGTCGGAGCGGCCGCGGCCGGCCCGCCGCCGGAGCCGCCGGAGCCGCCGGCGCCCGTGACGCCGGCACCGGCGGGCAGCCGCGGCGGCTGCGCCCTCACCGGCTCGCGCCGCGTGTCGGTGCGTGCGCCGCGCGTGACGGTGCGCTGCGCGGCCGCCGCCACCGTGCGGGCGCGGCTCACCCTGCCGCGCCGCGCCGCCCGGCGCTCCGAACTGCCCGCGACGCTCGCGGCGGGTCGCGCACGGGCCGCAGCGGGCGAGACGGCCCGCCTGCGGATGGCCTTCACGCGGCGCGCCCGCCGCGGACTGCGGCGCCTGCGGGCCGCGCGGCTGCGCGCGCTGCGACCCGCGCTGACGGTCGTCGCCACGGACGGCACGGGCGCTCGCGTGCGGCTGCACGCGCGCGTCCGGCTCGTCCGGTGATCCGCGCGGCGGCGAGCGGCACGTAACCGGCCATTACGCCGCGGCGTGTCCCGGGCTGTTCCTGGGCATGTACCTGCAGCCCCGAGCGCGAGACCGCCGACTCCGCAGCGTAGGATTCGCGCCGTGGATGCCGACCGTGGGGGCCTGATCGTCCCGGGCGCGGGCCAGGTGCTGCTCGGGACGGGCGCCAGCGATGCGGCGGCCACGCCGCGACTCGAGCAACTGGGGCAGCTGTACCGGCTGGGCGACGCGGCACTCGGCGAGCTCGAGCTCGAGGACCTGCTCGAAGAGCTGCTGAGCCGTGCCGTCGACATCCTCGGCGTCGACACCGCCGCGATCCTGCTGCTCGACGAGAGCACGGACGAGCTCGTGGCGCGGGCCGCGCACGGGATCGAGGAGGAGGTCGAGCAGGGGGTTCGGATCCCGCTCGGGCGCGGCTTCGCCGGCCGGATCGCCGCCGGGCGCACCCCGATCTTCATCGCCGACGTCGATCACGCCGAGATCCTCAACCCGATCCTGCGCGCGAAGGGCATCCGCTCCCTGCTCGGGGTGCCGCTGATCTCCGAGGGCCGGGTCCTGGGGGTGCTGCACGTCGGGAGCGTCACGGCGCGGCAGTTCACCGACGAGGACGCCATCGTGCTGCAGCTGGCAGCCGGCCGCGCCGCGCCGGCGCTCGAGCGGGCGCGCGTGCTCGACGAGCTCGAGCGCGAGCACAGCGCCGCGGTCGGCCTGCAGCGCAGCCTGCTGCCCCACCGCCTGCCGGCCATCGTCGGCGCGCCGCTGGCGGCCCGCTACCTGCCCGCCCGCGACGAGGTCGGCGGCGACTGGTACGACGTGATGCTGCTCAACCGGGGCCTCGTGGGGATCGCGATCGGCGACGTCTCGGGGCACGGCATCCGCGCCGCTTCGCTGATGGGCGAGGTGCGGGCGGCGCTGCGGGCCTACGCCTACGACGGCCACAGCCCGGGCGACGTCCTGCAGCGGCTCGACCGGCTCGTGTCGACCGTGCGCGAGCGCGGGATGGCGACCGCCGCGTACGGCGTGTTCGATCCGAACACCGGGCGGCTCGAGTACGCGTCGGCCGGGCATCCGCCGCTGCTCGTCATCGACGGCGACGGCTCGCCGCGGCTGCTGCCGGGCGATCCGCCGGCGCCGCCGCTGGGGTCGATGCCCTACGCGGGTTACGCCAACCACGAGACGGTGATCGCCGGCGGCGAGCTGCTGTTCCTCTACACGGACGGCCTGGTCGAGAAGCGGGGCGAGCGGCTGTCGGCCGGTCTCGCCCGGCTGATCGAAGCGGCGCGCGGTGCGACGAGCGCCGACCAGCTCTGCGAGCAGGTCGCCCGGCGGCTGGTGCCCAGCGGCGGCGGAGCGGACGACATCGCGATGCTCGCGCTGCAGAACGAGCGGGTCCCGGCCGAGTTGCGGCTGCAGTTCCCCGCGCAACCCGACGTGCTGGCGGAGGTGCGGCGGGCGATCCGCCGCTGGCTCAACGAGGTGGGTGCCGGGCACGAGGACGTGGGGGTGCTCACGCTCGCGGTCGGGGAGGCGTGCGCGAACGCGATCGAGCACGCGTACGCGCCGACGCCGTCGGCGTTCGCGCTGGAGACGACGGTCGACGAGGGGGTGGTGACCGTGGTCGTTCGCGACGCCGGGCGCTGGCGGCGGCCCCGCGGGACCAACCGCGGCCGCGGGCTGACGATCATGGAGGCCGCGGTCGACGAGTTCGACGTGCGCCAGGGCGCCGAAGGAACCGAAGTGGTGCTGCGGGAGGCGGCCTGATGCTCGCCGACGTTCGCTTCGAGAGCTTGGACGACGGCATGCTCGCCCGCATCGCCGGCGAGGTGGACATGTCCAACGCCGACGATCTCGGCAAGGCGCTCACGCAGATGATGAGCAACGAGGCGCTCGGGCTCGTGCTCGACCTCAGCGACGTCGACTACTTCGACTCCGCCGGGATCCACATGCTCTACGACGTGCGCGAGAGCCTGCGCGTGCGCGGGCAGAAGCTCTGGCTGGTCGTGCCCGATCGCTCCATGGCGCGCGACGCGCTGCGGCTGGCGGCCGTGCTGCAGACGCTCGACGTCGCCACGAGCGTCGAGGACGCCACGGCGGCCCTCGCGCGAGCGGGTTAGGGCTACATCCGCGCGGGGGTGCGGATGCCGAGCAGCGACAGGCCCTCGACGAGGACGTCGCCGGTCAGCCGGCTGAGCGCGAGGCGGCTGTCGCGCACGGCGGCGTCCGGCTCGGGCAGGATGGGGCAGCGCTCGTAGAAGTCCGAGAACCGCGAGGCCACCTCGTAGAGGTGGTTCGCCAGGCGGTGCAGCTCGAGCGACGCGGTGACCTCGGCGACCACCGTCTCGAGCTCGAGCAGCGCGAGCGCGAGGCTGCGCTCGGCCGGGTGCGCGATCAGCAGCGGCGGCGGCGCCGCCGGGACGAGGTCGCCCGCCTTCTCGAGCAGCGAGCGGACACGGACGCACGCGTACTGCAGGTACGGGCCGGTGTTCCCCTCGAACGCGAGCATCCGGTCGTAGTCGAAGACGTAGTCGCGCACGCGGTCCGTCGACAGGTCGGCGTACTTGATGGCGCCGATCCCGATCGCCCGCGCCGCCTCGCGCAGCTCGTCGCCGGCGAGCTCCGGCCGCCGCTCGCGCAGCGCGTCGGACGCGAGGGCGATCGCCTCCTCGACGAGGTCCATCAGCCGGATCGAGGCGCCGGCGCGCGTGCGCAGCATCTTGTTGTCGGTGCCCAGGACCGATCCGAAGGCGACGTGCTCGACGCGCACGTCGTCGGGCAGCCAGCCGGCGGCGCGCGCGACGTCGAAGACCATCTGCAGGTGCTGGCGCTGCGGCGCCCCGACCACGTAGGCCAGGCGCCGCGCCGCGAGCCGCCCGACCCGGTCGCGGATCGTCGCGAGGTCGGTCGCCGCGTAGCCGTAGCCGCCGTCGGCCTTGCGGACGATCAGGGGCAGCGGCGTGCCGTCGCGGCCGACGTGGCCGGGCGGGAAGACCACCAGGGCGCCCTCGCTGAGCTCGAGCAGCCCCTTCGCCTCGAGCTCGGAAACCACGCTCTCGAGCTGGTCGTTGTAGGCGCTCTCGCCCATGAAGTGCTCGTGCGTGAGCGTGACGTCGAGCAGCTCGTAGACGTCGACGAAGTAGCGCTCGGACTGCTCGACGAGCACGCGCCAGAGCCGCAGCGTCTCCTCGTCGCCCGATTGCAGGGCGACGACCCGCCGGCGCGCCCGGGCCTTGAAGGCCTCGTCGGCGTCGAACTTCGCGCGCGCCTGCTGGTAGAAGGCGTTGAGGTCGCCGACCGACAGCAGCTCGCCGCCGGCCGCCTCGCCGAGGTCGACCAGGTGCTCGACCAGCATCCCGAACGGCGTTCCCCAGTCGCCGACGTGGTTCTCGCGCACCACCGCCTGCCCCTGCCACTCGAGCAGGCGCACCACGGCGTCGCCGATGATGGTCGAGCGCAGGTGCCCGACGTGCATCTCCTTCGCCGCGTTGGGGGCCGAGTAGTCGACCACGACCGGCTCCGGCGTCGCCGGCGGCGCGATGCCGAACCGCTCCTCGGCCGCCATGCGCTCGAGCGATGCCCCCAGCAGCGCCGGGTCGAGGGTGAGGTTGATGAAGCCGGGACCGGAGATCTCGACGTTCGTGCAGAGGTCGGAGAGATCCGCGGCGGCGAGCACCTCGGCCGCGACGTCGCGCGGCTTGCGCCCGCTCGCCTTGGCGGCGGCCAGCGCGCCGTTGGCCTGGTAGTCGGCGTGCTGCGAGCGCCGCACGATCGGGTCGGCGCCGTTGCCGGTCACCGCGCTGAACGCCGCCTGCAGGCGCTCGTGGAGGGCGACTCGGGGGTTGGGCACCGCCTGAACCTAGCCGATCGCGCCGCGCCGCCCGGCGTGCGGCATCCTGTCGGGGGATGAGCTACGACGACGCTCTCGCGGCGCGCGTGCGCGCCATGGCGGCCGAGCGCCCCGACGTCGCCGAGCGCGCGATGTTCGGCGGCCTGGCCTTCATGGTCGGCGGGAACCTGGCCTGCTGCGTCCTCGGGGAGGACCTGCTCGTCCGGCTGGCCCCCGAGGAGGCCGAGGCCGCCCTGGGCGAGCCGGGGGTCGCGCCGTTCGGGATGCCCGGCAGGCGGCCGATGCGCGGCTTCGTCCGGGTCGACGGCGCCGCGGTCGGCGCCGACGCCGACCTCGCGTCGTGGTTCGACGCCGCCGTGGCCTTCGCCGGCGCGTTGCCGGGGAAGTGACGGTCAGGCCGCGGCGAGCGGCCGTTCGGCCGGCGCGGCGACGTAGCCGAGCACGCAGCGCCCGATGCGGATCGTGTCGCCGGGCTGCAGGACGCGCCGGTCGACGCTCGCGCCGTTGACGTAGGTCCCGGTGTCGCTGCGGTCGTCGACGATCTCGACCGTGCCGCCGGGGTCGACCACGAGCGCCGCGTGCCGCTGCGACGCGCCGGCGCAGTCGACGCGGACGTCGGCCGCGACGCCGCGGCCGATGCTCGTCACGCCGGGCCGGAGCTCGACGAGGCGCAGGCCGCCGCCGTCGTCGAGGGCGAGGAAGCCGATGGGTGCGCTCGCGGAGGTCATGGGCGGGATGCTCCCCCGCGAATGTGAGCGCTTCCTCAAGAGATCGTGTGAAGCGAGTGAGCGCGCGGCGTACGATCCGGCCCATGATCTGCCCCAAGTGCCAAGGCCAGATGCGCACCTACGAGCGCAACGGGATCCACGTCGACCAGTGCACCGAGTGCCGCGGGCTGTTCCTCGACCGCGGCGAGCTCGAGCACCTCGTGCAGGCGGAGGGGAGCTTCTACGGCCAGGCCGACTCGTCGCAGCGGCCGCAGGAGTCGCACGGCCACGGGACGTTCCACTACAAGGGCCACAAGCACCCGAAGCGCAAGAAGCACTTCCTCGAGGAGCTGTTCGACTAGCGGCGGCGCGGCTCGCTCAGGCGCCCCGGCCCCGCCTATGATCCTGGCCGTCGCGCCGCCCGAAAGGAAGAGACCCGTGCAGTCGCTCACCGAGGACCACGAGCTGGCAGGCCTGATCGCGCAGGAGGAGGCCCGCCAGGAGCAGACGCTGTCGTTCATCGCGTCGGAGAACTACGTGTCCGCGGCCGTCCAGCAGGCGGTCGGGTCGGTGCTCACCAACAAGTACTCCGAGGGCTACGCCGGCAAGCGCTACTACGAGGGCCAGCAGCTCATCGACCCGATCGAGGAGCTGGCGGTGTCCCGCGCACGCTCCGTCTTCGGCACCGAGCACGCCAACGTCCAGCCCTACTCGGGGTCGCCCGCGAACCTCGCCGTCCTGCTCGCGTTCCTGCAGCCCGGCGACTGCCTGATGGGCCTGTCGCTGCCGATGGGCGGCCACCTCACCCACGGCTGGAACGTGTCCGTGACCGGCAAGTGGTTCCGCTCGGTCTCCTACGAGGTGCGCCGCGACACCGGGACCGTCGACCTCGACGAGGTCCGCGAGATCGCCCGCCGCGAGCGCCCGAAGCTGATCTTCTGCGGCGGGACGGCGGTGCCGCGCCAGATCGACTTCGCCGGCTTCGGGGAGATCGCGCGCGAGATCGACGCGGTCCTCGTGGCCGACGTCGCCCACATCGCGGGCCTGATCGCCGGCGGCGCGCACCCGTCGCCGGTCGGCCACGCCGACGTCGTCTCGACCACCACGCACAAGACGCTGCGCGGCCCGCGCGGGGCGATGCTGATGGGCGCCGCCGAGCACGCCAAGAAGCTCGACCGCGCCGTCTTCCCCGGCCTGCAGGGCGGGCCGCACAACCACACGACCGCCGGCATCGCCGTCGCGCTGGCGGAGGCGGCGACGCCGGAGTTCGAGGACTACGCGCACCAGACCGTCCGCAACGCCCAGCACCTGGCGGCCAAGCTGGCCGAGCACGGGTTCGACCTCGTCTCGGGCGGCACGGACAACCACCTGATCCTCGTCGACCTCACGTCGAAGGGCATCGGCGGCAAGCCGGTGGCGCAGGCGCTCGACCGCGCCGGGATCACGCTCAACTACAACACGGTCCCGTTCGACACGCGCAAGCCCTTCGACCCGTCGGGGATCCGGATCGGCACCGCCGGCGTCACCACCCGGGGCTGCGACGAGGCCGACATGGAGCTCGTCGCCGCCTGGATCGAGCGCGGCGTGCGCGCGGCGCAGGCCGATAGCGGCGACGAACTCGACGAGATCCGGGCCGAGGTCGCCGCGCTGGCGAAGGAGCGGCCGATGCCGGGCGCCCGCGTCACCGCCGCCGCCGGCGTGACCGAGGGCTGAGCCCGCGGCCACGCGGCGGCGTCCGCCCTACGGGCCGTACGGCCCGATCGGGTTCTCGTCGCCGCCGATCTCGGTGTCCGGGTAGATCACGTGGACGCGCGTGTTCATGGACGCGAACCGGTAGACCTCCCGCGCGAACGGCTCGGGCACGCGCACGCAGCCGTGCGACGCCGGATGCGCGGGAACGTCCCGCCACGCATGGAAGGCGACGCCGCCCGTGAAGTAGGACGCCCACGGCAGCCAGACCTTGTACGGCACCGACCACGACCGGCGCTCCTTGCGGAAGACCTTGAACGAGCCCGGTGGCGTGCGGTAGCCGTCGGCGCCGGTGGAGACGGAGATCGTGCGGCGCACGCGGCCGCCGCGGATGAGCAGCGCGACCTGGCGCTCGTAGAGGACCTCGATCCGCCTGCCGGCGCCGCTCGTCCGGGCGGCCGGCCGGGTCGCGCTGCGCAGGCGGGCCTTGGTCTGCGGCCCGGCGATGCCGTCGCGGGCGAGGCCGTGCCACTTCTGGAACGCCATCACCGCGTAGGAGGTCGCGCGGCCGTAGGCCGACGAGGCGGCGCCGGCGGGGAGGTAGCCGAGGCCGGACAGGCGCTCGTTGAGCGCGCGCACGTCGGCGCCGCGGTCACCGGCGCTCAGCGTCCGCGCCTCCGCAGCGGGGGCCACCGCGGACAGCACGGCGGACGCCGTCAGGATCGGGAGGAGGATGCGGAGGGGGAGCATGCTCCCCTGAACGGAGCGGCGGCCCTGAGGTCACGCGGTTGCTCAGCGCTCGCCGCGCGCCGCGACTTCGACGATCGAGGCGTCGATGAGCCATTCGACCGGCGCCTTGTCGTCGGTGTAGACCTTGCCGCCGGGCAGGCGCGGCCCGATCCGGGCGGCGGCTTCGGCCGCGCGCGGGCGCAGGTCCTCCGGCAGCGAGGGGATCGCGCGCTCGAGCTGGGCGGCCGAGGCCGGCGCGTCCGTCGCGATCAGCAGCGTGTTCGTCGGCTCCGCCGGGTCGCGCAGCACGGTGGCGAACACCTCGTCGAGCGTGGCGCCGAGCACCTTCTCGAGGTCCTGCGAGCGCTCGGGGTGCCCGACGTTGACGAACATCACCCCGCCGGGGCGCAGGCGGTCCTGCGCGAGCTCGAAGAACTCGCGCGTGGCGAGGTAGAACGGGATGTACGGCTGCCGGTAGGCGTCGACCAGGATCGCGTCGTAGCGGCGGTCGGTGGCGCGCAGGTACGGCCGCGCGTCGGCCGTGAACGTCTCCAGCCGCGGGTTGACCATGTCGAAGTAGCGGCGCCCGATGTCGGTCAGCTCGCCGTCGATCTCGACGCCGTCGACGTGGGTCTGCGGGAAGTAGCGCCCGTACGCCCGCGCGGTCGTGCCGGCGGCGTTGCCGAGGATCGCGATGCGCCCGGGCGGCCGGTCGAGCACCGTGAACGGCGCCACCAGGTACTCGTCCCAGATGTTGTCGGTCAGGTAGGTGCCGGTCAGGCGCATCGAGTGGACGGCCTGCCCCTCGTTGAGCTCGAGGAAGCGGTCGCCGTCGTCGTCCTCGACGACGCGCGCGTACTGGTACGGGGTCTCCGTCTCGTGCAGGACGCGCCGGTCGGGCTGCTCGGCGGCCTTGACCACGCCGACCGGGACGGCCATGAGCAGGGCGACTCCGACCGGGACGAGCGCGAGCCGGCGCTGCCGCAGGCCGATCACCGCGACGACCACGAACGCCAGCGCGAACACGAGGAACGTCCGGCGGGTCCCGATCAGCGGGATCAGCAGCAGCGCGCTGGCGAAGTTGCCGGTCAGCGACCCGATCGTCGACAGGGCGTACAGCCGGCCGGCGGTGGCGCCGGTCTCGCCGACGGTGTGCACGGCCAGCCGCAGGGCGTAGGGCGACACCATGCCCATCACGAACACGGGCGTGGCGACGAGGATCAGGACGGCGACCAGCGACCCGGCGAACGCACCGGCGCTGATCGAGTCCAGCGCGCGCACGCCCACCGACAGGAACGGCTCGGCGACGAACGGGATGGCCGCGGTCAGCAGCCCGGCGAGCAGGACGATCTTGTACAGGCCGGTCAGCGACGGGTCGCGGTCGGCGCGCTTGCCGCCGTACCAGTAGCCGGCGCTGAGGGCGACCAGCACCACGCCGATCGTGTTCGCCCAGATCAGCGTGGAGGCGCCGAAGTAGGGCGCGAGCAGGCGAGCAGCGGCGATCTCGGCTCCGAGCGAGCCGGTCCCGACCACGAAGACGACGAGCCCAAGGGGCGGGGCGAAGCGGGAGCGGGGCACCCCGAGCAGCCTATGGGCCCGGCGCGCGTGGCTGCGCGCCGGGCCCGCCCGGCTCAGGGTCGCTCGGAGGTGCCGAGCACGTCGCCCGTCGCTTCGATCACCTGCGTGCGCTCCTCGTGGCTCCGGCCGGCGAGCGTGGTGCGCTCGCTCCAGGACAGCAGCCGCGCCGCCTCGGGATCGAAGATCACCTCGAGGCGGTGGTCGCTGGGCGCGGCGGTCGGCGCGCCGTAGGCCAGCGCGAGCTCCACGCGCTCGCCGCGGCGGCCCGCGGCATCGCGCGCCGGGCCCGTCGCCCGCGCGCCGTCGATGCGCGACAGCACGCCCCAGGCGGCGGAGCGCAGGCGCGGGCTGATGCGCGCCTCGGCGATCAGGTGCACCACCGTCTGCGCCAGCTCGTAGTCGACCATCTCGGGGGGCACGGCCATCCGGCCGCCGCCGTCCGGCGCCCACTTCTGCGTGCGCACGGCCTCGCGCAGCGTCGCCTCCAGGCGCGCGGCATCGGCCGGCAGCGACGCGAGCGGCGCCTCCGCGAGCGGGCCGTCGCCGTACTCGTACGGCTCGTCGGCCGCGCCGCCCAGGTCGTCGGCGTGCGGCGGGGCGGCCTCGACGACGCGCCAGCCGTCCGTGCGCCGGCGGCCCCGCCACTCGGCGTCCACCCACTGCTCGCGCACCGTCTCGCGGACGAGCCGTCCGATCACCTGCGCGCAGCCGGCGTCCTGCGGCTGCGGGGCCGGCGCCGGCCGCTCGCCTTCGGCGACCGGCGGGACCGCCGGCCCGGGCGCCTTGCAGCCGCGGGCGTCGATCTGGGGCTCGCTGTGGCGCTGGCGGATGCGCGAGTAGCGGAAGCCGTCGAAGGCGGCGCCGGGCTGGCCGGCGGCGCGGGCGGCCGCGAGCTCGAACAGCGACGCGGCCGAGCGGCCGGTGTCGCCGCGGTCGGCGGTGCCGGCCGGCAGCAGCGCGGCGGCGGCGATCGCCGCGGCGGCCGCCGGCGCGGCGACGGCGGCGACGCGCAGGGCGCGCGGCCGGCGCCGGCGTGCGGAGTGGCGGCGCAGGACGGCGTCGACCTCGCCCGCGGCGGGCGCGGCCTCGCGCAGGCCGGACAGGGCGGCGCGGATGCGGTCGTCGTCGGAAGTCATCGGGAGTCCTCGTCGGGTCGGTCCTGCAGAAGGGTGCGGACGGCCTCGCGGCCGCGCGAGAGCAGCGAGCGCACGGTGCCGGTGCGGCAGCCGAGGGCGCGGGCGATCGCGTCGTCGTCGAGGTCGTGGACGTAGCGCAGCGTCAGCGCGGCGCGCTGGCGGGCGGGGAGGCCGGCGAGCAGGGCGAGGCCGCCGCCGTCCGCCGGGTCGTCACGGGCGGCCGGCGGCCGCGCGAGCGCGGCGCGCTCCTCGGCGTCGCGGCGGCGGCCGCGAACGCGGGCCTCGCGCAGCGCGGCGCGGACGGCGATCCGGTGCAGCCACGCGTCGAGCGCGGCCGGGTCGCGCAGGGCGCCGCGGCGGCGCAGCGCGATCAGGGCGACCTCCTGCGCCACGTCGGCCGCGGCGTGGGCGTCGCCGAGCACGCCGAGCGCGGTCGGCCGCGCGACGCGCAGCGCGCGCTCGGCGACCGCGCGCTCGTCCAGCGCGCCGCGCGCCCGGGGCAGCGCCGCGGCCGCCGTCATCGCCGGCGCCATCGCGGAGGGTGGGTGTCGTGGGTCATGCCCCATAGAGGCCGGTGCGGCCGCCGGATGTTGCAGCGGCACCGCGAAGTATCTTGCGCGCCATGGAGCCGGAGGTCCCGCCCGGGGGTGAGGAGGGGGCGGTCGAGGAGCAGCCCGAGCGCCGGCCGCTGGATCCCGAGACCGCCGCCCGCCGCGAGGCGGCGCTCGAGCACGTCGTCCGCTACGGCGACCCGATCCTGCGCGAGCGCGCGCGCGAGGTGGAGGCGTTCGACGCCGCGCTGCGGGCCGACGTCGAGCGGATGGTCAAGCTGATGGACGACGCGCTCGGCGTCGGCCTCGCCGCCACGCAGATCGGGATGCTGCGCCGCGTCCTGGTCTACCGGCTGCCGGAGGGGGAGGCGCGCGCCGTGGTCAATCCGGTGATC
>DATLGB010000075.1:0-18264 GCA_035540675.1 Solirubrobacteraceae bacterium | reverse complement strand
CCACGCAGGCGTGTCGGGGCGGGGCTCGGGCGCGGGCGGCCGCGCCGCCTCGGCGGCGGCGACGAGCCAGGCCGGGACGTCGTCCACGGGCGCCGGCGGCGCATCCTCCGTGCGGCTCGGCTCCGCGGCGGCGGGCGGGAGCGGCTCGGGCTCGGGCTCGCGCGCGGGCAGCGGCACGACCGGCGGCGGCTCGGGCTCGGGAGCGGGCTCGGGCTCGAACCGCAGCGGCTCCGGTGCCGGCGCGGGCTCGGGCTCGGTCGACTCGTTGAAGGAGAACGGGCTGGCGGGCGCCGCCGGTGCGGAAACCCATCCAGGTTCCGTCTCCACGGGAGACGTTTCCTGGACGGATTCCGGCACGGCCGGCGCGGGCTCCGCGCGCGGCGGCTCCGGCGCGGGCCCGGCGTCCGCCGGCGCGTTGAAGGAGAAGGCGGCGGGCGTCGCGGGCGCGGCCTCGGCGACGACCTCGGCGTCGGCGGCCTCGGCCGTCTCCGGAGCGGCGGCGGCCGGCCGCGCTTCGGCGACCACCTCCGCGTCCACGACCTCCTCCTCCTCGGCGATCGGGGCCGTGTGGTCGCTCCACGCCGCTCCGTCCCACCAGCGCAGCTGCGACGCGTCCTGCGGGTCCGGGTACCAGCCGGCGGGCAGCGCCGGCTCGGGCTCGGGCTCGGGGGACGCGCCGATCGGCGCCGGCTCGTGGAGGTCGGAGGAGTGGTCGGTCCAGGCGGAGCCGTCCCACCAGCGCAGCGCGGCCGTCCCCTGCGGATCCGGATACCACCCCGCGGGAGGGGCGGACGAGTCGGTCATCACCGTCATCTTTACCCGATTCGGCCGCGGACGGACGGGTCTTGAGCGCGGGGAGTAGAACTTCGGCATGGCCGCCGCCGAGCTCGCGCCGCTGGTCGCCCGCCTGCGCGCGGCGGTCGGGGACGCCCACGTGGTGACGCATCGCCACCAGCTGCGCACCTACGAGTCCGACGGGCTGCTGCAGTACGCGGTCACGCCGGGGGCCGTGGTGCTGCCGGGCAGCGCGGACGAGGTCCGGGCGGTGGTGCGCGCCTGCTTCGAGGCGGGCGTGCCGTTCGTGGCGCGCGGCGCCGGGTCGGGACTGTCGGGCGGCGCGCTGCCGGTCGCGGGCGGCGTCGTCATCGCGCTCAGCCGGATGCGGCGCATCCTGGAGGTCGACCTGCCCAACCAGCGCGTCGTGGTCGAGCCCGGGGTCACGAACCTCGAGGTGTCGCGGGCGGTCGCGCCCACGCACTTCTACCCGCCCGACCCGTCGAGCCAGGTGGTCTGCACGATCGGGGGCAACGTCGCCGAGAACGCCGGCGGCGCGCACTGCCTCAAGTACGGCTTCACCACCACCTACGTCACGGGCGCCGAGGCGGTGCTGTCCGACGGCACGGCGGTCTCGCTCGGCGGCGCGGAGGCCGACCGCCCCGGTTACGACCTGCTCGGGACCCTCGTCGGCTCCGAGGGCACGCTCGCAGTGGTGACGCGGGTGACGCTCCGCGTCGTGCCGGTGCCGGAGTCGATCCGCACGCTCGTCGCCTTCTTCAAGACGCCGCAGGCGGCCGGGGAGGCGGTCTCGGCGATCGTCTCGGCGGGCGTCGTCCCCGGCGCGATCGAGATGATGGACAACCTGGCGATCCGCGCCGCGGAGCCGGTGGCGCACGCCGGGTTCCCGCTCGACGCGGGCGCCGCGCTGCTGGTCGAGCTCGACGGCTCCCGCGCCGAGGTCGAGCGCCGCTTCGCCGACGTCGAGCGCTTCTGCGCCGCCGCGGGCGCGGGCGAGGTGCGGGTGGCCCGCCACGAGGCGGAGCGCGCGCGCTTCTGGAAGGCGCGCAAGGCGGCGTTCGCCGCCATGGGCCGCATCGCCCACGCGTACCTCGTGCAGGACGGCGTGATCCCGCGCACGCGGCTGCCGGAGGTGCTCGCGCGGATCCAGTCGCTGGCCGGCGAGTACGGCCTGCGCGTCGCGAACGTCTTCCACGCCGGCGATGGCAACCTGCACCCGCTGGTCTGCTACGACGCCCCGGAGGACGCCGCCCGGGCGGCCGAGCTGTCGGCCCGGATCCTCGACGCCTGCCTGGAGGCCGGCGGGTCGATCACCGGCGAGCACGGCGTCGGCCACGACAAGAAGGCCCACATGCCCAAGCAGTTCGCCGAGGCGGACCTGGCGGCCTTCCAGAAGCTGCGCTGCGCGTTCGACCCGCACGGGCTGGCGAATCCCGGCAAGGTGATGCCGACGCCGCGGCTGTGCGGCGAGGTCCCGGGCCGCTACCGCCCGCACCCGCTCGAGGAGGCCGGGCTTGCCGAGCGCTTCTGAGGCGATCGCCGAGCGGCTCGCCTCAGGCGGCGCCGTGCGGATCGCCGGAGCCGGCACCAAGGCGAACTGGGGCCGGCCGGTCGACGGGCTCGACCCCCTCCCCACCGCGGCGCTCGACCGCGTCGTCGCGCACGAGCCCGGCGACTTCACCGCGGTGCTGGAGGCGGGCGTGCGGCTGGCCGACGCGCAGGCCGAGTTCGCCCGCACGGGCCAGATGCTCGCGCTCGACCCGCCGGGCGACGGAGCGACGATCGGCGGCGTCGTGGCCGCCGCCGACGCCGGGCCGCTGCGCCACCGCTACGGGACGCCGCGCGACGTCGTGATCGGCGTCGCGCTGGCGCTGCCGGACGGGACGGTCGCGCGCAGCGGCGGGCGCGTGATCAAGAACGTCGCCGGCTACGACCTGCCCAAGCTGGCCTGTGGCTCGTTCGGGACGCTCGGCGTCATCACGGAGGTCTGCGTCCGCCTGCATCCGCGCCCGCAGCGCACGGCGACGGCGATCCTGCGCCACGACGACCCCGACCGCCTGCAGGAGATCGCGCTCGACCTCTCCCACCGCCCGCTCGAGGCCGAGGCCCTCGACGTGCGCTGGGAGGGCGGCCAGGGCGCGCTCCTCGCCCGCTTCGCGGGCGCCGCGGCCGCCGAGCGGGCGCGGGCGGTGGCGAGCGAGGTCGACGCCGACGACGAGGGACTGTGGGCCGCGCAGCGCGACGGCCAGCGCGGCGAGCTGGTCGTGCGCGTGTCCGCCCTGCCGGCCGATCTCGCACGCGTCCTGCGCGCCGCGCGCGAGCACGACGCGAGCGCCGTCGGCCGCGCCGGCGTCGGCACGATCTGGCTGTCCCTGCCGGCCGGGGCCGGCGCCCCCGACGTGCTGGCCCTGCGCGACCGCCTCGCCCCGCGCCCGTGCGTCGTGAGCGACGCGCCGGCGGCGGTCCGCGCGGCGATCGACCCCTGGGACGTGCCCGAGGGCCCCGCGCTCGAGCTGATGCGCCGGGTGAAGGCGCGCTTCGACCCGCACGGCACCTGCAACCCCGGCCTGTTCGCGGGAGGGATCTGAGCCGTGGCGCTCGACAGTGGCGAGGTGCGGGAGCTGCTGGACGACTGCGTCCACTGCGGCTTCTGCCTGCCGACCTGCCCGACCTACGGGCTGTGGGACGAGGAGATGGACTCGCCGCGCGGCCGGATCGTCCTGATCCGGACGCTGGAGGACGGCGAGTCGTCGCCCGAGCTGGTCGAGCACCTCGACCGCTGCCTGGGCTGCATGGCGTGCGTGACCGCCTGCCCCTCCGGCGTCCGCTATGACCTCCTGGTCAACCACGCGCGCGCCGAGATCGAGCGCCGCCACGAGCGCGGCCGCCTGGAGCGGCTCCAGCGGCGCGCGATCTTCGCGCTGTTCCCGCACCCGCGGCGCCTGCGCGCGCTCGTCCCGCTGCTGCCGATCGCGCACCGTGTCCACCCGCTGGCGCCGCGCAAGCCGCCGCGGACGCCGCCGCTGCCGGCGCTCACGCCCGCGGAGGGCGAGCGCCGGGCGACCGTCGGCTTCCTGCAGGGCTGCGTGCAGCGCGCGTTCTTCCCGCACGTCAACCGGGCGACCGTGGAAGTGCTCGCCGCGGAGGGTTACGAGGTGCACGCGCCCGCCGCGCCCGAGTGCTGCGGCTCGCTCGAGCTGCACACGGGCGAGGCCGACGCGGCGCAGCGGCGCGCGCGCGAGACCGAGGCCGCGTTCGCGGGCGTCGAGCTGATCGTCACCAACGCCGCCGGCTGTGGCTCGGGGCTCAAGGAGGACGCCGCGCTGGCGCCGCGGGTCCGCGACGCCACCGAGCTGCTGGCGAGCGCGCCGCCGCGCGCCGAGCGGCGGCCCGTGCCGCTGCGCGTCGCCTACCACGACGCCTGCCACCTGGCGCACGCGCAGGCGATCCGCGAGCAGCCGCGCGAGCTGCTGCGGGCGATCCCGCAGCTCGAGCTGCTCGAGCCGGAGGGCTGGGAGCAGTGCTGCGGCTCGGCCGGCATCTACAACATCACCAAGCCGCGCGCCGCCGCGGAGCTGGGACGCCAGAAGGCGCAGTGGCTGCTCGCCACCGGCGCCGAGGCCATCGCCGCCGCCAACCCCGGCTGCACGCTGCAGATCCAGGCCCACCTGCGCAAGCTGGGGCGGCCGCTGCCGGTCTACCACCCCCTGGAGCTCCTGCACCGCTCCATCGCCGGATGACCCGACTCGACCCCGACCTGTTCGACGAGCGCGCGCTGGGGTTGGTCCGGCGCCTGCACGCGGAGCTCGACGGCGAGCGCCGCCGCCTGCTGGCGGCGCGGCCCGCGCGCCGCCGGCGCCTCGGCTTCCTCGACGAGACCCGCCCGATCCGCGAGGACGACTGGCAGATCGCCCCCGTCCCGCCCGCGTTGCGCGACCGCCGCGTCGAGATCACGGGCCCGACCACGCCGAAGATGGTCATCAACGCGCTCAACTCCGGCGCGCGTTGCTTCATGGCCGACTTCGAGGACGCCAACTCGCCGACGTGGCAGAACATGACCGGCGGCCAGCGGACGCTGCGCGACGCCATCCGCGGGACCCTGGAGCACGAGGAGGCCGGGAGGTCGTACCGGCTCGGCCCCGACCCGGCGGTGCTGATCGTCCGCCCGCGCGGGCTGCACCTCCCGGAGCGCCACCTGGACGGGATCGCCGGCTGCTGGATGGACTTCGGCCTCTACGTCGCGCACAACGCGCACGCGCTGCTCGAGCGCGGCTGGGGCCCGTTCCTGTACCTGCCCAAGCTCGAGTCGCACCTGGAGGCGCGCCTGTGGCGGCGGGCGTTCGAGATCGCCGAGGAGGAGCTCCGCCTCGACCGCGGCACGATCCGCGCGACGGTCCTGATCGAGACGGTGCCGGCCGCCTTCGAGATGGACGAGATCCTCTTCGAGCTCCGCGACCACGCCGCCGGGTTGAACGCCGGCCGCTGGGACTACCTGTTCTCGATGATCAAGTGCTTCCGCGACGACCCGGCCTTCGTGCTGCCCGACCGCAACGCGGTGACGATGACCGTCCCGTTCATGCGCGCCTACACCGAGCGCCTGGTGGCGGTGTGCCACCGCCGCGGCGCTCACGCGATGGGCGGCATGTCCGCGGTCATCCCGAGCCGCCGCGACGAGGCGGCGAACCGGCGGGCGTTCGACGCGGTGGCGGCCGACAAGCGGCGCGAGGCCGGGGCCGGCTACGACGGCACCTGGGTCGCGCACCCGGACTCGGTGCCCGTGGCGCTGGCGGAGTTCGACCGCGTGCTCGCCGAGCGGCCCCACCAGCTCGAGCGCCGGCGCGACGACGTCGACGTGGGCGTCGCCGACCTGCTCGCGGTGCCGGCGACGCCGGGCGCGGCCACCGAGGCCGGCCTGCACAGCGACGTCGACGTCGGCATCCAGTACATCTCGAGCTGGCTGCGCGGCAACGGCGCCGCCGCCATCGGCGGCCTGATGGAGGACGCGGCGACCGCCGAGATCGCGCGGAGCCAGGTGTGGCAGTGGATCCGCCACGGGATCGTCCTCGACTCCGGCCGCCCCGTGACCGCCGATCTGGTGCGCGCCGTCGCGACGGAGGAGCTCGCCCGCATCCGCGAGGAGATCGCCGACGACGAGTGGTTCGAGACGCAGGGGCGCCCCGACTCCTCCCGCGCGCTGTTCGAGCGCGTGGCGCTGTCGGAGGACTTCGAGGACTTCCTGACGCTGCCGGCCTACGCGGAGCTGCTGCGCATCCACGGCTGACGCCGCGGCGCTACTCCCGGACGATCAGGTGGCGCAGCGAGACGCGCCGCAGCTGCAGCGCGAGCGACCCGGTCGTGGTGCCCGCGAAGCCCGGCGAGCGGAACGTGCCGCCGCGGGCCAGCCGCAGCGTCGGGCGCGGATCGCGCAGGGCGGCCAGCGGCAGGCTGCCCCGCAGCAGGGCGTGCCCCGACTCCCGCGTGCCGGCCGGACCCGGGCAGCGGGAGCGCAGCGCGCCCGGCGCGGCCACCCAAGTCGCCCGCAGCCGCCCTCCGGACACCCCGATCCTCACGTCGCCGCCGACGAGCGGGGACTCGGAGCGGCAGACCGTGCCGTCCGCGTAGGTGGCGCTGGCCGAGACCGTGCCGCGCCCGCTCCACGCGCCGTAGCCGCCGCGGTGGACCCGCCGCGGAACCCGGCCCCGCCGCAGTCCCAGCGCGGCCTCGAGCTGGCGCCGCGTGCTTCGGCGTGCCGGCGCCACGCCCGTCAGCCACACCGCGCCCTCCCGCAGCGCCGGCGCCGCGCGCACGGCCGCCGCGAGGCCGCAGGCGTCCACCACCGCGCAGGGGAACGGGTCCCCCGCGGCCTGCGCGGCGAGCTGGGCGGAGCCGTCGAGGCGCTCGACCGCCCACTGCTGCACCAGCACGCGCAGGCGCCGCCGCGCCGGCACCTCCGGCTGCCGCTCGCGTCGTACGCGCCGGGTGGTCGCGGTGCCCAGTTCGATCCGCATCGTGGAGCGCACGGTGCCGGTCAGCCCCCCGGCGGTGAAGACGCGCTCGCCGCTGAGGTCGAGCTCCGCCGACCCCTGTCGCACGGCGCGCACGTGCAGCACCGCCGACGGCAGCGCAGCCACCACGTCGCGCCCGAGCGCGGCGGTGCAGCGCCCGGCGATGAGACCGCCGGAGTCGCCCTCGAGCGCGCGCAAGCCGAACGGCGCGTAGCCGTCGCCGCCGAAGCGGCCCACGAGCGGCAGGTACACGTGCCAGGCGTCGCTGCAGGTGTGGGTGGTGCCGTCGGCGCCCGCCCGCGTCACCCGCGTGCGCCCGGCATCCCGGCCCTCCGACTCGACCGTCGCCTGGGGGCGCCGGCCGCCCTCGAACTCGAGCAGCGTGAGCCGGCGGCTCCCGCCCGGCACGATGGAGATCGTCCCGCTCACGCCGCACATGCCCGTCGCGTCGCAGGTGGGGCCGTGCCCGCGGAAGCCGATGGTCAGCACACCGTCGATGCGCAGCGGCATCGTCGTCTGCCGGCGGGCGCCCTTCCCGTCCGGACCCCAGACCTGCGCGGCGGCCGGGGCGGCGCCCGGGCCCGCCGCCGCGGCGGCGGCGGCGAGCGCCAGCGCGATCACGACCCGCGACCTCATCGCAGCCGCGCCCGCCTCTCGACCCGCACGTCCGACGCGACGTGCTCGAGCTCGAGCGTCATCTCACCGTCGAGCCGACCGAAGTACGGGGCGTCGGCGAAGCTGCCGCCCCGCGGGCGCACCGTCACCTGCAGGCGCGGCTCGCCGAGCGCGCCGAGCGCGATCGTCCCGAACGCCGGTGTTTCCGGCACGTACGGGCCGGCGCAGCGCGTGCGCAGGCCGGACCGGCTCGCGGGCTCGACCCCGAAGCGCGCGTCCGAGCCCCTGCGCTCGACGTGCACGTCGCCGGCCGCCGTCTCGATGCGGTCCCGGCACGGCGGCTCGCCCGGGCGCGACGTCTCGCCGGTCACCACCCCCGCGGTGTCGCCGAGGTTGCCCCAGCCCCTGACGGCAGCGCCCCGGGCCGTCGTCACGTCGGCGACGGTCCGCGGCCGGCGCCCCCGCAGCGGCGCCTCGGCGTAGACGGCGACGGACCCGCCGGGAGCACGCTGCATCGCGACGCGCCCGGTCGTACCGCAGGCGTCGAGCAGCTCGCATCCCTCCGGGCCGGCCTCGAACGTCGCCCCGATGTCGCCGGTGACCCCGACCACCCGGTAGCCGACGGAGGCGACGGCGACGCGACGGCGCTCCTCGCCCTGCCCGCGCGGCGGCACCGCGGACGCCGGCGGCGGGCGGCGAGCGCGGCGCGACTCCCGCCGCGGCGGAGCCGGTCGCAGGGTCAGCCGCAGGTCGTTCACCACCTCGCCGTCGAACGCGCCGGCGGCGAACGTGCGCCGCCCGGAGAGGTCGCGGGTGACGGGCCGGGCGAGGCGCAGGGGCAGCTTGGCGGCCGGCAGCACCGGGCGCAGGTCGGCCGGCCGCGGCCCGGCGCAGCGGCCGGCGCCCAGGCCGTCGCCGAAATCGCCGCCGATCCCGAGCAGCAGCGCGCCGCGTCCGCCCAGGATGCGGCGGATCGACACGCCTCCGAAGCCGTCGCCGACGCGCTCGACGCAGGTGGCGTGAGCACCGTCGCGCGTGACGCGGACGACTGGATCCGCGCCTCCACCCGAGCTGTTCACCGACGAGCCGGCGTCGTCGCTGCTGTAGCTGCCGCGCTGCGCGACGCCCACGGTCAGGGTCCCGCGGACGCCGCACACGCCCGCGGCGGCGCAGCGGTCGGCGGCGCCGTGCCAGCTGACGACGACCTGCCCCCGCACCGCGTAGCGACCGCCACCGTCGCGCGCGGGCGCCGCCGGCGCCGCCGCGGCGAGCAGCGCCACCACCACCGCTGCGACGAGCACCGGCCTCACCATCGGGCGAGCCTACGGCACCAGTAGGAGGTTCGCGCCGGTCAGCCGTGGCCGAGCGGTCAGGCGCGCGTGAAGCGGCGGCCGGCGGTCGGCGACGCCGCCTCGTCGAGGCGCAGCGCGGCGTCCATCGCCTCGGCCTGCTCGGCCTGCTTGGCCTTCTCGAGCGCCGCGAGGCGCTCGGGGGTCATGTCGTCCGCGTTCTCGGCCTCGATCGCCGCCAGCCACTCGGCGCCCTCGGCGGCCAGCGACTCGTCGACGAGGACCTCCTGGGAGGCCGCGTAGTAGCGGTCGATCTCGGCGAACAGCTCGTCGACCAGGCGCTCGGTCGGCACCTTGCGCAGCGGCTTGCCGCGGCTGAAGATCAGGCCCTCGTCCTTGGCGCCGGTGATCCCGAAGTCGGCGTGCGAGGCCTCGCCGATGCCGTTGACCGCGCACCCGAGGACGGCCACCTCGATCGGGTCGGCGTAGGCCTCGAGGCGGCGCTCGATGTCGGCGACGACCGTGTCCATGTCGAACTGCAGGCGCCCGCAGGTCGGGCACGCGATCAGGACGGGGCCGCGCTCGCGCAGCTTGAGCGCCTTGAGGATCTCCCAGGCGACCTTGACCTCCTCCTCGGCGTGGAACGTCGAGAGGGAGATGCGGATGGTGTCGCCGATGCCGTCGGCCAGCAGCGTGCCGAGGCCGACCGCCGACTTCAGCGACCCCGACCACTTCGTGCCCGCCTCGGTGATGCCGAGGTGCAGCGGGTACGGGATGCGCTCGGACAGCAGCCGGTTGGCGGCGATCGTGTTCGGCACGTTCGTGGACTTGATCGAGACCTTGAAGTCGTAGAAGTCCAGGCGCTCCATCAGCTCGACGAACTCGACGGCCGCGCCCACCAGCGCCTCGACCGGGTTCTCGCGCTCGAGCGCGTGCAGGTGCTTGGGCAGCGAGCCGGAGTTGACGCCGATGCGCATGGGCGTGCCGGCGGCGGTGGCGCGGGCGGCCACCTCGGCCACCTTGTCGGGGCCGCCGATGTTGCCCGGGTTGAGGCGCACGCAGTGCGCGCCGGCGTCGATCGCCTTGAGCGCGAGCGTGTGGTTGAAGTGGATGTCGGCGATGACCGGGATCGGCGACTCGCGCACGATCGTCCTGAGCGCCTCGACGTCCTTGTCGCGCGGGACGGCGACGCGGACGACGTCGGCGCCGGCCTCGGCGACCTTGCGGATCTGCGCCATCGTGGCCGCCAGGTTGGCGGTCTCGGTCTTGGTCATCGTCTGGACGACGACCGGCGCGCCGCCACCGATCTGGACGCCGCCGACGTTCACGTGTCGCTGCGAAGCCATGCCCGATCCAGTCTAGGGACCGGCCGGCGCGCGCCCGCGTCAGGCGGCGCGCGCGAAACGGCCCCCGCGCGCGCTGTGCAGCGGTCGCTCGGCGGGCGCTGCCCAGACCGCGTCGTCGCCGACGCCGCGGCGCGTGACGCGGCCGTCGGCGACCAGCTCGAGCAGCGCCGCCTCGGCCGCCTCGGGGTCGGGATCGCCGTTGCCGGCGAGGATCTGCGCGACCTCCGCGGTGACGAGGCCCTCCGGGAACGCGGCGAACAGCTCCGCCAGGTCCTCGGGCGCCTCGCGCCGCTCGAGCGACGGGTCGAGGTTGGCCAGCAGGACGTCGTAGGCGGCGAGCGGCTGGAAGCCGCCGGCCACCAGCTCGCGGCCGTCGCGCTCGAAGACCAGCGTCGGCGCGGTGAAGCGGATCGTGCCGTCGGTGTCGGCGGTCTTGCCCTGCGCCTCGGCGGGCGACCCGCCGGCGCTGCGGGCGGCGGCGCGGTGACGCTCGTACTCGGCCAGCACCTCCGGGTGGTCGATGGCGGCGACGGCCGCGGCGGCGTCGACGCCCGGCACCGTCGCGAGCGCGGCCGCGATCGCCGCGTCGTCGTCGAGCAGCCGGTCGGAGGTGAACTGCAGCAGCTGCAGGGCGCGCAGCGTCTCCCACTCGCGCCCGTCGACCTGCCAGCCGGCGGCGATCAGCGCGCGGCAGGCGCGGCTCGTGCCGGCGACGCGCGACTTGGGCTGGGGCGAGAACGGCATGCCGTAGCGGCGGAAGCGCAGCTGGCTGCGCGCCATCCACAGCGGCGTGTAGCCGCGCGCCTCGTACTGCGCGCCGTCCTCGGCCAGCCCGATCATCACGTGGCGCCAGTCGAGCTGGTCGCCGTAGCGCCAGCGCAGCGCCGCCAGCGCCGGCGACGCCGACCAGGCGAACGGGCAGCCGGGGTCGGTGAAGTGGGTGACGGCGATGCGCGGCATGCCTTCAGGCTAGCCCGAAGGTTGCGCGCGCAATCATCGACTGTCACCCGTCGTACATGGCCTCGATGTCCGCGGCGTACTTCTCGCCGATCGGGCGCCGCTTGAGCTTCATCGTCGGCGTCAGCTCGTCGCCCCCGGGCGCCCAGTCGCCGCGCACGATCGTGAACTTCTTGACCTGCTCGACCCGTGCGAGCTTCGCGTTGGCCTCGTCGACCGCCTGCTGCAGCGCCGCCCGCACGCGCTCGTCCCCGGCCAGGGCCTCCAGCGACGTCTCGTCGATGCCCTGCTGCGACGCCCACGCCGGCGCGAAGTCGGCGTCGAGCACGATCAGCGCCGTGTTGTACGGCCGCGCGTCGCCGATCACGCAGGCGTTGCCGATGAGCGGCGACGCCGACTTGACCGTCGCCTCGATGTTCGCGGGCGACATGTTCTTGCCCGCCGCGTTGATGATGATCTCCTTCTTGCGGTCGACGATCGCGACGTAGCCGTCGTCGTCGATGCGCGCGATGTCGCCCGTGTGCAGCCAGCCGTCGGCGTCGATGGCCTCGGCGGTCTTGTCGGGCAGGTTGCGGTAGCCGGCCATGACGACCTCCGAGCGGACCAGCAGCTCGCCGTCGTCGGCCAGCTTGACCTCCACTCCGGCCACCGGCGGGCCGACCGTGCCGATCTTCACGCGGTCGGGCGGGTTCACGCAGCCGGCGCCGCAGGTCTCGGACATCCCCCACAGCTCGGCCAGCGGGATCCCCAGGGCGTGGAAGAAGACGAGCACCTCGCGCGGCGTGGGCGCGGCGCCGGCGTTCACCGCGACCGCCTCGTCGAGCCCGAGCATCGCCCGCACCTGCGCGAACTTCTCCTCCCCTGCCGCCGCCTCGGCGGCCACGTCGTCGGGCACGGCCTCCCCCGCCTGTTCGAGCTCGACCTTGCGCATCGCGGCATCGAGGTGGCGGCGGTCGTCGCCGCCGGGCGCGAAGACGTGCGCGCTCATCGCCGCGCGCAGCTTCTCCCAGATCCGCGGCACGGCGAAGAACCAGGTCGGCCGGACCGCGGGCAGGTAGCCCACGATCTCCTTCGGGTTGGGGCAGCACGTCACGCTCATGCCGTAGACGATCGGCAGGTAGTGGTGCGCGGCGCGCTCGGCGATGTGCGCCGCCGGCAGCCAGGAGATCACGCGCGTCTCGTCCGGGAACTGCACGACGGACTCGATCGACCGGACGGCGGCCATGAGGTTGCGGTGCGTCAGCTGGACGCCCTTCGGCGGCCCGGTGGTGCCCGAGGTGTAGATCAGCGTCAGCAGGTCGTCGGGCGCCAGCGCGCGCCAGTGCGGCTCGGCGTCGAAGCCCGCGCCCGCCGCCTCGAGCTCGTCCCACGCGGCGGTGCCGTCGCCCCGGGCACCCTCGAGCACGACGATGGTCTCGAGCGCCGTCCCGCCGAGGTCGCGCGCCGCGGTGACCACCGGCAGGAACGCCTCCTCGACCAGGGCGACCTTCGCGCCCGCGTCGCCGACCACGTACTGGATCTGCTCGGGCGTCAGGGTCTGGTACAGCGAGAACGGCGTGCCGCCCAGCGTCATCACCGCGAGGTCGGCGACGTGGAACTCCGGCCGGTTGGTGAGCATCAGCGCGACCGTGTCGCCCTTGCCCACGCCGAGGCCGGCGAGGCCGCCGGCGAGCGCGTCGGACCGCTCGCGCAGCTGCGACCAGGTCAGGCTGACCTCGTCCTCCCTGGTCCGGACCGCGAGGCGGTCGGGGAACTCGTCGGCCGTGATCCGGAACGCTTCGGCCATGGTGGCCGCGCCCGCCGCCCGGCGGGACGGCGCGGTCGCCGCGATGCTCATGTGAAACCTCTCCTCCGCGAGGGCACTCTCCGCGCGGAACGCTACATCAGCGCCGCCGCTCAGCGAGCGATGTCGAAGCCCTCGCCGGCGAGCCGGTCGAGGTCGTTCGAGAGCCCGATGAAGAACAGGAACAGCACGAGCGCGAAGCCGACGAAGCCGGCGCGCTCCATGACGCTGAACGGGATCGCGCGGCCGCGGACCTTCTCGGCAAGCGCCCAGAAGATGTGCCCGCCGTCGAGCGGCAGGAACGGGAACAGGTTGATGACGGCGAGCGAAAGCGAGATCACCCCGAGCACGAACAGCGCGAAGTCGACGTTGATCTGGACGGCCTGGCGCGTCACCTCGTACGACCCGACCACGCCGGAGATCTCCTCGCGCTTCTGCGGGTCGAAGATCTGCGCGACGGTGGTCACCGTGCGGGTCGTGAGCTCCCACATCTGCTCCGCGGATGCGGCGGCGGCGCCGCCGGCGCCCACGTCCTCGCGCACCTGCGACTGCGAGAAGCCCAGGCGCGTGCGCTTGAACTCGGCGTCGTACTCGGGGTGCAGCGAGACCCGGAACGTGCGGTCGCCGCGCTCGATGACCAGCACGGCGGGCTTGACCGCCTTGCAGCCCGGCTTCGGGGTCCCCTTGCAGCGATGGGTGCCGATCTGCTCGGAGATGCGCGTCGCGGTGCCCGAGACGCCGTCGACGGACAGGATGCGGTCGCCCGGGCGCAGCACGCCGGTCGCCGGCTGGTCGGGCTGCACCGCCTCGACCCGCGCGCCCTCGCCGGGCACGCCGTTGGACAGGAACAGGCCGCCGAAGATCGCGAACGCGATCAGCAGGTTCATGACCGGTCCGGCGAGGATCACGGCGATGCGCTTCCACACCGGCTGCCGGAAGTACGCGCGGTGAGCCACCTCGGGCGGCAGCTCCTCGTGCGGGTTCATGCCGCTGATCTTCACGTAGCCCCCGAGCGGGATCGCCCCGATGGCGTACTCCGTCTCGCCGCGGCCCTTGCGGCGCCAGATCAGCGGCGGGAAGAACAGCGAGAAGCGCTCGACGCGCATCCCGACCCACTTCGCCACCACGAAGTGGCCGAACTCGTGCAGGACGATCAGCACCGCGAAGCCCAGGAAGGCGAGGACCCAGCTCACGGCGCCAGCGCCCCCACCGCCTCCTCGGCCGCCTCGCGCGCGGCGGCGTCGGCCTCGTAGAGCGTCTCGAAGGAGTGCACGCGCCCGGCGCCGACGCGCTCGAGCGCCGCCTCGATCACCGCGGCGATGCCCGTGAACGGCAGCCGGCCGCCCAGGAACGCGTGCACCGCCACCTCGTTGGCGGCGTTGAGCACGCACGGTGCGGTCCCGCCGGCGCGGGCGGCCTCGCGCGCCAGGCGCAGGCAGCGGAAGGTGTCCTCGTCGACCGGCTCGAAGGTCAGCGCGCCCACCCGGGCGAGGTCGAGCAGCGGCACCGGCACGTCGACGCGGTCCGGGTGGTGCAGCGCGTAGGCGATCGGTACGCGCATGTCCGGGTGGCCGAGGTGCGCGAGCGACGCGCCGTCGCACAATGCGACGAGCGCGTGGACGATCGACTGCGGGTGGACGACGACGTCGATGCGCTCGTACGGCGTCCCGAACAGGTGGTGGGCCTCGATGACCTCGAGGCCCTTGTTCATGAGCGTCGCGGAGTCGATCGTGATCTTGCCGCCCATCGCCCACGTCGGGTGCCGGAGCGCCTGCTCCACCGTCACGCCCTCGAGCTCGGCGGCGCTGCGGCCGCGGAACGGCCCGCCCGAGGCGGTCAGCGTCAGGCGCTCGACCGTTCCGGGCGGCTCGCCGGCGATGAGCTGGTGCAGCGCCGAGTGCTCGGAGTCGACCGGGATCAGCTGCGCGCCGGTCGCCTCCGACAGCGCGGTGACCAGCTCGCCGCCGACCACGAGCGACTCCTTGTTGGCCAGCGCCACGTCGATGCCCTCGCTGAGCGCGACGACCGTCGGGCCGAGGCCGGCCGAGCCGACGATCGCGTTGAGCACGAGGTCGGCGCCCGACTCGGCCACGAGCCGGGCGAGGCCCTCCGGGCCGGACAGCACGTCGCCGTCGGTCCACGCCTCGGCCGCGCGCGCCGCGGCGTCGCCGTCGGCCAGGGCGATCCGCGTCACGCCGTGCTCGCGCGCCTGCGCGAGCAGCGGCTCCCAGCCGCGGTCCGCGCTGAGGCCGACGAGCTCGAACGCATCCGGCGCGCGCGCCACGACGTCGAGCGCCTGGGTCCCGATCGAGCCGGTGGACCCGAGGATGAGAAGGCGCTTCATGCCGCAGAGAGTCTAGGTCGCGCCAGGGGGCGCTCCGGGCGCGGCGCGGCGACCGGCAGGTCCCGCCGCAGCGTCGCGACCTCGAGCGCCAGCGGCGCGACGCCGAAGCGCGCGCGCAGCCGGTCGCCGATCCACGTGCCGTCGATCTCGAGCGGGAACGGGCGCCCGTCGGCGGACTCCACCACGACGGTGTCGAGACCGGACCACGCGCTCACGCGCTCATGCGCGGCGACCCGCTCGGGGTCGCCGCCGAGCAGCCGCCCGAGCAGCGCGAGGGCGTCGCCGACGCGCGCGTCGCCGGCGCCGGCCAGCGCGAGGGTGCCGGTGGCGAGGCCGCCGCCCGGCGCGGCCGCCACCGCCCGCGGCCCCAGGTAGCTGAGCACGTCGGAGTTCTGGATCACGAGCGTGGTGGCGTCGAGGCGCCGCGTGCCCGCGCGCACGCGCACGCACGGCAGCCCGCGCCGCGCCACGTCGACGAGCCCGGCGGCGGCGGCATAGGCCGCGTAGCCCCCGCGCAGCCGCGCCTTGAGCCGCGGATGCCGGGCGCCGGCCCGCATCAGCGACGCCGTCAGCCCGATGCCCGCCATGAAGAGGAAGTGGCGCTCGTCGACCGTTCCGAGGTCGACCCGCACGCGGCGCAGGGCGCCCGGAGCGCCCGCCACGCGCTCGGCGGCGGCCCCCGGCGCGCCCGCCAGGCCGTGAATGCGCGCGTAGACGCTGGTGCAGCCGCCGGGAAGGCACAGCAGCGCGGTGCCCGAGCCGGTCAGGCCCTCGGCGACCTCGCCGGCGGTGCCGTCGCCGCCCAGCGCCACCGCGAGCGAGCAGCCGTCGTCGACCGCCTGGCGCGCGAGCAGCGTGGCCTCGCCCGGGCCCGTGGTGCGGACGACGCCGTCGACGTCGCCCAGCCGCGACAGCGCGCGCGCGGCGGCGCGGATGGCCCGCTCGTCGACGCGCGAGGCGCTCGGGTTGGCGATCAGGCGGATGGATTCCGGGGGGCGCAGCATCGGCAGGTAGGGAAGCAGCTTCCCCGAAACGCCTCTGCGCCACCCTCGCCGCCTGCCGCGGTACCGTTGGTGCGGCCATTCGCGCCGCCGTCCTGCACTACGGGGAGCGCCGCCCCTGGGCGCTCTCGCTCCTGCTCGCCGCACTCGCGGTGGTGCTGACGGCTGCCGTGGCGACCGCGGAGAACCTGCCGATCCGCGATCCGGACGGCATCGCCGGCTCCCCGCTGGTGCGGCTGTCGATCATCCTCGTGCTGTTCTGGTGCCTGGACGTGCTGCCGCGGGCGGCGGCGCGCTCCGGCTGGCATCTCGGCCGGTTCGGCACCCACATCGCCGGCGTGGCGCGCGAGCGCTGGTCGCGGCGGCGGCTCGGGCTCGTCCTGCTCGGGCTGTTCTCGTTCTACGCGTGCTACGTCGGCTATCGCAACCTCAAGGGCTTCCTGCCCTTCGTCCGGCCGGAGCTGCACGACGGGTCCCTGCTGCACCTCGAGGAGCGGGTGTTCGGGACGGACCCGTCGGTCCTGCTGCGCGACCTGCTCGGCACGGGCACCGCGGCGCACGTGCTGTCGGTCATCTACGTGTCCTACCTCGCGTTCGTGCCGCTGTCGCTCGGCGCCGCGCTGGTGTGGTCGAGCGACGTCCGGCGCGGGCTCTGGTACGCGACGGCGCTCAACCTCAACTGGCTGCTGGGGGTCGCGAGCTACTACCTCGTCCCCACCCTCGGACCGGTCTACGCGACCCCGGAGCGCTACGCGGGCCTGCCGGACACCGCGGCCGGAGCGCTGCAGATGTCGCTGCTCGAGGGCCGCCGCGAGGTGCTCAGCCTGGGGCCGCACTCCACCGACGCGCTGCAGTCCATCGCGGGCTTCGCCTCGCTGCACGTCTCGGTCGTCGTCTCGGCGGTGCTGCTGATCCAGATCGCGCGGGCGCCGCGCGTGCTGCGCGTGGTGGCCTGGGCCTACCTGGTCCTGATCGCGCTCTCGACGATGTACCTGGGCTGGCACTACGCGGTCGACGACGTCGGCGGGATCCTGATCGGGCTGCTCTCGTTCTGGCTGGCGGGCATCGCGACGGGGCACGACGTCGGCGGCCTGTGGCGCTCGGCGCGCGAGCGGGCGGCGGCCAAGCGCGCCCGCCGGCGCGCGCGGCCGGCCCGGCATCCGGTGCTCGAGGGGGCGGTCAACGTCCCCAACGGCCTGTCGCTCGCGCGGATCCTGATCGTCCCGGTGCTCGTGGCGATCATCGTCGCCTCCCCCGACGGGTCGCTCCTGGCCTGCGGCCTGTTCGCCGCCGGCGCGCTGACCGACGTCCTCGACGGCCACATCGCGCGCTCCCGCGGGCTGATCACGCCGCTCGGCAAGCTGTTCGACCCGCTCGCCGACAAGCTGCTGGTGGTCGGCGCGCTCGTGGCGCTCGTGATCGCCGACCGCCTGCCGTGGTGGGTGGTCGCCGTGATCGTCGGCCGCGAGGTGATGGTCACCTTCATGCGCTCGAGCGCCGCCCGGCGCGGGCGCATCCTGCCCGCCGACGGGCTGGGCAAGCTCAAGATGGGCCTGCAGGTCGCGATGGTGCTGGTGCTGCTGGCCGTGCCCGACCCGCAGGCGGCGCCGGTGACCGTGCTGGTGGCCGCGACCGTCGCCGCCACGGTGATCTCGGGCGGGCGCTACGCGCTCCGCTGGCGCCGGCTCGCGGCCGCCGATCAGAGCATCGCCGACCAGACGAAGTAGCCGGCGACGAGCGCGAAGAAGGCGGCGTCGAGGCGGTCGAGCGCACCGCCGTGGACGCCGAACAGGCGCCCGGCGTCCTTCGTGCCCGCATCGCGCTTGACCTGCGACTCGAACAGGTCCCCGAGCGGCGCCATCACCGCCACGGCGAGGCCCAGCAGCACCGCCTGGCCGAGGGTCAGCCAGTCCTGGTAGAGCTTGCAGATGACCACGGACACCACCGCGGTGACCATCCCGATCAGGAGCCCCTCGACCGTCTTGTTCGGGGAGATGCCGGGCGCGAGCTTGCGGCGGCCGAACGCGCGCCCGCCGAGGTAGGCGCCGGAGTCGCCGATGAAGGTGCCGACGAGGACGTCGATGATGATCGCCTCGCCGTGCGGCAGCTCGTGGAGCATGATCGCGTGG
>DATLGB010000074.1:0-9435 GCA_035540675.1 Solirubrobacteraceae bacterium | reverse complement strand
GGTAGTAGGCGCGCAGCCGCGTGGCGATCATCCCCTGGACGAAGACGCGGTTGGTCTCGCGCTCGAACCGTGCCCGCTGGCGCGCCTCGCGTGCGAACGCCTTGACGACGCGGACGCCGGAGATGTTCTCCTCGGTCTCGGCCGTGAGCTCGGCGATCCGCTGCTGGACCTCCTGCAGCGCCGGCCGCGACCGGAGGCCGTAGCGGGTGGCGGCGACGACGACGAACGGCACCGGGATCAGCGCCAGCGCGCCGAGCTTCGGCTGCAGCGCGAGCATCGCCGCGGCCCCGAGCAGGATCGTCAGCGCGCTCTGCAGGATGAACACGAGGCCGTAGCCGAGGAAGAAGCGCACGGCCTGCAGGTCCACCGTGGCGCGCGACATCAGCTGACCCGTCTGCTGGCCGTCGAAGAACGCCATCTCCTGCTCGAGCAGGTGCGCGTACAGCCGGTTGCGCAGGTCGAACTCGACGCCGAGCGACACGCGCCCCGCGATCAGCCGCCGGGCCACCGACAGGGCGAGGCGCAGGACGGCGGCGACGGCGATCGCCCCCGCCACCACCGCGAGCCCGCTGCGGTCGCCGGCCGACACGCGGTCGATCGCGCGCCCCGTCAGGTACGGCAGCGCGACGGTCGCGCTCATCGCCAGCGCAGCCAGCACCAGCGACCACAGGGCGCCCGCGCGATAGGGCCGCAGGAAGCCGAGAAGCCGGAAGAAGGTGCGCATGCAACTACAGCCTAGGACCGTTCACGCGCCGCGCGCGCGTCTGCCATAGTCGCGCCCGTGTCCGAAGACGTCGCCGCCGCGATCGCGCTGCGCAACCGCTTCGCCATGGTGAAGGGGGCCTGGGACGAGCACCTGCGGGGCGTGCCGTTCCCGCCGCTGGGGGAGGGCACCGCGATCCAGAAGATCGAGCGGCTCGAGATCGCGCTGGTCGACGAGATGTACAAGCGCGCGACTCCCGAGAACGCCGAGCAGGCGGCCGACGCGATGTGGGGCCTCGTGCACGACCGCGACGACGACGACCCCGTCAAGCAGCGGGTGGTGCGCCACCACGAGGAGCTCGCGCGCATGGGGCACCGCGGCCTGCGCTGATGCGCGGCGCCGGGCTCTGCGACGCCTGCGCGCACCAGCAGGTCGTCCGCAACACGCGCGGATCGTCGTTCTCGCTGTGCCGGCGCTCCCGCACCGACCCCCGCTACCCGAAGTACCCGCCGATCCCGGTGCTGCGCTGCCCCGGGTTCGAGGCGCGCGGCGGCTCCGGCGAGCCGCCGCGCTCCCCGGCTAGCGCTTGACGCGAATCGTCCTGCTCGCCGTCGCGGAGCGGCCGTCGGCCGCCGTGGCGACGACGCGCAGCTGGAAGGTGGCGCCCTTCGCGCGCCGCAGCGTGCGGGCGGTCTTCCGCGACACCTTCAGCTTGAGCGTGCTCGCAGTGACGTCCTGCGCCTTCGCCCGGCCGACCGTCTTGCGCTTCAGCGTCAGCGTCGCGGCCAGGTCGCAGCTGCGCGAGCAGGTGGCCTTCACGCGCAGGCCCTTGCGCAGCAGCGTCCGCAGCTTCGCCTTCGCCGGCTTGACCGTCAGGCCGAGCGCGCCGGGCTCCGTGCTGCCGCCGCCACCGCCGCCGCCCTGCTCCGGGCTCGCCGGCCCCTGGAACGTGTCGCCGTTGTAGCGCCAGATGTCCATGCCGCGCTGGAAGTCCAGCGTGTAGAAGACCTTGCCGTCCGGCGCCCAGTAGGAGGCGAACGCCGCGCCGCCGATCGGCAGCGCGAAGCCCTGCTCGGTCAGCTTGCCGTCCGGCGACACCTGGAACAGGCGCGTGCCGTGCTCGTAGGCGGTGACCGCCACGAGGCCGCCGTTGCGGAAGGTCTGGTGCGCGTCGAACCAGTGCACGGAGCACCCGAGCGCGTCGACCGGGTGGCCGCCGTCGGTGTAGGTGCCGTTGTACGGGCGCGCCTCGTCGATGAGGCTGAACGTCCCGCCGTTGAGGTAGTCGCCGCCGCGCTCGAGGACCTTCGACGCGTCCCAGGTCATGAACGCCGCGACGGTGTCGTCGCAGGGGCCGCCGCCGTTGCCGACGATGTCCCCGAGCACGGACTCGCCGCCGACGAGCAGGAACTTGTCGCGCCCCTTCTGCGGCCAGATCGTCGAGTGCACGAAGCGCCCGTCCTCGGCCGAGCCGCTGGCGATGACCACGGGGTTCTCGGGCGACCCGCCCTCCTCGGGGCGCAGCGACATCAGCACGAGCGGGTTCGACGAGCTGACCACCCAGCCCGGGGCCACCTCCGTGATGTCGTGCGGGCTCGAGGAAACCGCCGTCACCTCGTAGCCCTGCTCGATCGCCGCCTCGGCCCAGTTGGCCTCGACGACCTTCGCGTTCTTCGGGTCGCGGGCGTCGACGATCTGGCCCTCGGAGCCGTAGAACCAGGTGCAGTCGAGCACGCACTCCATCGTGTGCGCGCTGACGTCGGTCACCGTCTTGATCAGGCGGATGTTCGCCGGGTTGGAGACGTCGTAGAGGTTCAGGCAGCCGGCGAGCGCCTCGCCCGCGCCGCACTGGACGCCGAACGCGCTGGCCGAGATGCCGAGGATCTTGCCGTTGGTCGGCACGTCCTCGTTCTCGAACTCGACGTCGGCGGTGAACGAGCCGAGTTGCCGCGGGTTCTCCGGGTCGGAGACGTCGAAGACGAACAGGCCGGTGGTCGACGTCGCGTACATCGTGTTGCCGATGATGCGGGCGCCGATGCCGTCGCCCATGGCGCGGAAGTTGCCGAGGTGCTCGACGTTGTCGGAGACCACGGAGTCGCCGCCGGGCGTGATCGGGCCCTGGGCGAGGGCGGAGGGCGCCGACGCCAGGGTCAGCGCGAGGGTGAGGGAGAGGAGCAGTCGCGTCATGTCCCCTGTGCAAACGGGCACCCCCGCAAGAACTGGCGGTAAGGGCAGGCCCTGACGGACGGGCCGCCGGGAGGCGGCCCGTCCGTCGTCGCGGCTACAGCCGGCGCGCGGCCAGCGTGATGGTCGGCGACCGCCCCTGCGAGCGCTGCGCGGTGACGACGACCCTCACGAGCTTGCCCGCGCGGGCGACCGACGCCGGCACCCGGAGCCGGTACGTCCGGTTCGGCGCGCCCTCCCCGGTGAGCGTCCGGACGACCTTGCGGCCGACCTTGACCTGGACCCTCACCTCGGTCGCCGGCACCGCCAGCTTGTAGGCGATCCCGAGCGCCTTGCCGCTCGTGCCGCCGAACGCGCTGCTCGACAGCTTCAGCGACTGGAAGGCCCCGCAGTCGATGCGCTGGTAGAAGGCGGGCGCCTTGCGGAACCTCCCGCCGCGCCGCGTCAGCGTCACGCGCCGGCTGTCGACGGCGCCGCTGGAGGTCTTCATCCGGAAGCGGACGAAGTAGTTGCCGTCGCCGGGGCGGCGGCCCGTGCGGTCGCGGCCGTTCCAGGTGAACGACCTTCTCCGGTTGGTGAAGCGCGCGATCAGCCGGTTGCCGAGCACGCGCCGGCCGGACGACTGCTGGAAGACGTCGACCGCGAACGGCCGGTCCTCGCGCTTGTTCACGCGGAAGGCGACCTTGCCGCCGCGCGGGGCGGCCGCCGCGGAGTTGAAGCCCGACGCCGACGCGCAGGCCGGCTGGTCGGGGCCCTTGCCGCCCGTGCCCGGCGTGGCGTTCGGGTCGGCCACCACGTCACCGGAGCCGGTCGGGACGTAGGTGTCGCCCGTCCACTTGAGCACGTCGACGCCGCGCGTGTAGTCGACGACGTAGACGATCGATGGGTCGTGCGGGTTGAAGTAGGCCGCGGAGGCCGAGCCGCCGGCGGGCAGGAAGTATCCCTGCTCGACGATCTTGCCCTCGGGCGTGATCTGCTCGAAGCGCGTGCCCTGCTCGTACTCGGCGAGCGCCACCAGGCCGCCGTTGCGGAAGGTGGGGTGCTCCTGGAACCAGTGCACCGAGCAGCCGAGCACGTTGTAGGGGTTGTGGCCGTCGGTGACCGTGCCCTGCACGGGCCGCACCTCGTCGATGAGCGTGAAGCTGCCGCCCTTCGGGAAGCCGCCGAGGCCGTCCTGCGCCTTCGTCGCGTCCCAGGTCATGAAGGCGCTGACGGTGTCGTCGCACTCCGGCCGGATGACCTCCTCGCCGCCGACGAGCAGGAACTTGTCGCGGCCGTCGCGCGGCCAGCGCGTGGAGTGGATGAACCGGCCGTCCTCGTTGGAGCCCGTCGCGAGCATCACCGGGCTCTCCGGCGAGCCGCCGTCCTGCGGCCGGACGGAGAACAGGACGAGGGGCTGGCAGGACCCGATCGCGATGCCCGGCTGGACCTCGCGCACGTGGTGGCAGCCGTCGACTTGCTCGTAGCCCTGCTCGACCAGCGCGTCGGTCCAGCGGACCCCGAGCTTCTTGCCGTTCTTCGGGTCGCGCAGGTCGATGATCGAGCCGTTCGAGCCGTACATCCAGGTGCAGTCGAGCAGGCAGGCGGACGTGTGGTCGCCGGCGTCGGGGATGTTGGTGAGCAGCTTGACGTTCTCCGGGTCGGAGACGTCGTAGACGGCCAAACACGACCCGCCGGAGTTCTCGATCCCGTTCGGGTCGACGACGACGCAGAACGTGTCGGAGGAGATGCCGAGGATCTTGCCGTTGGTCGGGACCTCCTCGTTCTCGAACTGCACGTCGAGGGTGAAGGTGCCGACCAGCTCCGGCCGCGCCGGGTCGGACTTGATGTCGTAGATGACCAGTGCGTGCGTCGAGGTCACGTACATGTGGTCGCCGACGATCGTGGCGCCGACGCCCGTGCCCACCTCGCGGAGGTTGCCCAGGTGCTGGACGTTGTCCGACATGACGGCGTCGCCGGTGGTCTGGGCGGCGGCACCGGGGGCGGCGAGCGCCAGCGCGGCGGCGGCGCCCAGCAGGCAGCGGTGGATTCTCGATCGCAAGGTCGTCGCTTTCGTCGGGGGGACTAGGGGGAGCTACCCGGCACGGGTCGCGACCGCAAGAATGCCTGATCAGTGCCGTTGACGAAGGAGATGACGACGCGCGAGCGCCTGGCCGCCGCATGGGATCACCGGCCGCGGTGGGCCCGCAACACGACGGTGCTGGCGCTCACCGGCAGCCTGCTCGCGCTGCTGGTCGTCTTCGCGCTCGCGCTGTCCTACCTGCGCGCCGACCGGCCGGGGCGCACGATGTCGCTCACGCAGCTGCGCCAGGCCTCCGAGCAGGCGCGCGTCGAGCGCGCGGTGCTGCGCGACGAGGACGCGGTCGTGATCGCCCGCATCGGCGGCGAGACCCACTCGATCGCCTATCCGGCCAACGGGTCGGTCACCGCCGACCTCATCGAGGACCTCGGCCGCAACGGCGCCGACGTGACGATGGACAAGCAGGGCTTCAAGTCCGACGTGCGCATCATCACGACCTTCCTCCTGCCGCTGATGATCCTCGCGAACCTGTTCGCGCTCGCGTTCCTGCTGATGCGCTCCGGCTCCGGCGCGCTGTCGGACATCGAGACCTTCGGCACGCTCGGCAAGGGCCGCAAGGGCCAGGCGGCGGCGCCGGACGTCACGTTCGCCGACGTCGCCGGCGCCGACGAGGCCGTCGAGGAGCTGCGCGAGGTGGTCGACTACCTCAAGGACCCGACCCGCTACGCGTCCGTCGGCGCGGTGCCGCCGAAGGGCGTGCTGCTGTTCGGGCCGCCCGGCTGCGGCAAGACGCTGATCGCGCGGGCGGTGGCGGGCGAGGCCGGTGTCCCGTTCTTCAACGTCGCCGGCGCCGAGTTCGTCGAGTCGCTGGTCGGCGTGGGCGCCGCGCGGGTGCGCGACCTGTTCGCGAAGGTGCGCGAGGTCGCGCCCGCCATCGTGTTCATCGACGAGCTCGACGCCGCCGCGCGCCGCCGCGGCGCCGGCGGGGGTGGCGGCGGCTCCGACGAGCGCGAGCAGACGCTCAACCAGCTGCTGGTCGAGATCGACGGCTTCGACGTCTCCAGCGGCCTGGTCGTGATCGGCGCCACCAACCGCCCGGACATCCTCGACCCGGCCGTGGTGCGGCCCGGCCGCTTCGACCGCCACGTGACCGTCGAGCAGCCCGACCACGAGGGCCGCCGGCGCATCCTCGAGCTGCACGCGCGCCGCAAGCCGATGGCGGCCGACGTCGACTTCGACGCGCTCGCGCGCGCGACCCCGGGATTCACGGGCGCCGACCTGGCCAACGTCATCAACGAGGCGGCGCTGCTGACCGTGCGCGGCGACCGCCGCGAGATCGGCAACGACGTGCTGGGCGAGGCGGTGCAGCGCGTCCTGCACGGCCCGCAGCGCCGCGGCCGCGTGCTCACCCCGGCCGAGCGCGAGCGCGCCGCGGTCCACGAGTCCGGCCACGCCGTGGTCGCGGCGGCCGCCGGGCGCGGCGACGACGTCCACCGGATCTCGATCCTGACCCGCGGGCGCGGGCTCGGCCTGACGTCCGTGCGGATGGACTCCGACGCGGTCCTGTTCACGCGCCAGGACCTCTTCGACCAGCTCGTGGTCTCCTTCGGCGGCGTGGCCGCCGAGGAGCTGGCCCTCGGCGAGTCCTCCACGGGCGCCGAGCAGGACTTCGAGCACGCCACCTGGCTCGCGCGCGAGATCGCCGGCCGCTACGGGATGAGCGAGACGATCGGCCGCGTCCGGATCCTCGCCCACGACGCCGACGAGTTCCTCGGCGCGACGCTCGGGCTCAACCAGATGTCCGAGCAGCTGCACCAGGAGTTCGACGCGGAGGTGCGCCGGCTGCTCGACGAGGCCGAGGTGCGGGCGCGCGAGGTGGTCGAGCGCAACCGCCCGGTGCTCGAAGGGCTCGTCGCGACGCTGCTCGAGCGCGAGACGCTCGAGGGCGCCCCCCTGCTCCAGGCGCTCGCGGGCGTCGCGTCCACCAACGGGAGGCCCTAGCCCGTGCGGCGTCCCCTCGTGGCCCTGGCGGCGACGGTCGCGCTCGGGCTCACGCTGGCGCCGGCGCCCGCCGCCGCGCCGTCGGGCGCCACGCGCGAGTGCGGCGGCGACAGCGAGGCCGTGCTCAAGAAGGGCCGCTGGACGCTGATCGCCAAGCCCCAGGGCCTGACGCGGATCCTCTCGCACGCGGAGGCCGCGGGCGGCCGCCGCCTGCTGGTCACCGACGGCACCCGGATCGCGCGCTCGACCGACGGCGGGTGCTCGTGGAACGTGGTCTACGAGGTGGCCGGCCCGACCGGCGAGGGGACCGCCGCGGACGGGCTGCTCCCGCGCGTGTCCCGGCTGGCGACGCTTCCCGGCAGCGACGTGGCGCTGGCGACCGTGGAGGGCGTCGGCCGCGCGGCCGCGTCGCGGCTGCTGCGCTCCACCGACGGCGGTGGCGAGGGCAGCTGGCGCCAGGTCGAGGGGCCGCCGGCCGTCACGGGCATCCGCGAGGTCATCGCGGCGCCGGACAGCGCCGAGCGCGTCTACCTGGTGACGGGCACCGCCGACGCGGTCGGCGAGAACGACCCCTCCGGCGCGAACGGGCTGCTGTACCGCTCCGACGACCGCGGCGAGACGTGGACGTCGCTCGGCGTCAACGGCGAGGTGGAGAAGCTCGCCGTCGAGCCGGACACCGACGGCAGGCACCTGTGGATCGTCCGCTCCAACGGGACCGTGCTGCACTCGCGCGACGCCGGCGCCACGTTCGAGGCGCAGACGCTGCCGGGCCCGCAGGACGAGGAGGGCGCGCCGCTGGCGGCGGGCGACCACTGGCGCGACGTCGCGGTGCACCGCTTCGTGCACATCGCGCACGCGGTCGTGGTCACCGCCAGCCCCACGCGCGCGGCCGACGTCACGCGCGCCGTGTACTCGCCGGACCGCGGGGCGACGTGGCTCGAGGTGCCGGTCGACCAGCTCGGCCCCGCGGGCGGGCTCGTGTTCGGCAACGACGGCAGCCAGCTCTACAGCGCCGGCGGGTCGGCCGCCACCTCGTGGCGCGGCCCCGGCCTCGTGGAGTTCGACGGCAGCGCCGGCCGCTGGCGCTCCGCCGACGACCTCAACCTGGTGAGCCTGCTCGACCCGCGCCGCGTGCAGTCGCCGCGACCGGACGCGCCCGGCTACCACGCGATCTACCTGCGCTCGCACCGCGGCGGCGAGGACGCGCCGCCGGACGCGCTCGCCCGCTTCGAGCCGCCCACCCAGCCGAGCCCGCCGCAGCCGCTGCTCGGCCGCCCCGACTGCGGGGATCCCAGCGCGCCGCCGCAGAAGCGCAAGCCCGTCACCTTCGAGCCGGCGCGCCTCGACGTGCAGCTGACGCCGGGGCAGCCGGCGCGGGTGCCGGTGCGCGCATCGCTGGCGTCGGATCCCGCGCCGGTCGACGTCGCCTTCCTCGTCGACAACTCGTCCAGCATGGACCCGGCGATCGGCGGACTGTTCTGCTCCATCGAGCGGCTGGTGCGCGAGCTGCCCGAGCGCCACCTCGACGCCCACTTCGGGCTCGCCGCCTACAACGACATCGCCTCGTTCACGTACCGGCGGCTGGTCGACGTGGCGCCGCCCGAGACGGCCGGCCCGGCCATCTCGGCCGCCCTGAGGCTGCTGTTCACGATGATCGGCCGCGAGGAGCCGCTGCGCGGCGCGCTCTACCAGCTCGCCACGGGCGCGGGGCTCGACGCCCCCGCGCCGTCGGCCGGCGTGCACCGGCGCGTGCCCCCCGGCCAGGAGATCAACTTCCGGGCGGCGGGCAAGTCGCTGCGCACCGTGTTCGTGATCACCGACGAGCCCTACGAGGACACGACGGAGGGCGAGCCGCCGCTGGAGGACGTCTTCGCGGCGCTGCAGTCCCGCGGCATCCGCGTGATCGGGCTGCCCGTGCGGACCGACGCGCCGCCGACGGACACGCAGCACGCGCTCCCGCGCCAGCTGGTGATGGTCCGGCAGCTGCAGGAGATCGCCCGCGGCAGCGGCGCGCTGGCCCCGAGGGGCGGCGTCGACTGCGACGGCGGCGGATCGCCCGACGTGCAGACGGGGGAGCCGATCGTGTGCCCGATCGACGAGCGCGGCATCCGGCGCGAGCTCGACGACACGCTGGTGTCCATCCTCACGTCGCTCGCGGGCGAGGACCGCAAGCCGGTGCGCCTCGTGCCGCGGCGGACGGACGGCCTCGACGCGGGGGTCGAGGGCGATCCGGTCGAGCTCGACCTGCGCCAGGACAACCAGCTCGACGCGACCGCCGTCCTCTCCTGCACCGAGGAGCAGGCGGGCCGCAGCTTCGACGTCGCCTACGACGTGGTGGCGGGCGACGACCGGGTGCTCGACACCATCAGCGGCGTCGCGCGCTGCGGCGCCCTGGCGCCCGCCGCCAGGCCGCCCGGGCCCAACCGCGCCGCCGGCCCCGAGGCCGACCCCCGCCCGGCGTCGCGCGAGCCCGCGCCGGCGCCCGCCGAGCCGGCGGCGCCGCCGGCCGCGCCGGCGCCCGTGCAGG
>DATLGB010000073.1:0-8602 GCA_035540675.1 Solirubrobacteraceae bacterium | reverse complement strand
CGTCTACCTCAACGCCTCCGCCACGGAGGTCTTGCGCCGCCCCACCGCCTGCTCTGTGCCGCTTCATGAAGTTGCTCTGTGCTGCTTCATGAAGTTGCTCTGTGCTCGTTTATGAAGTTGCTCTGTGCTGGTTCATGAAGTTGCTCTGAGCAGGTTGTTGAGTGGCGTGCGGTGGGGCGGCGCAAGACCTCCGTGGCGGAGGCGTTGAGGTAGACGTGCTCCCGCTCGCCCGGTCCATGGCGGTGGCCGCCGCGGCTCGGGCGTGCGGAGGCGGCCGCGCGGGCGTACGGCGGGGCCGATGAGGCGCCGGCCGCTCGCCGCGGGCGCCGCCGTGGCCGCCGCGACGCTGACCGGCTGCACCCCGTGGCTCGAGGGCCGGCTCGCGGAGTGGCGGGACCGGGCGCTCGGGCGCCAGCCGCCGGCCGAGGTGGCCGGGTTCGAGGATCCGGTGCCCTGCGGCGGTGGCCCGTTCCCGAGCCGCGGCACCGGCGACGGCCGGCACGACCTGGCGATCGGCTCGGTGATCTTCCGCGGTCTCGCCTTCCCGCACGCGCCCGAGCGCTTCGACCCGGGGATGCCGGCGCTGACGGTGCCGGTCGAGGTGCCGCCGCGCTCGCGCGTGATCATCGCGATCCCGCCCGGTCGCCGCCCGATCGCCGGCCTCGACGGCTGGCCCTCGCCGGCCGCGACGCCGCGCGAGGCCCACCGCGCCGTCCGCTGCCTCACCGGCGACCTCCCCGGCGTCTTCCGCGTGTCGTTCGCGATCGCCGGCGCGCGGTGCCTGCCCGTGGCGGTGACGATCGACCGCGTGACCACCACGCGCACCGTCGGCTTCGGCGTCCGCCACTGCCGCGACGAGACGCCGGACCTCAGCTCGTCCGCACGAACAGCCCCTTGAGCAGCCCCTTCGCGCGCTCGAGGAACGGCTCGCCCTCGTCGCCGTCGAGCGCGCCGGAGCGCACGGTCGGCCACTGCGCCGCGGCCTCCGCGCCGAGCAGCGCGACGTTCGACGCCACCCAGACGAAGACCAGGAAGGCGATGACCGTCGCCAGCGACGCGTACACGGCGCTGTAGTTGGCGAAGTTGGCCAGGTAGATCGCGAACCCGTTCTTGGCCAGCTCGTAGCCGACCGCGGCGATCAGCACCCCCGGCCAGGTGTCGCGCAGTCGCGGGCACCTCGCCGGCACGAGCCGGAACAGCGCGGCGAAGGTGGCGAAGGCCATCAGCAGCGGGAACAGGTGGCCGAGCTCGACCACCACGCGGACGATCGCCCCGCCGGCGCCCGGGATCAGCTCGTCGACGGCCTCGCCGAGCGACTCGGTCAGGCGCTCGCCGATGGTCAGCGCCAGCGAGAGGGTCAGGACGGCGCCGAAGGCGATGACGAGCACGAGGTCGAGCGCCTTCGCCTGCGCCGGCGGCCGCGGGTCGTCGACTGCGAACGCCGCGTTGAGCGCGTGCCGGATCGCGCCCATCACCGCGCTCGCGGTGAACATCAGGACGACGAAGCCGAAGATCCCGAAGCCGGCGACGTTGCGGGTGACGTTGAGCAGCAGGACCTCGAGGTCGCGGCGCGCGCGCGCCTCGCTGAGCGGCAGGTTGTCCAGCACGAAGTTCGCGACGCGCGTGCGCGCCTCGGCGTCGTTGATGACGAGGCCCATGATCGCCACGGCGAGGATCGCCAGCGGGAACAGCGAGAACAGGGCGTAGAACGAGATCGCGGCGGCGCGCTGCGGGCAGCCGTCGCGGAAGAACTCGGTGAATGCGCGGTCGGCCAGCTGTACGACGCGCCGGCCGGCGCGTCGCAGGCGCGGCTCTGCCATCTCGGCAGCGTCCTACCCACTCCGTTGCGTCCGCGACCCTTCACTACACTTCCTGAAGTCATGGCCGACCAGCTGCGAAACCGGCCCTGCGGCGGCCGCTACGGCGACATCGTGCAGGCGATCGGCAACACGCCGCTGGTGGAGCTCAAGCGCCTGTCGCCCACGCCCGGGGTCCGGATCTGGGCCAAGCTCGAATCCCACAACCCGACGGGTTCGGTCAAGGACCGCGTGGCGCGCTCGCTGATCGAGGACCTCGAGGAGCGCGAGCTGATCGGCCCCGGCCAGACCATCCTCGAGCCGACCTCGGGCAACACGGGCATCTCGCTGGCGATGATCTGCTCCCGCAAGGGCTACCCGCTCAAGGTCGTCATGCCCGACAACGTGACTCCGGAGCGGACCCAGCTGCTGCGGATGTACGGCGCGGAGATCGTCTACTCGCCCGGCGACCAGGGCTCCAACGGCGCCGTCGCCCTCGCCACCCGCATGGCCGAGGCCGACGACCGCTACGTCATGCCGTACCAGTACGGCAACCCCGCCAACCCGCGCGCGCACTACGACGGGACCGCGCCCGAGATCCTCGAGGAGCTCGACGAGGTCAGCGCCTTCGTCGCGGGCCTCGGCACGGGCGGCACGCTCATGGGCAACGGGCGCCGGCTCAAGGAGGAGCTCGGCGACGCCGTGAAGATCGTGGCCGCCGAGCCCATGCAGGGCGAGCCCGTGCAGGGGCTGCGCTCGCTCGACGACGGCTTCATCCCGCCGATCATCGACCTGAGCCTGCTCGACCGCAAGATCTTCGTCACCAACCGCGACGCGATCGTCTGGACGCGCCGCCTGCTCGACGAGGAGGGGATCTTCGCCGGCGTCTCGAGCGGCGCGATCGCCTCGATCGCCGTCCGGATCGCGCGCGAGATGGACGAGGGCAACGTCGTCTTCATCGTCTGCGACGACGGCTGGAAGTATCTGTCCAGCGGGATCTACACGCGCCCGGTGGACGAGATCGAGAACCTGGACTCCACCGTCTGGTGGTGACGCGCCGCCGCGTGCTCGCGGCGGGCGCCCTGCTGGCGCCCGGCGCGGGCATCCTGCTCGCCGGCTGCGGCCGGACCTCCTCGCCCGGCGAGGGCGCGCCGGTCTCGCGCACCGACGTCGGCACGCAGGTGCAGGGGGACATCGAGGTGCTCAACTCGGTGCTCGACCTCGAGCACACGGCCGTCGCCGCCTACGTCCGCGGTGGGAGCTCGCGGCGGACCGCCGCGGTGCTCGAGCAGGAGCGCGAGCACGTGGCGCGCCTCGAGCGCGCGGTGCGCGACCTCGGCGGCCGCCCCGCCGCCGCCCGCCCGCCCGCCGACTACGACTTCCCGCCGCTGGCCGCGGCCGCCGCCGCGCTCGCGTACGCCGAGCGGCTCGAGCTGACCGTCGTCGCCGCCTACCTCGACGCGCTGCCCAAGCTGGCGAAGCCGGAGCTGCGCGCCTTGGCCGCCGAGCTGGTCGCCCAGGACGCCGCGCACCTGGCCGTCGTGCGCGGCGGGCTGGGGCGCCCGCAGGCGCCGGACGCCTTCGTCGTTGGGGAGAAGGCGGCGTGAGCGGCCTCACGCGGCGTGCGGCGCTCGCCGCTGCGCTCGCCGCCGCCGTCGCGCGCCCCGGCCCGGCCGCCGCGGCCGCGAAGGGCGACGCCGCCGTGCTCACCGACCTGCTGCGCATCGAGCACGCCGCCGCCTTCGCCTACGGCGCCGCCGTCAGCAGCGGGTCGGCCCGCGCGCGCGCCGTGGCGCGCGCCTTCGCGGCCCAGGAGGCCGAGCACGTGGCCGCGCTCGAGACGGCGCTCGAGGCGCTCGGCGCGCCCAAGCCGCCGCCGCCCGCCTCCGCCGAGCAGGTCGACGCGCTGGCCCGCGAGCTCGAGATCGCTCCCGTCCTCGGCGAGCTGCGCTCCGGGCGCGACGTCCTCACCTTCCTGCTGGCGCTCGAGGACGCGCTCGTGGCGCGCTGGGCCGGCGCGCACCGCCGGCTGCAGGACGGCCGCCTGCTGCAGACCGCCACGAGCATCCTCGCCTGCCAGGCGCAGCACGCCGTCGTGCTGCGGGAGGCGCTCGGGCGCGATCCGCTCGGCCGCTAGGGCGCCGAGCGGTACCCTGGGTGGTCCAGGTCTCCGATCGACAAGGATCCCGCCGTGCCCAACATCGGCGTTCCCGAGCTTCTCATCGTCCTCGCGCTCGCGCTCATCATCCTCGGCCCGAAGAAGCTTCCGGAGGTCGGCCGCTCGCTCGGTCGCGGCATGCGCGAGTTCAAGGACTCCATCGCCGGCGTCACGCCGGACGACGAGGACGACGACGTGCGGACGCTGAAGGCGTCCGAGCCGGCTCCCAAGTAGCGCTTGCGGATCGCCCGCTCCCTGCTCGACGAGATCGTCGCGCACGCGCTCGAGGACGCGCCCGACGAGTGCTGCGGCGTCATCGGGACGCGCGACGGCGAGGCGGTGCGCGTGCACCGCGTGCGCAACGCCGCCGCCAGTCCGCTGCGCTTCGAGATGGACCCGATGGAGCAGTACCGGGCCACGATGGCGATCGAGGACGAGGGTCTCGAGCTGGGCGCGATGTACCACTCGCACACGCGTTCGGCGCCCCGGCCGTCGCAGACCGACGTCAACCTCGCCACGCGCTGGTGGCCGGACCCGGTCTGGGTGATCGTCGGCGTCGGCGACCCGCAGGCTCCCGAGGTCCGCGCCTACGCGATCCGCGACGGCGCCTTCGAGGAAGTCCCGCTCGAGGTCGTGTAGATGGCCCTCGTGTGCCCGTCGTGCGGCACGCCCCACGAGGACGGGCGCTTCTGCTCGGCCTGCGGGATGCCGCTGACGCCCGACGCGCCGGCGCCGGCCGTCTCCGAGCGCCAGGAGCGCGCCCGCAAGGTCCTGCCGCAGTACGGCGAGGGCGAGCTGGTCAAGGTCGGGTGGGCGCGCAACCAGCCCGAGGCCGAGCTCCTGAGCGGGATGCTGCTCGAGGAGGGGATCCCGAGCGTGGCCAAGCGCAGCGGCGGCTTCGACGTGCCGGACTTCATCGCCGCCGGCCCGCGGGACATCCTGGTCGCCGAATCCGGCGCGGAGGCCGCGCGGGCAGTGCTCGGCTCGCGCGCGCCGGCGGCGCCGCCCCGGTCGCGGCCGGCGCCGCGCTGGGTGCGCGCGCTGGCGCTGCTGCTCGTGGTGGTGGTGCTCGGGCTCGTGCTGGCGGGCGTGGTCGCCGCCCTCGTCGGCTAGTTCCGCCGCACAGCAGCCCCCGGCTCGGCGAGCCGGGCCAGGTGCGCCCGCCACGTGGCCTCCGTGTGGCGCAGCTCGCGGCCGTGGAAGGCGCGCTCGAGCGCCCGCTCCGGCCCGTCGCCGAGCGGCGCGCGCGCCAGCGCGACGCACGCCGCCTCCCCCTCCTCACGCGCGAGCAGGTCGAACACGCTGCCGCCGAGCAGCGGCGCGTCGCGGCGCGACGGCGGGAACGCGGGCGGCCCGCCCTCCCGCAGCCGGCGGGCGATCGCCGGCCGCGCGTGCCGCGTCTGTCCCGACAGCCACTGCGCCGCTCCCTCCACCAGCCACGCCCAGCGCAGGTAGCGCGCGAAGGCGCGCGGCCCGAACGGGGGCGGGAGGCCCGGGTTGTGGGCGGCCACGAAGCGCCGCGCCAGCAGGGCGCTGGGCGCCAGCATGAGCATCTCCAGCGACCCCTCGACGTTCGAGGCCCGGCGCGCCAGCGCCCGCGGCGACAGCACGTGCAGCTCGCGCTCGCCCGCCCAGCCCACGAGGTAGCGTCGCCCGGCGGGTGCGGTCAGCCGCCGCTGCAGCGGCAGCCACGGCTCCGCCGCGTCGAGCTGCGCCTCGGCGCCGTGCAGCACCACCGCGAGCTCGCCGACGCCGCCGCCGAACCGCCGCTCGTACCGGGTCCGCGCGGCCTCGAGCTGCGCGAGCACGTGCTCGACGTCGGGCGCGTCGCGCTCGGCGTGGCGGGCGACGAAATGCTCGCTGGCGGTCTCCAGCCACGCCATCGCGGCCGCCGCGGGTCAGGCGGCGGGGGGCGCCGCCGCCGCGTCGCGCTCCCACTGCAGCTCGGTCCGCACGCCGCGCGCCGCCAGGGTCGCCTGCGCCTCCTCGAGCGAGCCCGCCTCCGCGACGGCCGTCGCGAGCCGGGCGGCGCTCGCCATCGCCGCGGCCGGGTCGAAGAAGAACGTCACGGCGCCGACCGGGCTCAGCTGCACCGGGCGGCGCCCGCCGCGGATCGCCGACGCGCCGTACTCGCCGCGCGCGCAGCGCAGCGCCTGCGCGCTGGCTTCGGTGGGGACGGTCTGCACGACCGCCTCCAGCCGGGTGGTCACGTCGGGCGTGAGGCCCCAGGCGCCGAGCAGGCCGCCGGCGCGCGCCACCTCGGCGACGCGCTCGAGCACCTCGTCGGGCGTGAGCTCGCCGTCGCACCCCGGGCCGAAGACGGCGCCGACCGTGCGCGTGCGCATGTGCGCGGACGCCGCGAGCATGACCGCATCGCACAGCGGGCTCGCGAGCCCCGGCTCGTCGCCGTGGCCGAGCACGTCGCCGCCCACGTCGACCAGCGCGACCAGGTCGCAGCGCAGGCGCTCCGCGGCCGCGTCGAGTCCCGCGGCCACCGCGCGCGGCCCGCCGTGCGGGTCGACGAGCACGACCGGCTCGCCGAGTACGCGCGCCATGTTCGACTCGGCGAACAGGAAGCCGCCGGGGCCGCGCGTGCCCTGGCCGGCCAGCACGACGCCGTCGGCCAGCGGGTCCGCCCCCTCGATCTCGTCGAGCCGGCGCGGGCCGGGCAGCGGGTCGATCGGGCGGCGCTCCCACGTGACGCCGCCCACGCGGGCCGGGAGGCCCGCGGCGGCCGCCAGCTCGGCGACCGCCAGCGCGCCCACGACGTCGCCGCCGCCGCCGATGCCCACGGCGAGGACGCCGCGGGCATGGCCGAACAGCGGGTGCAAAGACCTACGCGAGGGCCGGGACCGCGACCGGCGTCCCGTTGGCCTCGGCGATCGCGGCGATCTCCTCCGAGGCGCGCTCGAACTCCTCGTCGGAGAGCACGGGGGTGCCCTCGAACGGCAGGTCGCGCGTGATCTCCAGGAACGACCGGCAGCCGCCGAAGTCGTCGCGCACCTTGACGGTGACCGGCCGCGGGATGCGGTAGGTCCGCAGGAGCACGACGTGCAGCGGGTGGCGGCGCTTCCACGCCAGCCGCTTCTCGGCGTAGTCCGTGGTCCAGACGTAGTACGGAGACAGCGCCTCGACGGCGCGGCGGTCCGTGACCGTCCAGCAGGCCGCCACCTCGGCCCACGCCCGGATGCGGACGCGGTCGGGCTGGGGGATCCCGCCGTCGGCGCTCAGCGCCCAGGCGGGAGGCTCGCCGTCGGCCCACACGCCCTCTTCGAGGGCCCGCCGCAGCTCCGGCTGGTGCGAGGCGCGGACGAGGTCGTTGCGCTGGTGGTCGAAGGTCGGATACAGGAAGAACCGGTTGTGGTCGAGCTCGAACTGCTTGCCGGGCTCGTGCACGCCGCCCTTGCGCAGGGTGACGAGCTGCTCGCCCTCGGCGAGCGCACGCACAGTGACGGCCCATTCCTTGAAGGCAATTGGCATAGGTAAGGGAGAGGGGGTAGGCGGACAGCCTGCGTTGGATGTGGCCCCGGCGCGAGCGCTCGAAGCGCCCTCTGCGACGGGGTGTCACATACTATGCACAAACTTCCGAAATCACAAAATATCCCTGCTCAGCGGCGGTTTTGGTGTTTTGACGAGGCGTCGAGAAGCGGCACCGCGCCAGGACGGCCGCGGAGCGCCACGCGGCGCCCGTACCCGCGGCGCCCGCCGCTCTAACCGTAGGGTGCCGCAGGCGTTCACATTCGGACGCCGGCGACCCCCTCGAGGACCTCCAGGACGACCGCGAAGTCGGCACCGGCCAGGCCGCGGCCCATGCCCGCCGCGTAGAGGTCGCCCGCCTGCGCGGCGGCGGGGAACGGGACGCCGGCGGCGTGCGCCTCCTCGAGGCACAGGCGCACGTCCTTGAGCATGTGCTCGAGCTTGAACAGCGTGCTGAAGTCGCGGGCGAGCATCGGGCCGGCCTTGAGATCGAGCATCGCCGACGCCCCCGAGCCGGCGCGCATCACCTCGACGAGCGCCTTGAGGTCGACGCCGGTGGCGCGGCCGACCAGCAGCGCCTGCGCCACCGTCGCGGCGTTGACGGCGGCCACCGCGTTGTTGATCAGCTTGACCATCTCGCCCTGCCCCAGCGGGCCCACGTGGACGACGAGCCGCCCCATCGCCTCCAGCAGCGGCCGCGCCCGCTCGACGTCCCTCGCCTCGCCGCCGGCCATGATGGTCAGCGTGGCGTCCTCCGCGCGAGGAGCCGAACCGGTGACCGGCGCGTCGACGAACGCCACGCCGCGCTCGGCCAGCCGCGCGCCGATCGCCCGCGTCTGCGACGGCGCGATGGTCGACATGTCCACGAACAGGGCGCCCGGCCGCGCACCGTGGACCGCGCCGTCGGCGCCCAGCAGGAGCGCCTCGACCTGCGGGCCGTCGACCACCATCGAGATCACGACGTCGGCGCGCTCGGCCGCCTCGCGCGGGCTGGCGGCGACCACGCCGCCGTGCTCCGCGACCCACGCCTCGGCCGTGGCGCGGGTGCGGTTGAACACGGCGAGGTCGTGCCCCGCGCGCGAGAGGTTGGCGGCCTGCCGCGACCCCATGATGCCCAGGCCGAGGAAGCCGACCTGCACCCGTCAGCTCCCGCGGATCAGCGCGGCCACCT
>DATLGB010000072.1:0-15522 GCA_035540675.1 Solirubrobacteraceae bacterium | reverse complement strand
GGTGAGCGGGATGACGCTGCCGTTCGTCTCCTACGGCGGCTCGTCGATCCTCGCCAACTTCGTCCTGCTGGCGCTGCTGCTGCTGGTGTCCGACCGGGCGCGGCGGGAGGCGGTGTCGCGGTGAAGGCGCCGATCGTCCGCCTGTTCGGCCTGGTGATCGTCCTGTTCGCGGTGCTGGTCGGCTTCACGTCGCGGTGGGCGGTCTTCGAGGCCGAGGCGCTGCGCGAGCACCCGGCCAACCGCCGCGCGCTGCTGCAGGAGGAGCGCATCAAGCGCGGCGTCATCCGCGCCGCCGACGGCGACCTGCTCGCGGGCAGCGAGCGGCTCAGCGGCCGGCGCTACCGGCGCCGCTACCCCACCGCCGAGCTGTTCGGGCACCCCCTCGGCTACTCGTTCACCTCGATCGGCCGCAGCGGGATCGAGAAGTCCTACAACGACCGCCTCGTCGGGCGCCGCACCGAGCTCGTGTCGATCTTCGACTCCCTGCTCAGCAAGGATCAGGTCGGCGACGACCTGGAGACGACGCTGTCGGCGCGGGCGCAGGAGGTGGCGCTGCGGGCACTGGCGCAGACGCCGAGCCGCAAGGGCGCGGTCGTCGCGCTCGACGTGGGCACGGGCGCGGTGCGGGTGATGGCGTCGGCGCCCTCCTACGACCCGAACGACCTCGACGACCCCAAGGTGTTCCGGCGGCTCAACGCCGACGAGGCGAACACGCCGCTGGTCAACCGCGCGACGCAGGGCCTGTATCCCCCCGGCTCGACGTTCAAGCCGGTGACCGCCACCGCCGCCATCGACGCCGGCCGCTACCAGCCCGACTCGCAGGTCAGCGGGCGCAACAACAAGCCGATCTCCGGCGTCCCGCTGCAGAACTTCGGCGGGGCCGACTACGGGAACATCACGCTCACGCAGGCACTCACGCAGTCCGTCAACACGGTCTGGGCCGAGGTGGCGGAGAAGATCGGCAAGGAGACGATGCGCCGCTACATGGAGCGCTACGGCTTCCTCGACAAGCCGCCGATCGACCTGCCGGGCGACGAGGTGCTGGCGAGCTCACCGCGGCGCAACGGGCGCGCGATCAGCCCGACCTCGCGCTTCGTCGACGTCGGGCGGATGGCGATCGGGCAGAGCATCCTGCTGGTGACGCCGCTGCAGATGGCCACCGTCGCGCAGACCATCGCCAACGGCGGCGCGCGCATGGAGCCCTACGTCGTGGAGAAGGGCTTCGACGAGGACGGGCGGACCGTCTACGAAGCCGAGCCCCGGCGGGCGGCGCGGGTGATGTCGCGCGACACGGCGGCCAAGCTCACCGACATGATGCGCAACGTCGTGCGCGAGGGCACCGGCACCGCCGCCGCGTTGCGCGGCGTCGACGTGGCGGGCAAGACCGGCACGGCCGAGCTCAACAACAACGACCTCAACACCCTCTGGTTCATCGGCTTCGCGGGCCGCACCGCCGTCGCGGTCGTCGTGGAGCGCGTCCAGGGCGGATCGGGCGGCACGGTCGCCGCGCCGATCGCCAAGCAAGTGCTGGAGGCGCTGGGTGAGCAGTGACCCGTTGCCGGCCGGACGCGTCGCCGCGCAGACGCTGGTCGACGACCGCTACCGGGTCATCACGCGGCTCGGCTCCGGCGGGATGGCCGACGTGTACTGCGCCGAGGACCAGCAGCTCGGCCGCCGCGTCGCGCTGAAGGTCCTGCACCGCCACTTCGCCGAGGATCAGGATTTCGTCGAGCGCTTCCGCCGGGAGGCGTCGGCCGCCGCCGGCCTGCAGCACCCGAACGTGGTGCAGGTGTTCGACCGCGGCGAGTGGGACGGCACCTACTACATCGCGATGGAGTACCTGAGCGGCCGGTCGCTGAAGGAGATCGTGCGCGAGGACGGGCCGCTGCCGCCGGCCACGGCGGTCGACATCGGAGTGCAGATCCTGCGCGCCGCCCGCTTCGCGCACAAGCGCGGCGTGATCCACCGCGACATCAAGCCGCACAACGTCATCCTCGACGGCGAGGGGCGCGTCAAGGTCACCGACTTCGGGATCGCCCGCGCCGGCGCCTCGGACATGACCGAGACCGGCGCGATCATGGGCACCGCCGCCTACCTGTCGCCCGAGCAGGCGCAGGGTCACGCGGTCGGCGCCGCGTCGGACCTCTACTCGGTCGGCATCGTGCTGTACGAGATGCTGACCGGCCGCGTCCCGTTCGAAGCCGAGTCGGCCGTCACGATCGCGCTCAAGCAGGTCTCCGAGGACCCGGTCCCGCCGCGCGCGCTCAACCCCGAGATCTCGCCCGAGCTCGAGGACGTCGTCGTGCGCGCCCTGCAGAAGGACCCGGCGCAGCGGTTCGCCGACGCCGACGAGTTCATCACCGCGCTCGAGGCGGCGCGCGATCTGCCGGCGCGGCCGGAGGACGCCGGGCGCGATGCCGCCACCGGCGTCTACCCCGCGCTGGCGGCCTACCAGGACGCGTACCCGCTCGAGCCCTACGACCCGGAGGAGCCGCGGCGGTCGCGGCGGTTCTGGATCGCGCTCGCGGTCGCGCTGCTCGCGCTGGCGGCGCTCGCGGCGGCCGCGTTCCTGCTGCTGCGCCCCGACGAGCGGGTGGTGCCGACGGTCGTCGGGCTGCCGTCCGACATCGCCGCCAGCCGGCTCAACGAGCGCGGCTTCGAGGTCCAGATCGAGCAGGTGCGCAGCACGATCGTCCCCGAGACCCGGGTCGTCCGGCAGCGCCCGGACCCCGGCGAGAAGCTGCCGGAGGGAGCCACCGTGGCGATCTTCGTCTCCACCGGCCCCGGCTCGGCCGAGATCCCCGACGTCGGCGGGCGCCCGCTCGCCGAAGCGCGCCGCGTGCTCGAGCGCCGCGGCTTCGAGGTCGCCGTCGAGCGCACCTTCTCCGAGACCGTGCCGCGCGGCCGCGTCGTCGAGACGAGCCCGCCCGCGCGCACGTCCCTCAACCTCGGCTCCTCGGTGACCGTGATCGTGTCGCGCGGCCGCGAGACGGTGGCGGTGCCGAACGTCGTCGGCCGCTCGCGCGACGAGGCGCGCCTCGCGCTCGAGGGCGCGGACCTGCGCGTCGCCGTCCGCCGCGAGGAGTCCGGCGCCGACCCGGGGACGGTCCTGCGCCAGGACCCCGCGGCCGGCGCGCGGATCCCGAAGGGCGACGTCGTGACGATCGTCGTGGCGCGCGCGCCGCAGCTCGTGCGCGTGCCCGACGTCACCGGCGACACGGCCGACGAGGCGCGCGACGAGCTGGCGAGCGCCGGCTTCGAGATCGTCACGCGCCGCGTGCTCGTCAGCGACCCCAACGACCACGACCGCGTGACCGACCAGCGGCCGGATGCCGGCGAGCGCCGCAAGCGCGGCAGCCGCGTGATCATCTTCGTCGGGGAGTTCGACGACTCGCAGATCGATCCCGATCCCGGCGCGCCGGACCCCACGCCCACGGCCAGCCCGACCCCCTCGCCGACGCCGTAGTGCGGGTCGCGGTCCTCAGCGGCGGGCGCTCGTCCGAGCACGAGGTGTCGCTGTCCAGCGCCGCCGCCGTCCGCGCCGGCGTCGCCGCCGCCGGGCACGAGGTGCTCGACGTGCACCTGCGTCGTGACGGCACGTGGGAGCACGGCGGGACCGAGATCGCGCTGCGTCCCGGGCGCGGGCTGCTCGACGCGGACGTCGCCTTCCCGGTGCTGCACGGGCCGTTCGGCGAGGACGGCACGGTGCAGGGCCTGCTCGAGCTGCTCGACGTCCCGTACGTGGGCGCGGGGGTGCTCGCGTCGTCGCTGTGCATGGACAAGGTCGTCTTCAAGGAGGTGCTCGCGGCGGCGGGCGTCCCGCAGGTGCGCTACGTGGCCGTGCGCGAGGCGGAGCGCGGCCGCCGCCGCGAGGAGGTGCTCGCGCTCGGGCTGCCGCTGTTCGTCAAGCCGGCGCGGCTGGGGTCCTCGGTGGGCATCGGCAAGGTGGCGGCCGAGGCGGATCTCGACGCCGCCCTCGACGCCGCCTTCGCGCACGATCCGCTGGTGATCGCCGAGGCCTACTCGCCGGGGATCGAGGTGGAGTGCAGCGTGCTCGGCCACGCCGACCCGCAGGCGAGCGTGCCGGGGGAGATCGTGCTCACCGGCGCCGACTGGTACGACTACGAGGCCAAGTACACGCCCGGCGGGATGGACCTCGTGGTGCCCGCGCGGATCCCGCCCGCGGTGGCCGAGGAGGTGCGGCGGCTGGCGGTCGACACGTTCGTGCGCGTCGGCTGCTCGGGCCTGGCGCGGGTCGACTTCTTCGTCGAGGGCGAGACCGTGCTCGTCAACGAGCTCAACACCCTGCCCGGCTTCACGGAGACGAGCGTCTACCCGAAGCTGTGGGAGGCGAGCGGCGTGGCCTTCCCCGACCTGTGCGACCGGCTCGTCGCGCTCGCCCTCGAGCGCCACGCCGCCGAGCGGCGCGGGCACGCCTGCTAGCCGCGCCGGTAGAGCACGACCTCGGCGATCTCGACCGTCTGCGCGTCGGGCGGCAGCTCGGTGATCCAGACGAGGTAGTAGCGGTGGCTGCGGCCGCGGGTGTCGAGCTCGAAGCGCTGGCGCGTGCGGCGCACGGTCCCGCCGCCGACGCGCGTCCAGCCGTCGAGCGACTCCGGCGCCTCGCTGCCCGACGCCGCGTACAGCTCGGCCTTCCAGCCCGCCCGGGGCGTCCGGATCAGCATCGCGGTGGCCTCGAGCTGGGGCTGCGCGTCGACGTAGAGGCCGATCCCGCCCTTGGGGCCCGTCTCGCCCGCGATCTCGTTGTCGCGGTAGGTCTCCGTCCGCCAGGCAGACGCTGAGTCGCGGTCGACCGCGCGCACGGCCAGCTCCGGGTGCTCCCTGCCGTCGCCCTCCGGGTCGTAGTCGCTCGCCGAGCCGCGCTTGACGCTCACCTCCTGCGCCCCCGGCGGCGGCGTCTCGCGCGTCGTGCCCGTGCCGCGCTTGGCGCGGTCGGCCGCCTCGCCCAGCACCAGCACGAGCACGGCCGCCGCGACCAGGGCGCCGAGCCCGAGCCCGAGCATCGGCTTGCGCCAGCGCATCCGCAGCGGCATCCGCCGGCGCGCGCTGCCGGGCAGCGTGCGCAGGACGGCGGTGGCCTCCCCGGTCGCCCGCCCGGTGCGCGCGGCCTCGATCGCCAGCGCGTCCTCGAGGTCGTGGAGCGCCGACTCGGCGTCGGCGTAGCGGTGGTCGAGCGGCTTGGCGGTCATGCGGTCGAGCACGGCCGCCACGCTCGCGGACGCCTCGGGGCGCAGCCGCTGCACGTCGGGCAGGTCCTCGCGCACGTGCTTCATCGCGACCGCGACCTGGTTCTCGCCGTGGAACGGGACGTCGCCGGTGAGCATCTCGAACAGCACGATCCCGAGCGAGTAGACGTCGGACTGGCCGTTGACGGCGTGGCCGAGCGCCTGCTCGGGCGAGACGTAGTCGGTCGTGCCGAGCACGCGCCCATCGGCGGTGAGCCCCTCCTCCTCCAGCGACCGCGCGATGCCGAAGTCGGTCACCTTGGCCGAGCCCTCCTCGTCGATGAGGACGTTCTGCGGCTTGATGTCGCGGTGGACGATCCCGCGGCTGTGCGCCGCGCACAGGGCGCGCGCGATCTCGATCGCGTACGCGATGGCCTCGTCGACCGGCAGCCGGCCCTGGCGGCGGATGCGGTCCTTGAGGGTCTCGCCCTCCACGTACTCGAAGACGATGTAGGGCCGGTGGTCGTCCTCGCCGGCGTCGATGACGCCGACGATGTGCGGGTGGCTGAACTGCGCGACCGAGCGCGCCTCGCGGCGGAAGCGTTCGAGCTGCGCCGAATCCGACGCGATCTCGCGGTGCATCAGCTTCACCGCGACGGTGCGCTCGAGCGTCGTGTCGAACGCGCGATAGACCGTCGACATCCCGCCGGCGCCGACCTGGGCGTCCAGCCGGTAGCGGCCGCTGAGCTGGGTGCCGACGAGCGGGCTCATCCTGCCTGGCTAATTGTGCCGGTCGCCGTGGTCGTGCGAGCGCCGCGAGCGGCGGCCCCGGCCGGCATCCCGGCGCGGGGCCGGCGCGGTCAGCGGTCCACGGCGCGCCCGGACCACGTCTGCCATTCCGACCCGTCGTCGTCGTCGGAGTCGGACCCGGGCGCGTCGGAGGGCGGGGCGACCGGCGGCTGCTCGACCGTCGGCTGGTCGTCGGCGCGCCAGACGGCGGAGGACTTCTCGGCGGCCGGGGTCTCGCCCGGCGCGCCGCCGGCGCTCGTGTCGTCGGCGCCGGGGGTGGCCTCCGCGTCCTGCGCGGTCGTCGTCTCGCCCAGCGCGGAGCCGCTCGACGCCTCGGGCGGCGGCGGCGGGCTGTCCTCGGCGGCGGTGCCCGGCACCGGCGGCGGCGGCGGCGCGTCGGCCCGGTCGGCGGCCGACGGCGGCGGCGGCTCGTCGGAGGTCGTGCCGGCGGCGGTGCCGCCGCCGGTGGGCGCGCCGTCGTCGACGGTCTCGGGCGCGAGCGGCGCGCTCTCGCTCGGCCCGGAGCCGCCGGAGAGGCCGCTCGGCGGCGCGGGCGGGGCGGGCGGCTCGGCCGCCGGGCGCGCCGCCGTCTCGCCCTCGTCGGCGATCGTCAACTGGGGCTCGTCGGCGTGCAGGTGGGGATGGGTCTCCACCACCTCGCCGGCCGGCGTGTCCTGCTGCTCGATGACCTCGTCGATCCGGCGCTCGGCGTCGATCGGGTCGCCGGCGGACGGCTCGACGTTGTCGGCCAGATCGGCCTCGCTCTGCTCGAGGCCCTCGGCCACGCCCTGCCCGGCCTCCTCGAGCGGGCGGTCGGCCTCGTCGACCTCCTCGCCCAGCGTGCTCGGTCCGTAGTCGGCGACCGTCCCGCCGATGTTCGCGGCCTCGGCGGCGGCCGCGGCCTCCTCGGCGGCCTCGTCGATCCCGCCCTCGTGCACGACCGGCTCGGGGGCGGGGACGGGCGTCGCCGTGTTGGCGGGCGGGCCCGGGGCGTCGTAGTTGGAGACGGCGGGCGCCGGCGCCGGCTCGTCGCGCACGGCGGCGGCCGCGCCGGGCGGCGCCTCGGCGGGTGCCGGGTAGGGCTCCGGCTCGCTCGAGCGGGCGCCGATCAGGCCCGCGACACGATGGCGGTTCTTGAGCGCGCCGGCGGCGGCGGCCACGGCGAGGCCACCGAGCACAAGGGTGCGGGCTGAGAACAAACGGTTCCTGCTGCTCATGGTCGCGCTCCTGGGAAAGGTCGTGTGCTCAACCTCAGACCGTACCCTGCGCCGCGCGTCGACAACCCGCCGCCGGGCGCGCGCCCCACCCGGTCCGGCTGGACGTTCGTACTAGGGCCGGTTACCCCATTAAGGGGATGCGGCGCCGCCGGCCGGGCGCCGATGAGTGTCTCGACCCGTCCCCTCCCGCCAGAGAGGGCGGCGACGACCGCAAGGAGGCGCACCGTCGTGACCACGACCAGCCGGAGGACCCAGACCGACGCGACCCTCGCGCTGTGGCGCGAATACAAGGCCACGGGCGACGTGCGCCTGCGCAACCGCCTCGTGATGACGTACGCGCCGCTCGTGAAGTACATCGTCTACAAGAAGGTCCGTCAGCTGCCGACCGAGTGCGAGGTCGACGACTTCATCTCCTGCGGCCTCGAGGCGCTGATCACCTCGATCGACCGCTTCGACCCCGCGCGCGGCGTCACGCTCGACCAGTTCGCCTGGACGCGCATCCACGGCGCCGTGCTCGACGAGCTGCGCCGGCGCGACTGGGCGCCGCGGTCCCTGCGGCGCTGGGAGCGCGACATCCTGCGCGCCCGCGAGCGCTTCACGGTCGCCGAGGGGCGCGGGCCGACCACGGCCGAGCTCGCGGCGGCGCTGGGCATCAGCGTCGAGGACCTGCGCGTCCGGCAGGACGACATCGCGCGCGCCGAGGTCGGCTCGCTCAACGCGCTCGTCCACGGCGAGGACCACACCACGATCGAGCGCATCGACACGCTGCCCGACGAGGACGAGCGCCGGGACCCGGCGGTGGCGGCGACGCTGCGCCAGGCCAAGGACCGCTTCCGCCGCGCCTTCGACGGGCTGCCGCGGCGCGAGCGCGAGGTCGCGGTGATGCTCTACGTCAACAACCTGACGCTGCGCGAGATCGGCGACGTCCTCGGCGTGTCGGAGAGCCGCGTCTGCCAGATCCACGGCGAGCTCAAGCGCACCCTCAAGCATCGTCTGGCCGACGACGCGAACCTGCTCGCGTCGGTGGGCTGAGCTCAAGACGGCGGCGCGCGCGCCGACCATCGGGACATGAGTCCCCGTACCCCGCACCCCACGCCGGCCGCCGGCCCGCCGCCGCCACGGCCGGTCCCGGCCGCCGTCCCCGCGCTCCCGCCGCTGGAGGTCCTCGCCGAGGTCGACGCCGCCGCGTCGCGCGCCGAGGGCCTGTCCGCCCGCGGTCGGGAGCTGTACATCGCGCGTGACCCCTTCGGCCGCCGTGTGCTCGTCGAGCTGCGCGGCAGCGACGGCGCGGTCCACCGCCTCTCGCCGCGCGAGGCGCTGGTGCTGATGACCGGCCTGTAGCCGGCCGGCTGCAACGGCGCCTGCAGCCGGTCCGGCCGCCGCGCGAGCATGCACGAGGTGCGGCGCCTCCCCGCGTGCCTGCTGGTCCTCGCCCTCGCCGGCTGCGACGCGGCCGGCGGCGGCGCGGGCGCGGGCCCGCGCGGAGCGCGGCTGGTCGACGTCGTCGACGGCGACACCGTCAAGGTGGCGGTCGGCGGGCGGCGCGAGACGGTGCGGCTGATCGGCATCGACACGCCGGAGTCGCGGCGGCCGGGCACGCCGGTGGAGTGCGGGGCCCACGCGGCGACGCGCGCGCTCGCGCGGCTGGTCGCGGGCGACCGCCGGGTCCGGCTCGTGGCCGACCCGACGCAGGACCGCCGCGACCGCTACGACCGCCTGCTCGCCTACGTCGAGCTGCGCGACGGGCGCGACCTCGGCGAGGAGCTCGCGCGCGCGGGCTGGGCCGCGCCGTACGTGTACGACGACCCGTTCCGGCGGCTCGCGCGCTACCGCGCGGCGGCGCGCGAGGCGCGCGCGCAGCGGCGCGGGATCTGGGGCGCGTGCGAGGGCGACGTCCACCGCCCGGCGGGCGGCGGATAACCTGAGCCGTTGTGACCGACGTCTCCGAGCCAACGCACCCCGCGGCCGGTCACGACGCCGACGGCCCGGTGGATCTCGACGCGGCCGCCCGCGCCGCGCACGACCTGCTGGTCGCGCTCGGTGTCGACGCCGAGGACGAGAGCCTGCGCGACACGCCGCGGCGCGTCGCCGCCGCGTACGCCGAGCTGCTCACCCCGCGCCCCTTCGAGGCGACGACGTTCCCGAACGACGAGGGCTACGACGAGCTCGTCGTCGCGCGCGGCATCCCGTTCCACTCGCTGTGCGAGCACCACCTGATCCCGTTCGTCGGGGTCGCGCACGTCGCGTACCTGCCGGGCGCGCGGATCGTCGGCCTGTCCAAGCTGGCCCGCGTCGTCGAGCAGTACGCGCGCCGTCTGCAGGTCCAGGAGCGGATGACCGTGCAGATCGCCGACTGGATCGAGGAGACGCTGCAGCCGCGCGGCGTCGGCGTCGTCCTCGACGCCGAGCACTTCTGCATGACCATCCGCGGCGTGCAGAAGCCGGGCGCCCGCACCACGACCTCCGCGCTGCGCGGGCACGTTCGCAACGACCCGCGCACGCGGCAGGAGTTCCTGGCGCTCACCGACGCGCGCCAGTGAGCGCGCCCGGCCGGCGCCCGCCCGCGGGCGAGCACCGGCCGGGCGCTGAAGGCGCTACTTGACCCGCAGCAGCAGCGGCGCGACGGCCGCGCCCCCGAGCCGCGCGGCGGTCGGCTCGCTGCCCGCCGGGTACCAGCGGCCGCGGTTGACCAGCGACGGCTTCGCCCCGTCGAAGCGGAAGACGTCGAGCCCGCGGAAGCCGTCGTTGCCGAACAGGTAGGAAACGCCCTTGCGGTCGAAGCGGGCCGACTTGACCGCCCACAAGTTCGAGTCGCGGAAGCGGGCGCGGCCGAGCTCGACCATGTTCGCGGTCGCCGTGCCGCCGAAGCCGAGGCCGGCCAGGGCGGCGATGTCGAGGACGTGCGCGCCGCCGTTGTAGTTGGCGATCAGCATGATGTTCTGCTCGCGCCAGAGCTGGAACACGTGCGCGGTGCAGCCGCCGCCGCCCTCGGTCGCGCGCACCTCGTCGAAGTTCCAGTAGCCGAGCTTGACCGGCGCGTTCTCGAGCGGGCCGGTGACGTCGTAGACGTGCAGCCCGCCGTTCGGGCACTGGCCCGTCGGCGTCGCGCCGGCGAACTCGTCGGCGCCGATCAGGAGCGTCCGCTCGCCGGCGCCCGGCACGCTGGCCTGCACGACCTCGGCCTGGTGCCAGACGTTCACGCTCGGGTCGAAGATCGTCGACACCACCGTCGGCGCCGCCGGGTTGCTCGTGTCGAGGATCACGCCCTGCGAGACGGCCGCCGAGTACGCGCGCGTGCCGTCGGCGCTGAAGGAGATGTCATGCGACTCGCTGCCCAGGCCCGGCCGGTAGTCCAGCGGGACGACGGCGACCTCCTTCGGCTGGGACAGGTCGGTGATGTCGGCCACCTCGATCCCGGGCTGCAGCGTGGCGATCGTGTCCGAGTTGGAGTTGTAGAGGTACTTGCCGCTCGGGTGGATCGTGAGGTTGTGCGAGCCCTTCTCGAACGGGACGAACGAGACGGTGCGCGGGCGGTGCGGATCGGTGACGTCGATGATGAAGGTGCCGGAGTTGCCGTTCTCCTCCGTGTCGAAGCCGAGCTCGGCCGCCTCCTGGTAGCAGGCGCTCTCCGTGTTGTTGGAGTACGGGTCGTCGGCGCCGTAGCCGACGAACACGCGGCCGCCGAGGTCGTCGCGGCGGAACACCTGGACGTCGCCCTGCGCGATCGCGCAGTCGTAGTTGGCGACGATGCGCGGCGTCTCCGGGTCGGAGACGTCGACGATCTGCAGGCCGTTGTAGTACGTGCCGGCGAAGGCGAAGGTGCGCTGGACGCCGGCCGCGGTCGGATCCACGTCGGCGGCGGCGCGGCGGGCGCGCGTCAGGGCGCGGGCGCGCTGCTTGCGGCACTTGCGCAGCGCCGCGCGGCGCTTGGCGCCCTTCTTGCGGCGCGCCTGCTTGGCGCAGCGCGCGTACGCCTTGCGCGCGCGGGCTGCGGCGCGGCGGGCGGCCCTGGACGTCTTGCGGCCCTTGACCTTCCCGACCGGCGCCGCGGCCGGCGGAGGCGTGCCGGCGGCCGTGTCCACGGTGATGTCGAAGAACTCGATGTCCGACCCGTGGTTGCCGCCGGAGTCATAGCGCTGCTCGTACTGGAGGTTCGTGACGTGCGAGAAGTTGTCCGTGCCCAGCATCTCGGTCTCGAGGCTCTGCGCGCGGGCGGGACCGGCGGCGGCGACGAGCAGGAGCAGGCAGGCGAAGGCGAGGCGGGGAGCGAGGTACGACATGCGTACCTCAACGCGGCGAGGGCCGGGGACTTGCTCTACGTCGACGGTTCGTCAAAAGACACGAGGCCGCTCGTGAGCGCGCCCTCGGCGACCGCGGCGCGCGCCTGTTCGAGCGACAGCTGCTCGAGGCCGAACGCGCCGTAGAGGGAGCGCAGCTCCGTCGCCACCACGTCCTCCGGCACGGCCACGGCGACCGCGATCTCGGCGTCGGTCGCGGCGGGCAGTCCCACGCGCAGCGGCCGGCACAGCGCGCGCAGGATCGCGTGCTGCTGCTCGGACAGCGCGACCGCCGCCGTGAGCTCGCCGGGAAGCAGCGTCACCGAGCCCCGGCGCGCGGCCGGGTCGCGGAAGGTGATCGCGGTCCGGCCGAGCCGGACGAGATCGCCGTCGGCGAGGCGCCGGCGCGCCGGCACCCGCATCTCGTTGACGAACGTCCCGTTCTGCGAGAGGCCGTCGTCGCAGATCGTCCACTCGCCGGCGACGCGCTCGAGCTGCGCGTGCAGCCGCGACACCTCCGGGTCCCACGGCAGCGCGATGTCCGCCTCCTCGCGGCGCCCGAGCGCGTATCCGCCCCGCTCGAGGACGATCACCCGCAACTCGCCCTCGCCGTCGCGCAGCTCGAGGAACGGCACGCCGCGCCGCTCGGCTTCGGCGACCGCGGCCCGTCCCCCTGTCGCGTCGGTGCGGCTCATCGGATCGCCGGCGAGGCTACAAGCCGGCGGGCGCGGGTATCCGGCAGCGCATGAGCGACCACGAGCAGCTGGCGGACCGGCGCGAGGGCGAGGCCGACGAGCTGGCCGACGCGAACGAGGCCCTCGACGAGCACATCGACGACGCCAAGCGGGCGACGAAGCGAGCGGCCGACGACCCGCTCATCCCGACGCCCGCCGAGGACGCCGACGAGGGCGGGCCGGAGGCCGACTACCCCGCCAAGCGCTGAAGCCCGCCGTCGCGGGTGCCGGAAAGGCCCAGCGACGGCAGCTCCACCCGGCCCGCGGCGTCGGTGATCGTGCCGATCCGGCGGGTGCCCGGGTGCCGCGCGGCGAGGATCGCGACCGCCTCGTCGCAGCGCTCCTCGGGCACCACGGCGACGAAGCCGCAGCCCATGTTGAAGATGGTCCACATCTCCTCGGGCGGCACCTCCTCGCGCTCGGAGATCAGGTCGAAGACCGGCGGGACCGCCAGCGGCGCGTCGATGTCGTAGCCGACGTCGCCGGGCAGGCGCAGCAGGTTGAGGACGCCGCCGCCGGTGATGTGCGCCAGCCCGTGGACCGGCACGCCCGACCGCAGCAGGTCGAGCACGGCGCGCACGTAGATGACCGTGGGCTCGAGCAGCGCGTCGGCCACCGACGCGCCGCCGAGGGTTGCGGGCCGCGCGTCGAGGCCCAGCGGGTCGAGCGCCCGCCGCGCCAGCGTGTAGCCGTTGGAGTGGATGCCGCTCGACGGCAGCCCGATCACCGCGTCGCCCGGCCGCCGCCGCTCGCCGGTGACCATCGCGTCGAGCGCGACGGTGCCGAAGCAGGTGCCGACGATGTCGAAGCCGTGCGGCGACGGGTGCCCGCGGACGACCTCGGGCAGCACGGCGAGCTCGCCTCCCGGCACCTCGACGCCGGCGTCCTGCGCGCCGCGCGCGAGGCCGGCCGCGATCGCTCCGAGCACCTCCGGGTCGGACTGCTCGACGGCCAGGTAGTCGACCAGCGCGATCGGCTCGGCGCCGATGCAGATCACGTCGTTGACGTTCATCGCGACGCAGTCGATGCCGATCGTGTCGAAGCGCCCGGTCTGCTCGGCCACGATCACCTTCGAGCCGGCCGAGTCGGTGCCGATCGCGATGCCGAGGTTGGGCGCGACCTCCAGCACGGCGGCGTAGTGGCCGGGCGGCGCGACGGACCGCGACGGCCGGCCCGTATCGATCGTGCCGAGCGCGCGCACGATCGCGGCGACGCCGGCGTCGGCCTGGCGGGTGTCGACGCCGGCGGCGGCGTACGCGTCGGGGCGGCTCATCGGCGGGATTGTCTCACCAGCGCCAGCGCCAGCCCCGCCCGGTAGGCCGCCCACGGCCACAGCGGCCCGCCGCGGTCCACGCGCTTCAGCAGCGGCAGCGCGGCGGCCGCGCCGGCGAACGACGCCGCGGTGACGGCCGCTCCCGGGCCGCGGCCCGTGCGCAGGCGGCGCAGGGCGATGGCGCCCGCGGTCACCGGCACGCCGACCTCGCGCGAGAGCGGGTTGGCCTCCTGCGGCGCGAAGCCGCGCCAGCGCGCGACGGCCAGGGTCGCCCCGTTTCGCGAGACGCCGGGCACGAGCGCCGCGGCCTGCGCGAGCCCGAGCCACGCGCCGTCCGCCGCTCCGGCGTCCCAGCGCGAGCGCGTGCCGTTGCGTCCGTCGGCGCAGGCCAGCAGCGCCGCGCCCGCCAGCAGGCCGGCCGCCAGCGCCCGCGGGCCATCGGGCCGGCGCCCCTCGAGCACCAGCCCGGCCGCGGACGGGATCCCGCCCGCCAGCACGTGCACGGCCAGCCGGCGGCGGTCGAGGCGCCGCAGCACCTCGCGGGCCTCGCCCCGGCGGCCGAGCAGCAGCGCGGCGAGCGGCCCCGCGTGCAGCGCCGCGTCGTCGGCCTCGCCGCCGCCGAGCAGCGCCGCGTGCGCGGACGAGGAGACGGGCAGCAGCTCGGCCGCCCCGTGCAGCAGCGCGACGACCGCGTCAGGCGGCGGCATTGGCGCGCCGTCGCCGCCGCGCGCGCACCAGCAGGTAGATGCCGCCGATCACGATGCAGGCGGCGACCGCGTAGTCGATGTAGTGGAGGCTGTCCTTCCAGGACTCCCAGCGGTCCCCGGCCTCGCGGCCGATGAAGGTGAGCATGAAGATCCAGGGGACGCAGCCCGCCGCGGTGAGGAAGGTGAACTTCCAGAACGGCATCCGCGCCACCCCGGCCGGCAGCGAGATGAAGGTGCGGATGATCGGCATCATGCGGGTGAAGAAGACGGTCGCGGCGCCGTAGCGCTCGAACCAGTCGTCGGCCCACTTGAGGTGGGACGGCTTGATGTGCAGCTTCTTGCCGTGCTTCTCGAGCAGGTCGACGCGGCCGTAGTAGCCGACCCAGTACGCCAGCCACGACCCGATCGTGTTGGCGGCCACGCCCGTGGCCACGACGGCGAACATCGAGTAGTCGCCCTCGGCCACGTTGAAGCCCGCGAACAGGAACGTGGTCTCGGACGGAATGGGGATGCAGGCGCTCTCGAGCACCATCAGGATGAAGATCCCGGGCAGCCCCAGCTTGTCGATGACGTCGACGGCGAAGTTGACGATCGGGTCGGTGAGGGAGGCGAGCAGCACTGGGTCCATGCGGCGGGCCAGCCTAGTGCGACCGTGCTGAGTGGCGGCTAATTCAGCGTCCGCGGCTCGATCCGCCGCAGCGTCGGCGGCGTGATCCTGCGCCGCGCCCCGTCGCCGGCGCGCGGCACCCGCGTCCGGGGCCGCAGCAGCTTGAGGATCGCCAGCGCCTGCTCGGCCCCGGCGGCCAGGGCCGGCTGGTGGGCGACCTCGTGCGCGCGGATGCGCGCCTCCACGTCGGGAGCGGCGCCGGCGACGATCAGCTCGCCGCGGCGCGCCCGGCACTCGCGCGCGGCCGCCAGCAGGGCGGCGATCATCGGATCGGCGACCGGCCGCGCGTCCGTCAGGTCGACGATCAGCCAGCGCGCGCCGCTCGCGAGCGCGCCGTCGAGCCGGCGCGCGACCTCGCCCACCTTCTCCGGTCGCAGCGAGCCGCGGACCGCCACCTGGTGCACGGCGTCGTCGATGCGCTGCTCGCGGACGGCGACCTCGCCCGGCGGCACGACGGCTCGGAGTCGCTGCGACGTGAACATGCGCTCGTTCGGAGCCTTCCCGCGGGCGGCCGACGGTAACCCCGCCGCCGGGGCCGGCGGGGGCTGCCGCCGCCGCCCGGCGGCGCCGTGGGCGGTAGGCGGCGGGTCGGCGCGGGCGCGTACGGCACGCGGACGGCGGCTAGGGTGCGCGCGCGGTGCGCGTCTGGGTCGACCTCACGAACTCCCCGCA
>DATLGB010000071.1:0-11301 GCA_035540675.1 Solirubrobacteraceae bacterium | reverse complement strand
GAGGCGGCCGGCCTTCCATGTGGCGGATGAACCGCCGCGCGAAGCGGCAGGTGACGTTGCGCACGCGGACGGCGCCGGCCACCTCGTCCGAGCCGCGCGTGAAGTGCACGCCGCGGCAGCGGCGCAGCTCGTCGGCGGCGGCCGCCGGCGCGGCGGCCGCGGCGAGCGCGCCGGTGAGCGCGAGGAGGCGAAGGCACCTGTGGAGCATGACGGCCATCCTCGCCCACAGCGCCCGGCGCCCCCCACCGTGCGGCGCTCCCGCGGGTGCGCTCAGGCGGCGATCGCGCGCAGCTCGCGCACCGCGACCATCAGCCCCGCCAGGTCCGACCCGTCGACGGACAGCGAGCGGACGACCGAGGCCAGGTGCTCCCAGCGCGCCTTCCGGCGCTCGAGGAACGCCTCCACCGCCGCCTCGGGCGGCCCGTCGTCTTCGCCGAGTGCGAGCGTCGCCAGCTCGCGCCGCGCCCGCCGGGCGTCGTCGTGCAGCGCCTGCACCGCCCAGCGCTGCGTGCGCTGCGCAGCGGGAAGCTGCTCGAGCTCCTCCTCCAGCCAGCCGAAGCGCAGCTTCTCGCCGAGCAGCGCGAACGCGCGCCCGGCCTCCTCGACCGGCCGTCCGGTCTCGCCCGCGACGGCGATCACGTCGGGCGCGTAGACCAGCTCCGGCGCGAGCGCGTGGGCGCGCGCCACCGTCTCCGGCACGCCCTGCGCCTGCAGGCGGTCGGCGACGGCGAGCGCCTGCTCGGGCGCCGCGGCCTCGAGGGCATCCTCCAAGCGCTCGAAGCCGTCGTGGCCGGCTTCGATGGTGCTGCGCAGCTCGGCGCCCGGCTCGTGCTGGAGATACCAGCGGGTGACGCCCTCCACGAGCCGCTCGACGCCGTCGACCAGCTGGGCCTCGACGTCGCGCTCGAGCCCGGCCTCGAGCGCGTCGATGGCCGCCAGACGCCCCACCGCGCCGGTCACGTCGCGGGCGATCCGGTACGCCCGCACGACCTCCGCCGGCTCGGCCCCGAGCTCCGTCGCCAGGCGCGAGACGAACGACGGGCCGAGCGCGTCGACCACCTCGTTGGCGACCAGCGTCGCGAGCAGCTCGCGGCGCAGCCGGTGCTCGGCGAGCAGGTGGCCGAAGCGCTCCAACATGAGCGGCGGGAAGTAGCCGCGCAGGTCGCGCTCGAGCCACGGGTCGTCGAGCACCGTGGACTCGAGCAGCGCGTCCGTGAGCGAGCGCTTGGCGTGCGCGAGCAGCACGGCCAGCTCGGGGCGGTGCAGGCCCTGCCCGGACCGCCGGCGCTGGCCGAGGGCGGCCACGCTCGGCAGCGCATCGGTGTCGCGGTCGACCATGCCCTCGGCTTCGAGCGCGAGCATGAGGTCTTCGTAGGCGTACAGGCGCGAGCCGGAGACGCTCACCTCGCGCGACAGGATGCGCGCCTGGCGGTACGAGTCCTGCAGCACGTGCGCGGTCACGTCCTCGGTGACGGCCTGCAGGAGCTCGTCGCGCGCGGCGCCGTCGAGCTCGCCGCGGCGGACCGCCAGGTCGAGCAGGATCTTGAGGTTGACCTCGTGGTCGGAGCAGTCGACGCCGGCGGAGTTGTCGATGAAGTCGGCGTTGATGCGCCCGCCGCGGGCCGACAGCTCGATCCGGCCGCGCTGGGTGAAGCCGAGGTTGCCGCCCTCCCCCACCACCCGGCAGCGCAGGTCGGCGGCGTCGACCCGGATGGCGTCCGACGCGCGGTCGCGCGCGGCGGCGTGGTCCTCGTCGGAGGCCTTGACCACCGTGCCGATGCCGCCGTTGAACAGCAGGTCGGCCGGCGCGCGCAGGATGGCGCGGATCACCTCGTCGGGCGGCAGCGCCGCCTCCGTCACACCCAGTGCCGCGCGCGCCTGCGGCGACAGCGGGATCGACTTCGCGCTGCGCGGCCAGACCCCGCCGCCCTCGGAGATCAGCGCGGTGTCGTAGTCGGCCCACGACGATCCGCCCGCGGCCCCGAGCTCGAACAGCCGCCGGCGCTCCTGCCACGACGCCGCCGGGTCCGGGTCGGGGTCGATGAACACGTGGCGGTGGTCGTAGGCGCCCAGCAGCTTGACCTTGTCCGACAGCAGCATCCCGTTGCCGAACACGTCGCCGGACATGTCGCCGATGCCGACCGCGGTGAACTCGTCGCGCGCCGGGTCGACGCCCAGCTCGCGGAAGTGCCGCTTCACCGACTCCCAGGCGCCGCGGGCGGTGATGCCCAGCGCCTTGTGGTCGTAGCCGGCCGAGCCGCCGGAGGCGAAGGCGTCGCCGAGCCAGAAGCCGTACTCGGCCGCGATCGCGTTGGCGGTGTCGGAGAACGTCGCCGTCCCCTTGTCGGCGGCCACCACGAGGTACGGGTCGTCGCCGTCGAGCACGCGCACGCCGGGCGGGTGCACGACGTCGCCCTCCACGAGGTTGTCCGTGACGTCGAGCAGCGCGCGGATGTAGCGCGTGTACTGCGCCGCCACCTCCTCGCGCAGGGCGGCCGCGTCGTCCGGCCGGCGCTTGATGTAGAAGCCGCCCTTGGCGCCCGACGGCACGATGACGGCGTTCTTGGTCACCTGCGCGCGCATCAGGCCGTAGACCTCCGTGCGGAAGTCGAGCCGGTCCGACCAGCGCAGCCCGCCGCGGGCGATCGGGCCGCCGCGCAGGTGGATGCCCTCCATCGCCACGGAGTGCACGAAGATCTCGACGTACGGCCGCGGCTCGGGGATGCCGGGGACGTCGGCGGAGCGCAGCTTGAGCGCGAGCGCGTCGCGCCCCGGCCGGAAGGCGTTCGTGCGCAGCGTCGCGTCGACGAGCGCGAGCTGGTCGCGCAGGATCCGGTCCTGGTCGAGCGACTCGACCGCGTCGAGGTCGGCGAGGATCTCCTCGCGCAGCGCGTCGGCCGCGGCGTCGTCGACCTGCCCCGGGTCGTGGCGCAGCTCGAAGTAGCGCACGAGCTTGGCGGCGATCTGCGGCTGCGCCGCGAACGCCTCGGCGTCGTAGCGCAGCCCGAAGCGCGCGCCGGCGCGCTGGCGGTAGACGCGGTAGGCGCGCAGCATCCCGACCTGCTGCCAGCTCAGGCCGGCCACCAGCACGAGCTTGGACAGCCAGTCGGAGTCCGTCTGGCCGCGCCGGACGGCGAGGATCGTGTCCGACAGCCGCTCGCCGAGCTCGTCGAGGTCCAGCGGCGCGCCCTCCGGGCCGAGCACGCCGAAGTTCTGCACGAAGGTCTCGCCGTCGCCGCCGAGCAGGCGCGTGGGCCGCTCGTCGTGCACGCGCAGCCCGATCATCTCGAGCATCGGCAGGATCTCCGACAGCGGGAGCTTGCCGTCGCGCTTGTAGAGCGCGAGCCGCGTGCGCGGCCCGCTGCGGCCCTCCGCGTGCTGCAGCCCCACCACGAGCTGCTCGTCGCTGGACTCGAGCTCCTCGAGGCGCTCGATGTCGGCGGCCGCCAGCGGGGCGACCGTCGCCGCCTTGTAGAAGTCGGGGAAGCGCGGCGTCCAGCGGGCCGCCAGCTCGCGCGCGCGCCGCGCGCCCAGCCGCGCCCGCAGCGCGCCCTCGACCGCGTCGTCCCAGGAGCGCGTGAGCTCGGCGACCTCGGCCTCGAGCTCGGACGGGTCGACGTCGGGCAGGTCGCCGGCGGGCGAGTGCACGCTGAAGTGCACCCGCGCGTGCGGGAACTGCTCGTCGAGGACGAGGTGGGACTCGACCGCGGCGTCGGTGCCGTAGCGGCGCGCCAGCAGCCGCTCCAGGCGGTCGACGAGCTCCGGCGAGTAGCGCCGCCGCGGCAGCGCGACGACCAGCGACGCCGTGCGGTCGTCGTGCGAGCGGCGCCCGAGCACCCGCACCTGGTCGGCCTGCACCCCGAGCAGGGCGACGAGCGCGCGGCGCAGGTCCTCCCAGCTCGAGCTGAGCAGGTCGTCCTTCGGGAACGAGCCGAAGATGGCGACGGCCGCGCGATGGTCGTGGGAGCCGTCGATCAGGTCCTCCGCCTCGAGGATCCGGCGGAGCTTGTGATGCAGCAGCGGGGTCTCGTCGGCCGGTGCGGCGTACGCCTTCGTGGTGAACAGCCCGATCAGGCGCGCCTCGCGCACGCTGCCGTCGTCGACCTCGTAGCGGACGCTGACGTAGTCCATCCGCGCCCGCCGGCGCACGGGCGACAGCCGGTTGGTCTTGGTGACGAGCAGCAGGTCGCCGCCCGCGATGCGGTCGCGGATCGCCGGGCGCAGCGTCTCCACCGGCCGCCCCTCGGACACGAAGCTCGTGGCGGCGTCGGCGAGCAGCCCGAGCCCGGACGCCGGGATCACGCGCAGGACGCCGCCGGAGGCCTCGTACTCGCGGTAGCCCAGGAAGGTGAACGTCCCCTCCAGCAGCCAGCGCAGGAAGGCGATCGCCTCGCTCACGTCGTCGAACGAGTAGCGCCCCGCGCCCGCCCGGGCGTACTCGATCATCCGCCCCACGCTCTGCGTCATGGCCGGGAAATCGGCGACCACGCGGCGGACGTCCCCGAGCACGCCGTCCACCGCCGCCGCCAGGTCCGCCAGCTCGTCGTCGCCCAGCCGCCGGTCGAGCTCGAAGTGCATGATCGACTCGCGGCGCGCGGCGTCGCGCGGGCGCAGGACGCCCAGCAGGCGCCCGTCGGGGTCGCGCTCGGTGCCGACGATCGGGTGCGCCACGCGCCGCACGCCGAGGCCGCGCTCCTGCAGCTCGGCGGTCACCGAGTCCACCAGGTAGGGCAGATCGTCCGTGTTGGTCTCCACGACCGAGCCGAACGTCTCGTAGCCGTCGGCGTCGCGGGTCGGGGTGAAGGCGCGGCCGGCGGCCGAGCGACGCGACGAGCTCGAACGCGCCGCAGACCTCGTGGTAGAGCGCCTCGGCGTCGGCGTCCGCCGGCGCGTGGCGCTGCAGATAGGCGGCGGCGAACGTCTTCAGCGCGGTCGCGCGCTCCGCCGGCGCGCGCTGCGCCACGAGCGCCGCCACCCGGTCCTGCAGGCTCTCCTCGACGAGCGTCACCCTTCTCTCCCCCCGGCACGCTACACCCGGGCGGGTCCCGTCGGCCACCGCCGCAATACTCCCTGCCCCGATGGTGCGACGCGACACCGCCCGCTACATGGCCGCGCTCGCGCTCGCGCTCTCCTTCGCGCCGTCGCTGATGCGCCGCCAGCGGCGCGAGCAGATCGCGGTGTCGGCGGGTGCCGCCGGCCTCGGCGCCGCTGCGGGCTGGGCGGCCGAGACCGTGGTCGCGCAGCTCGCGCGGCGCGTCGAGGGCGGCGAAACGGCGGCGCGGCTGACGCTCGCGGGAGCGGGCGCGGCGGCCGCCCTGCTGCGGCTCGAGCGCCGCAGCGGCCCGCTGGCGCTGGCCGGGACGGGGCTGCGCGTCGCCGGCATCGCCGCCATGGTGGGCTGGGCCGCGCCCGAGCGCCGGCGCGTGCGCGGCTTCGACCCGCTGCCCCTGGCCGCCGCCGGCGCGCTCGCCGCCGCCGTGCTGGCGGCGCGCGCCGAGCGGCGGCGGCGTGGCCGCAAGCCGCTCGACTACCCGTGCGACGCCTACCTGCCGACGGTCTCGCACGGCCCCGCCTCGCTCGTCTCGGGGCTCGACTTCGAGGGCCAGCGCTTCTGCGCCGGCGCGGTCGCCGGTCTGGCGCAGGACCCCGTGCGGGTGTTCGTCGGGGTGCGCTCGGCGCCCGACGTCGGCGCCCGCTGCGACCTGGCCGTCGCCGAGCTCGAGCGGCTCGGCGGCTTCGGCCGGGCGCGCCTGGTCGTGTGCTCGGCGACCCTGCGCGGCTACGTCAACCCGGTGCCGGTGGCGGCGGAGGAGCGCTTCTCCGAAGGCGACGTCGCGCACGTCGTCGTGCAGTACTACGACCGCCGCACCCCGTGGCTGTGGCGCAAGGTGCCGGTCGCGGCGCAGACGCACCGCGAGCTGCTCGGCCGGCTCGGGCCGCGGGTCGCCGCGGGCGGCCCCGAGCTGTGCGTCTCCGGCGAGTCGCTCGGTGCCTGGGCCTCGCAGCAGGTGTTCCGCGACGAGGGCGTGCCGGGGCTCGAGCGGCGCGGCGTCCGCCGGGCGCTGTGGGTGGGCACGCCGTACTTCAGCCGCTTCGCGCGGCGCCTGCGCGAGGGCTCGCACCCGGCCGTCGAGTGGATCCGGACGCGCGAGATCCGGGAGGCGGACCCGCCCCACGCCGAGCAGCTGCGCTACGTGTTCCTCGAGCGGCTGACCGACCCGGTCGTGCTGTTCCCCGGCTTCGAGCTGCTGTGGCGGCGACCGCCGTGGCACCCGGGCGGCTCGTGGCGGCCGGGCATCTCCTTCCTGCACGGCCTGCTCGACCTGGTCAAGGCGACGCGCTGGACGGCCGACGAGCCCGCCAGCGCCGGGCACGACTACCGGATCGAGCTGCCGCTGGCGGTCAACGTGGCCTTCGGGCACCGGCGCGAGCGCGAGGAGGCGGTCGCCGTCGGCGAGCGCGTGCTGGCCGACGAGGCGGCGCGGGCGGCCGCGGTCAGGGCAGCACGGCGGGCGGCCGGCGCAGCGTCCGCACCGAGGGGACGCAGAGGATCGCGAGCGCGGCGGCGACCCCGATGACGCTCATGCCGACCAGCGTCGGCTGAAGGCCCACCGCCTCGGACACCGGGCCGGCGAGCGCCGCGCCCAGCGGCAGGAAGCCGACGGCGACGAACAGGTCGTACGACGCGACGCGCGAGACGGCGCCCTGCGGGATCTGCTCCTGGATCGAGGTCTCCCACAGCGTGAAGAACCCGGTCACGCACACGGCGGCGACCGCCTCGAGCGCCGCGATCGCGCCGATCGGCAGGCCGCTGCCGATGATCGCCGCCTGGCACGATGCGCCGATCAGCAGCGTCGCCGACGCGAGCACCGCGCGCCGCGGACGCCAGCGCAGCAGCAGGAGCTGCCCGGCCAGGGAACCGACGCCGAAGCCCGCCGTCACCAGCGCCCAGTCGGCGGCGCCGCCGTAGTCGGCGTCGGCCAGCACCGGGCCGAGCACGAACACCGACGGCAGCACGACGACGTGGTAGACGGCCAGGCCGAAGAGCATCGCCGACACCCACGAGCGCGACCGCACTTCCCGCCAGCCGCCGCGCAGGCCGGCGAGGAAGCCGGGCGCCGCGAGGTCCGCCCGCTCGGCGACGGCGGGGCGCAGCCGCGCGAGGAAGACGACGCTGACGGCGAAGGTCAGCGAGTCCGCCAGCAGGGCGCCGCCGGGCCCGATCGTCGCCACGAGGACGCCGGCGGCGACGGGGCCGAGCACGAGCCCCAGCGACATCGTCATGCCGCGCAGCGCGTTGGCCGCCTGCAGGTGCGCCGGCGAGACGACCTGGGGCAGCAGCCCGATCATGGCCGGGCCGAAGAAGGCGTCGCCGGTCCCGTACGCCAGGCCGATCAGCGCCAGGTGCCACGGCTCCGGGCTGCCGGCGAGCAGCAGCGTCCCCGCCAGTGCCTGGCACGCGAGCCGCACGAGGTCGGAGGCGATCATGATCCGCCGCCGGTCGAACCGGTCCGCCCACACGCCGGCCGCCAGCGAGAACACCAGGAACGGCAGCGTCTGCGCGCCGGCGACCAGCCCGACGTCGGCGGCGCCGCCGCCGATGGCGAGCACCGCGAACGGCATCGCGACGAAGGTGATGCGGTCGCCGATCAGCGACAGCGCCTGGCCCCAGAACAGCAGCCGGAACTGCGGCTCGTCCCGCAGCACCGCCGGCATCCGGGCCCCGAGCCCGGCCCGCATCAGCCCGCCTGGCGGCCCGGCGTGCGCTGCTCGGGCGGCGGGATCGGGTCCAGCGGCGTCAGCTGCGCGCCGTCCCACGCGAAGCGCACCCGCACGGGCCCGCCGGTCGGCTCGTCCGCCTCGTCACCCGGGGCGTAGATGCCGTAGGCCAGCGTCACCCGCACGTCGCGCGAGCGCACCACCTTCAGCTCGGCGCTCGGCTCCTGCGCGTCGTTGCCGATGTAGTCGTCGCCGACGAAGAAGAAGGCCATCCGCGTCCCGACGGACGTGCGCCCGATCAACACGCGCAGCGTGCGGCGGGGGTTGTAGTCGGCCAGGCGCGTGACCTCGAACCCGCGCGAGCGGACGAGGTCGGCGGCCGCGCGGCGCTGCGCGCGCTGCGCGCGGGTCAGCGGCACGGGCGTCGGCGACGGGGTGGCCGTCGGCGTCGGCGTCGCCTCCGGCGTCGCCTCGGCGGACGCGGCCTCGCGTTCCTCGTCGCCGCCGCCCAGCGCGCCCAGGACCATCACCAGGCTGATGAGCCCGACGAGCAGCAGGCCGGCCACGCCCGCCACCGCCAGCATCCGCTCCTGCTGGGTCGGAGCGCGGCGGCTCGCGCGGCGGGGCCGCGGCCGCGTCGGTCGCTCCGGCCGGCTCATGCGGCGCGATCCTATCCTGGCGCCATGGCGGCACTGCACGGCCTGCGCATCGACCGCGTCCAGCTGCGCGCGACGGACGCCTCCCGCAGCGCCCGCTACTGGTCGTGGCTGGCCGGCACGGGCGCCGACGGCGGCTTCGTGCTCGACCGCGACGGCCGGCCGCTGCTGGAGTTCCGCGACGTGGGCGTGGCGGGCCCGGCACCCGGCCGGGCGGCCGGGCTGTTCCACGTCGCGCTGCGCTTCGCGAGCCGGGCCGCGCTCGGGGCCGCGCTCGAGCGGGCCGGCGAGCGCGGCCTGCACCTCACCGGCGCGTCGGACCACGGCGTCTCCGAGGCCCTGTACCTGCGCGATCCGGACGGCCTCGGCGTCGAGCTCTATTGGGACCGCCCGCGCGAGCAGTGGCCGCAGTCCATCTACAGCGAGCCCCTGGACCTCGCGCCGCTGCGCGCCGCGGCCGCCGACGACGGCGCGCCGGTCGACGTCGGCCACGTGCACCTGAGCGCCTCGGACCTCGACGCCTCCACGGCGTTCTGGCGCGACCGCGTCGGCCTCGACCTGCGCCAGGCCGACCCGCAGGCCAGCTTCCTGTCCGCCGACGGCTACCACCATCACCTGGCCGTCAACACCTGGCAGACGGCCGGCGCCGCGCCCGCGCCGCCCGACCGCGCCGGGATCGACCGCCTCGTGCTCGAGGTCGACGGGCGCGGCGACGGCGTCGAGCTCGACACGCCCGAGGGCCTGCTCGTGGCGATCGGGCCGCGCGGCTGAAACGAGGCGTGCAGGGGAAGCCCCGCGCGGCGTGAAGAGGTCCTTTCGGCTCGAAGCCGTGTTCGGAAGGACCGTGCACCGTCGCAAGATCACCCGCCGCCACGCGCTCAAGCTCGGCGCCGCCGCCGTCGCCGCGAGCGCGCTGCGGCCGCCGAGCGCCGCCGCCGCGTGCCGCGTGCCCGTCTTCGAGGTCGACCTCGACGGCGACGCCGGCGCCGCGGCCGCGAGCGCCGGCTGGCGCACCCTCCCGGTGCGCCGCGCGCCGAGGCGCTTCGACATGCTCGGCCTGCGCTGGTCCGGGGCCGGTCCGCTGCGGGCCGAGATCCGCGCGCGCCGGCGCAACGGAAGCTGGACGCCGTGGACGGCGCTGCACGCCGCCGGCGACCACGCGCCCGACGGCGGCCGCGTCCCCGCCGGCACCGAGCCCTGCTGGACCGGCGCGGCCGACTTCTTCCAGGTGCGCGTGCAGGGGCGCCCGCGCGCGCTGCGGGCCCGCTTCGTGCGCGCGCAGCCGACGGCGGCGCTGGCGCGGCGGACCGCCCGCCGGCGCGCCGCGGCCGCCCGCGCCTCCCAGGGCGGCGCGCCCGCGATCATCCTGCGCCCGCAGTGGGGCGGCGACTCCTGCCCGCCGCGGACGGAGCCGTCCTACGGCCAGGTGCAGGTCGCGTTCGTCCACCACACGGTGACCGCCAACGACTACCGCCCCGAGGACTCGGCGGGGATCGTGCTCGGCATCTGCCGCTACCACCGCGACACCAACAAGTGGAACGACGTCGGCTACAACTTCCTCGTCGACCGCTACGGCCAGATCTTCGAGGGCCGCGCCGGCGGCATCGACCAGGCGGTCATCGGCGCGCAGGCGCAGGGCTACAACTCCGACTCGACCGGCATCGCCTACCTCGGCGACTTCTCGTCGGCGGCCCCGCCCGCGGCGGGCATGGAGGCGCTCGCGCGGCTGATCGCCTGGAAGCTGCCGCTGCACGGTGCGCCCGTCAGCGGCGAGGTGACGGTCGTCTCGCGCGGCGGCCCGGCCAACCGCTATCCGGCCGGCCAGGCGGTGACGCTGCAGCGGATCTCCGGCCACCGCGACGGCGACTCCACCGCCTGCCCCGGCGACGCGCTCTACGCGCAGCTGCCGGCGCTGCGCGAGCGGGCGGCCGCGCTCGCCGCGCCCGTCGCCGGGCTGTCGCTGCGGGCGGCCAAGACCACGGTCCGCCACCCGTCGCCGGTCTCGCTGTCGGGCACCCTGCGCTTCGACGACGGCGCCGACCCGGCCGGCTCTGCGATCCAGATCCAGTTCCAGACGGCCGGAGCGGCGTGGGAGGTCCTCGCCACCGTCACGGCCGGCGCCGGCGGCGCGTGGAGCGCGAAGCCCCCGCTGCCGGGCAGCGGCCTCGTGCGGGCCGTCTTCCCCGGCGACGGCGCGCACGCCTCGATGGCCGCCTCGCCCGTGCGCGTGCGGCTGCTGCCGCGGCTGACGCTGTCACTCGAGTCCAACCGCGTCGCGCGCGGCAATCGCGTCGAGGTCGAGGGAACGCTGGGGCCGACGTGGCCGTCCCGCGTCGAGGTGGTCTTCGAGCGGCAGGTCCGCGGCCGCTGGCGACGCGTGCAGCGCAAGCGGGTCAACGTGCGCCGCGGCCGCTACCGGACCGTGGTGCGGCCCACCCGCACCGGGCTGCACCGCGTGACCGTCCGCGCGCCCGGCGCCACGGTGCGGCGCCGCCTGCGCGCGGTCGAGGTCACCGGCGGCGCGTCGGCCGGCTAGCTCGCGCCGTCGCCGTCGCCGGGCTCCCGCGGCTCGCGGCCGGGCGTCCCGCGCAGCCATTCGGCGAAGCGCTCGCTCGCGTCCGCGACGGTCTGGCCCGCCTTGTCGGAGGCGCCGGCGAGCGAGCTGCCGACGCGGCTGATGCTCTCCCCCGCCTCGCGGAAGCTCTTGCGGAAGCGCTCCGCGTAGAACTCGACGGCGTCCCCGGCCTCCTCGCGCGGCCCCGGCTCCTGGCCGCGGCGGATGTAATCGCCGCCGGCGATGCGGTCGTACTCGCCCGACTGCACCCACGCCATCAGCTCGTGCACCCGCCGCACCGGGTAGGAGTGCGTGAGCGTCAGCTCGGTCCGCAGGCGCCCGAGGCGGTCCCAGCCGGAGTCCCAGTCCTCG
>DATLGB010000070.1:0-35691 GCA_035540675.1 Solirubrobacteraceae bacterium | reverse complement strand
GACACCGAGGACCTGCAGGGCGCCGTGCGGTCGTTCCTGGAGTCCGGGCCGGGAAACGCGACCTTCCGGGGCCGCTAGGCGTCAGACTGCGCGGGATGCTCCGCACCGTCAGACCCGCGCTCGCCGCCGCCGCTGCGCTCGACGAGCCGCTGCGTGCCGCCCATGGACGGCGTCAGGCCCACGACCCGCTCCACGAGGCCGAAGCGCGCCGACTCGGCCGCCACCAGCAGGTCGCAGGCGAGCGCGAGCTCGAAGGACGCCGTGAGGCACAGCGCGTGCGCCGAGGCGACCGTCGGGTACGGCAGGGCCTCGAGGCGCGCCGGCAGCCGGAGCAGCCGCTCCCACAGCGCGCCGCCCTCGGCGCTCGAGTCGATGCGGGCGAACACGGCGCCGACGTCGACACCGCCGGAGACCACGCGGCCCTCCGCCCGGAACAGCGCGGCCCGCGGCGGCGACGCCTCGAGTTCGTCGAGCGCCGCCTCGTAGCCGTCCATGACGGCGTCGTCCCACAGGTTCAGCGGCGGCGAGGCCAGCGTGACGATCGCGAGCGGCCCGTCGCGCTCGACGCGCACCGGCGCCGTCACGCCGCCAGCTCCCGTCCCGTGGCGGCGATCTCGTCGGCGTCGCCGGGCCCGGGCACCCACGGCAGCCGCAGCGGGTCGTCGTCGTAGCGTGGGATCACGTGCAGGTGGAAGTGGAAGACCGTCTGCCACGCCGCGGCGCCGCACGAGTTGAGCAGGTTCACGCCGTCGGCGCCGAGGCGGTCGCGGACGCGCCCGGCCAGCTCCTGCGCCACGCGCGCGCAGGCGGCGAGGTCCTCGGGGTCGATCTCGTGCAGGTCGCGGGCGTGGCGGCGCGGGACGACCAGCAGGTGACCGCGCGTCGCCGGGCTGATGTCCATGAAGGCCACCGTGCGCTCGTCCTCGTGGACCTTCGTGGCCGGCAGCTCGCCTGCCACGATCTTGCAGAAGATGCAGTCGTCGGCCATGGCGGGACCCTAACGGTCGCCGCGCGCGGACCACCGTTATCGTGCCGCGCCCGATGGAGCCCGACCGCCGGCGCCTGCGCGAGACGATCGAGACGCTCGAGGCGATCCAGCGACCGTCCGCGAGTCCCGGCGAGCGCGAGGCGGCCGAGTGGATCGCCGCGCGCCTGCGCGAGCTGGGCCTCGACCCCCGGATCGAGGAGGAGCGCGCGCACGGGACCTACTGGGTGCCGCTCGGGCTGCTCAGCGGCGCGGCCGCCGCCGCGGCGGCGCTCGGCGGCCGGCGCCTCGCGGCGGCGGTGGGCGCGCTCGCCGCGGCCGGCATCGTCGACGACGTCTCGGCCGGGCCGCACCACCTCCGCCGGCTGCTGCCCAAGCGGTCGACCTACAACGTCGTCGCCGAGGCGGGCGACCCGGACGGCGCGACAACGCTGCTGTTCATCGCCCACCACGACGCCGCGCACGGCGGCTTCATCTTCACTCCCCAGCTGCTCACCTGGGTGGCCGACACCTTCCCGGCGCTCTACGCGCGCGTCAACACGTCGCCGCAGGTCATGCAGCTGGTGGCGGCCGGCCCGGCGCTGGTCGCGCTCGGCGCGCTGACGGGCCGGCGGCGCCTGCGCGCGGCGGGCGGGGCGATCGCGGCCGGCAGCGCCGCCGCCTTCACCGACATAGCGCTGCGCGGCGTCGTCCCCGGCGCCAACGACAACCTGACGGCGGTGGCCACCATCCTCGAACTGGCGCGGATGCTGCAGGCCGAGCCGGTGCCCGGCGTGCGGGTGATCCTGCTCTCGACGGGCTCCGAGGAGTCGTTCATGGAGGGCATGCGCGGCTTCGCGCGGCGCCACTTCCCGTCGCTGCCGCGCGAGCGCACGCGCGTGATCTGCATCGAGTCGGTCGGCTCGCCCGAGCTGATCGTCATCGAGGGCGAGGGCATGATCAGGATGCGCGACTACCCGGTGGAGACGCGCGAGTTCCTGGCGGCCTGCGGCGAGCGGGCGGGAGCGCCGCTGCGGCGCGGCCTGCGCCTCGGCCTGGCCACGGACGGCCTGATCGCGCTGCGGGCCGGCTACGACACCGTCACCCTCGCCTCCGTCACGCCGTACAAGTTCCCGTCGAACTACCACTCGCCGCTCGACGTGGCGGCGAACCTGGACTTCGACTCGGTCGCCGGCGCGGTCAGCGTCTGCCTGGAGGCGGTTCGCGCGTCAGCTCCCGCGCCCGCGCCAGCGCCTGCTCCCGCGTCGTGACCTCGCCGGCGTAGCGGTCCTCCTCGAGCCGCGCCAGCAGCTCGCCCAGCCACGGCCCCGGCCGCCGGCCCAGCTCGCGCGCCAGCTCGTCGCCGCGCACGAGCGGCGGCAGCGGCGGCGCGTCGCGGCGCGCCAGCGCGTGCGCCAGCATCTCGCGCGCCAGCTCGAGGTGGGCGGCGATCGCGCCCTCGGCGTTGCGGCCGCGGGTCGCGAGGCGGTCGGCGACGGTGAGGACGGTGACGTCGATCGCATAGGGCGCCGTCGCGACCAGGTAGCGGTGGACCGAGCGCGGCCCCAGCGGGCGCTCGTGCACGAGGAAGCCGAGCCGCAGGTGGTGCAGCGTCAGCGCGGCGACCTGGTCGGCGAGCCGCTCCGACGCCCGCAGCCGCCGCAGCACCCGCCGCGCCAGCTCGGCGCCCTCGTGGTCGTGGCCGATGAACGTCACGCGCCCGCCGGGCAGCTCGCGGCGGGTCGCGGGCTTGGCGGCGTCGTGCAGCAGCGCCGCGAGCCGCAGCGCCCCCCAGCCGTCCAGTCCGTCCGCGACGGGGGCCGCGAGGTGGGCGGTGACCGGGCCCGCCGCCTCCCCGAGCGGCGACGGGTCACGCTCGAGCCCGGCCACCGCGCCGAGCACCGCCAGCGTGTGGTCGTGGACGTCGAGGTGGTGGTAGACGTTCTGCCCCACCCCCCGCAGCGCCTCGAGCTCCGGCAGCACGACCGCCGCGACGCCCGCGTCCTCGAGCAGCCGGACGGCCGCCACCGGGTCGGGGGCCGTCACGACGCGCTTGAGCTCGGAGAACGTGCGCTCGGCGGCCACCTGGGCCAGCCGCGGCGCGTGCTCGCGCACCGCCGCCAGCGTTGCCGGCTCGATCTCGAGCCCCAGCTCGGCAGCCAGGCGGACCGCGCGCAGCGTCCGCAGCGGGTCGGCCGCCAAGGCGGCCGACCCCACCATCCGCAGGCGCCGGTCGCGCAGGTCGGCGCGACCGCCGTGCGGGTCGATCAGCTCGCCCCCCGCCAGCGGCTCGGCCATCGCGTTGATGGTGAAGTCGCGCGCGGCCAGGTCCGCCTCGACCGTGCCGCCCACGAGGGGCAGCAGGTCGACCTGCCAGGCATGGCCGGGGCCGACCACCCGCCAGCCCCCGAACGCCTCCGACAGCGCGAAGGCGGCGCCGCCCGCGCGCGACCGCAGCGCCCGCGCGGGCTCGGCGGCGTCGCCGGCGAGCGCCACGTCCAGGTCGTCGGTCGCGCGCCCGAGCAGCCGGTCGCGGACGGCGCCGCCGACCAGCCACGCCTCGCGGCCCGCGAGCGCCTCGCGCAGCGCCGCCAGCGCCGCGCTCACGCCACCTCCCGCGGCACGCGCGCCGAGATCCCGCAGGTGACCTCGTAGTTGATCGTGTCCAGCCGCCGCGCCCACTCCTCCGCGAGGATGCGCTCGCGCCCCTGGGCGCCGATCAGGACGGCCTCCGCCCCCCGCTCGACCGGCGCGTCCAGCTCGACCGTGATGTTGTCCATCGACACCGCGCCGACCAGGGGGCGGCGGCGGCCCTCGATCAGGACGTCGGCGTTGTTGGTGAGCGCACGGCGCACCCCGTCGGCGTAGCCGATCGGGACCGTGGCCAGCCACGTCGGGCGCTCCGCGACGAAGCGCCGCCCGTAGCCCGCGCTGTCGCCCGGCGCCGCCGGCTTGACCTCCGCCACGTAGGAGTGCAGCGACAGCGCCGGCTCGAGCCCGTGGGCGGCGGGATCGCGCTGGAACGGGTCGAGGCCGTAGATCGCGATGCCGCAGCGGACCATGTCGAGCCGGCTCTCCGGGATGCCGAGCGCCGCGGCGGAGTTGGCGGCGTGGGCGAGCACGTCGGGGCGCAGCTCGCGCACGCCGGACAGCCACGACTCGAAACGGGCGAGCTGCTCGCGGGCGAAGGCGGGGTCGTCGTCGCTCGTGGCGAAGTGCGTCATCGCGCCGGCGAGCCGCCCGCGCTGCGCCGCCAGCCGCGCGACCTCCAGCGCCTCTTCGGCGTCGCGCGTGCCGAGCCGGCCCATGCCCGTGTCGAGCTTGACGTGGACGCCGGTGCCCGCGGGCAGCCGCTCGACGAACTCCCGCCGCCAGGCCACGACGTCCGCGCCCGCGCGCAGCGCGTCCGGCAGCTCGGCCTGCGACAGCGCGCCGAGCACGAGCAGCGGCCCGCGGTCGCCGGCCGCCCGCAGCGCCGCCGCCTCGCCCGCGGTCGCGACGGCCAGCCACTCCGCCCCCGCCGCGCGCGCGGCGCGCGCCGCCGTCGCCGCGCCGTGGCCGTAGCCGTCGGCCTTGACGACCGCGCACAGCCGGGTGCCGGCGACGTCGCGCAGCCGCGCGCAGTTGCGCCCGATCGCGGCGGCGTCCACGCGCGCGAGCGCCCGGAGCGGCACGCGCCTACTCCCGCGTGAGGGCGTCGAGCACGTCGACGCGGGTGACGACCCCCAGCAGGCGGCCGTCGTCGTCGACCACCGGCAGCCGGTTGTGGCCGCTGCGGGCGATCAGCCGGCCGGCCTCGCCGACGCCGGCGTCCGGGCCGATCGTCACCGGGTCCTCCGTCATCAGGTCGCGCGCCTTGGAGGCGGTGGCGCGCTCGAGGCGCTCCTGGAAGTGGTGCATGGACTCGAGGAAGACGATGCCGCCGAACAGCTCGATGAAGTGCGGCAGGTGCAGGTCGCCCTCGTCGCCGGGAAGCACGAGGTCGCTCTCCGTGATGATCCCGAGGCAGCGGCCCGAGCTGTTGACGACCGGGACGCCCGGGAGCTCGTGCTCGCGCAGCGCCCGCACGACGGTCTCGACGTCGGCCTCCGGCGTGACGGTCACCGGATCGGCGTCCATGATGTCGCGCACGGTCGCGGCCATGGCGCGTCAGCCTATTCCGTCGCGGGTGCTCAGGGCGGCCGGCAGCGCGGCGATCACGTCGCTCGCCGCGACGCCGTCCGGGCCGTGCGGCTCGGCGGCGATCCGGCCCGCCCGCACGTGCGCCCAGACCGCAGCGGACGCCGCGGCCGCGGGCGGCATCCCGCGTGCCAGCAGCGCGGCGACCACACCGGCCAGCACGTCCCCGGTGCCGGCGGTCGCGAGCGCGGGGGCGCCGCCGGGCGAGACCGCGACGCGCCCGGCGGGGGCGGCGACCAGCGTGTCGTCGCCCTTGAGCACCACGAACGCGCGCGCCTGCGCCGCGGCCGCGCGCACGTGCTCGAGCCGGCGGCGGCCGATCTCCTCCGACGGCACGCCGAGCAGGCGGCCGAGCTCGCCCGCGTGGGGCGTGAGGACGGTCGGCCACCGGCGCGGCGCGAGGTCGCCGAACGCTCCCTCGAGGGCGTTGAGCCCGTCGGCGTCGAGCACGAGCGGGACGTCCACGCGCTCGTAGAGCGCCCGCACGAACGCGACCGCGGCGTCGCCGCGGCCGAGGCCCGGGCCGAGCACGACGGCGCCCGCGCGCCTGATCGCCCGCAGCGCCGCGTCGACGGCGTCGGCCTCGAGCTCGCCCCCGGCGTCGGGCAGCAGCGTGAGCATCGACTCGACCGGCCGCAGCGCGAACGACGGCTCGAGCGAGCGCGCGGTGGCGATGGAGACGTAGCCGGCCCCGGCGCGCATCGCGGCGGCGGCGGCCATGATCGGCGCGCCGGTCAGGCCGGGCGAGCCGCCGATGACGGTCACGGCGCCGCTGGAGAACTTCGTCGAGGTGGCCTCGCGGCGGGGCATCTCGGCCACCACTTCGGGCCCGATCAGCGCCGTCCGGACGTCCCCCGGCGCGCCGTCCGGGATCCCGATGTCGATCGCGTGCACCGCGCCGGCGTGGGCCTTGCCGGGGTGGATCCACAGCCCGGGCTTCGCGCGGTGGAAGGTCGCGGTGGCAACGGCGCGGACGGCGTCGCCGGCCACCTCGCCCGACGACGCGTCCACGCCGCTCGGGACGTCGGCGGCGACCACCACCCCGGGGGCGTCGTTGATCGCGCGGATCACCGCGCCGAGCGGGTCGCGCGGGACCCCGCTGAAGCCCGTGCCGAGCAGCGCGTCGACGATCACGCTGGCGCGCTCCAGGCGCGACGGTTCGAAGTCCACCGGCGGGTCGCCCGGCAGCCGCCGGAGCATCTCGGCGGCGTCCGGCGTCAGCTTCTCCGGGCGCCACAGCTGCAGCACCTCGACGTCGCGGCCCGCCTCGCGCAGCACGCGCGCCGCGACGAAGCCGTCGCCGCCGTTGTTGCCCTTGCCGCACACCACCACCACCGGCCCGACCGGCGCGTGGCGGGCGACGACGGCGGCCAGCCCGGCGCCGGCGCGCTCCATCAGCTCGAGCGACGGGACCCCGCGCTCCTCGATCGCCCAGCGGTCGATCTCGCGCTGCTGCTCCGCGTCGGGCAGCGGCTCCATCCAGCGCGGCAGGCTCACCGGGTCGCCGCCACCGCGCCGGCCATGCCGCTCGAGTGCGTCAGGGACACCTCCACCTCGACGCCCAGCTCGGCGGCGCGCGCTGCCGCGCGGCCGCGCAGGCGCACGACGGGGCCGCCGCCGGGGCCGGGGACGACCTCCACGTCGTGCGGGTCCCACGCGCCCAGCGCGAGCGCCTTCGCCACCGCCTCCTTCGCGCAGAAGCGGGCCGCCAGGTGCTGGGCGGGGCGCGCGCGCCCCTCGGCGGCGGCACGCTCGGCGGTCGTGAACAGCCGCTCGGCGAGCTTGGGCCGGCGCGCGAGCGCCCGCTCCATCCGCTCGATCTCCAGAAGGTCGATGCCGACGCCCAAAGCGGGCGCGACTCTACCGAGCCGCCGCTACTCGACGGTGACCGTCTTGGCCAGGTTGCGCGGCTGGTCGACGTTGAGGCCGCGCAGCCGGGCGATCCGGTAGGCCAGCATCTGCAGCGGGATGACGGCGAGCAGCGGCTGGAGCATCCAGTCGGTGCGCGGCACCCACAGCACCTCCTCGGCGTGCGCGTCGATCGTCTGGTCGCCCTCGGTGGCGACGGCGATCACGTGCGCGCCGCGCGCCCGCACCTCCTGCATGTTCGAGACGACCTTGTCGCGGACCGGCGAGTCCGTCGCCACCACCACCACCGGCGTCGCCTCGTCGAGCAGCGCGATCGGCCCGTGCTTCATCTCGCCGGCCGCGTAGGCGTCCGTGGCGATGTAGGAGATCTCCTTGAGCTTGAGCGCGCCCTCGAGGCAGACGGCGAGCCCGACGTGCCGGCCCAGGTAGAGGAAGAACTCGGCCGCGTGGTGGCGCTGCGCCGTGCGCTCGATCGGCTCGGTCGAGGCGTGCAGCAGCTCGTCGATGTGGTGCGGGATGCGCTTGAGCTCGGCGATCAGCTCGGCCCGCCGCTCGGGCGGCAGGGTGCCGCGCACCTCGCCGAGGCGCAGCGCGAGCAGGTACATCGCGGCCACCTGCGCCACGAACGTCTTCGTCGCGGCGACGCCGATCTCGAGGCCGGCGCGCGTGAGCAGCACGCCGTCGGCGTCGCGCGTCGCCTGCGAGCCCATGATGTTGGTGACCGCGAGGACGGTCGCGCCGCGCTCGCGCGCGAGGCGCATCGCCGCGAGCGTGTCCGCCGTCTCGCCGGACTGCGTGATGCCGACGACGAGGTCTCCCGGCCCCACGACCGGGTTGCGGTAGCGGTACTCGGACGCGATGTCCATCTCGACCGGGATCCGCGCCCACTCCTCGATCGCGTAGCGGCCGATCAGGCCGGCGTGGTACGACGTGCCGCAGGCGACAACGACGATGCGGCGCGCCGTGCGCAGCACCTCGTCGGTGATCCTCTCGCCCAGGTAGAGGTCGACGGAGTCGTGCCGCGCGGCGCGCTCGCCGATCGTCTCGGCGACGGCGTCGGCCTGCTCGTGGATCTCCTTGAGCATGAACGTCTCGTAGCCGCCCTTCTCGGCGGTCTCGGCGTCCCACTCCACCGTCTCGACCGGGCGCTCCACCGGCGTGCCGTCGGGGCGGATGATGTCGACGCCGTCGGGATGGATGGCGACGATCTCGTCGTTCTCGATCACCTGCACGCGGCGGGTGTGCTCGAGGAAGGCCGGGATGCCCGAGCCGAGGAACTGCTCGCCGTCGCCGCGGCCGATCACCAGCGGGCACTCCTTGCGCGCGCCGACCACCAGGTCGGGCTCGTCCGTGCAGACGGCTACGAACGCGTAGTGGCCGCGCAGGCGCGCGTAGACGCGGCGGACCGCCTCGAGCAGGCCGCCGGCGGAATCGAGCTCGCGCGAGACGAGGTGGGCGATGACCTCGACGTCGGTCTCCGAGGAGAACTCGGCGCCCTGCGCCACGAGCTCCTGCTTGAGCTCGAGGTAGTTCTCGACGATCCCGTTGACCACGACGTGGACGCGGTTGTCCATGTCGTAGTGCGGGTGCGCGTTCTCCTCGGTGACGCGCCCGTGCGTCGCCCAGCGCGTGTGGCCGATGCCGGTGGTGGCCTCGCGCTCGGCGACCGCCACCGCGCCGTCGCCGGCCGCGTGGACGGCCTCGCGCAGGCGGCTGAGGTTGCCCACGGCGCGCACCGAGCGCAGCTCGTCGCCCTCGAGCAGCGAGATGCCGGCCGAGTCGTAGCCGCGGTATTCGAGCTTCTGCAGGCCGTCCAGCAGGATGTCCTGGACGGGGCGATGGCCGACGTAGCCGACGATGCCGCACACGGGCGCCACCTCCTTTCGAAACGAGGAGGGCCGCGGCGCGCGGGCGGCCCTCAGGCGCAGCCGAGTCTAGTGGCGGGAGGCCGTCCCGTCAGGCGAGCTCGGCCTCCACGGCGGCGACGATGCGCCCGCACACCGCCTCCGCCTCGCCCGCCGTCGGCGCCTCGACCATCACCCGCACGAGCGGCTCGGTGCCGCTCGGGCGCACGAGCACCCGCCCGCGGCCTTCGAGCGCCGCGTGCTCGCGCTCGACCAGCGCGCGCAGGTCGCCGGCGCCCGCGTAGGCGTCGCGGTCGCGCACGCGCACGTTGACCAGCGTCTGCGGCAGCTTCTCCATCGCCCGGCGGTCGGCCAGGTCGGCACCGCCGAGCGCCTCGAGCGCCAGCAGCGCCGCGGCGATGCCGTCGCCGGACGGGACGAAGCCCATGTCGATGATGTGACCGGACTGCTCGCCGCCGAGCCCCCAGCCGCGCGCGCGCAGCGCCTCGAGCACGTAGCGGTCTCCCACCGGCGTGGTCTCGACCTCGACGCCGGCGTCGCGCATCGCCGTGTGGAAGCCGTAGTTGGTCATCACCGTCACCGCGACGCCGCCGCCGGGCAGGCGGTCCTGCGCGCGCAGGTGCAGCGCGGCGAGCGCGATCAGCTCGTCGCCGTCGACGACGGCGCCGGTGCGGTCGACGGCGAGCACGCGGTCGCCGTCGCCGTCGAAGGCGAAGCCGGCGTCGTGGCCGCCCTCGCGCATGAGCGCGACCAGGCCGTCGAGGTGCGTCGAGCCGCAGCGGTCGTTGATGTTGCGCCCGTCGGGCGCGGCGGCGAGCACGGTGGGCTGCGCGCCGAGGCGGCGGAAGATCTCGGGGGCGGCCTCGTAGGTGGCGCCGTGGGCGCAGTCGAGGACGATGCGGCGGCCGGCGAGGTCGAGCCCGGCGAAGCGCTCGTGCAGCGCGCGCAGGTAGTCCTCGAGCGCCCCGTGCAGCGAGCGGGCGGTGCCGCCGCCGCCGCCGTCCGGCGGCGCGGCGTCGAGCGCCCGCTCGATCTCGAGCTCCGCGTCGTCGGAGAGCTTGAAACCGTCGCCGCCGAAGAACTTGATGCCGTTGTCGCGATACGGGTTGTGCGACGCGGAGATGACCACGCCGAGGTCGAAGCCGTAGCGCGCGATCAGCAGCGGGACCCCGGGCGTCGGCAGGATGCCGGCCAGCAGCGCCTCGCCGCCCGCCTCGGCGACGCCGGCCGCGACCGCCGCTTCGAGCATCTCGCCCGACTCGCGCGGGTCGCGCGCGACGAGGACGCGCGGCGCGGCGCCGTCACCGGCGGCGCGCGCCGTGGCGGCGCGCGCGAGCGCCTGCGCGAGCTCGGCCGTCAGGAACTCGCCGGCGACGCCACGTACGCCGTCCGTGCCGAACAGCTTGCGGGCCAAGGCCCCGGCTAGCGCTTGGAGAACTGCGGCCGCTTACGGGCCTTCTTGAGCCCGGCCTTCTTGCGCTCCTTGGCGCGCGCGTCGCGCGTCAGGAAGCCGCGGCGCTTGAGCTCGCCGCGGAGGTTCGGGTCGGCCTCGAGCAGCGCGCGCGAGACCCCGTGGCGCAGCGCGCCGGCCTGCGCCGAGACGCCGCCGCCGTGCAGCGACGCTACGACGTCCATGCGCTCCTCGTAGCCGACCGTCTCGAGCGGCTGGCGGATCGTCCGCTGCAGCGTCGGGCGCGGGAAGAAGGCCTCGAGCGAGCGGCCGTTGATGACGTAGGCGCCGGTGCCCGGCTTGAGCGTGACGCGCGCGACGGCGGTCTTGCGCTTGCCGGTCGCGCGGTAGCGCGCGCCGGTGGCCAGGTCGATGGAGGCGTCGGCGATCGGCTGCGAGAACGCGGCGTCGTCGTCGTCGCCCTCGGCGCCCTCCTCGTCCTCGTCCTCGTGCAGGCCCTCCTCGCCCTCGAGCACGATGTCGGGCTCGAGGTCCATGCCCGGGATCTCGGGCTTGACGCGGGGGGTCTCCTCGACCTCCTCCTCGTCGCCCTCGTCCTCTACCGCCGGCACCGGTCCGGCGGTCGGCGGGTCGGCGGGCGCCGTCTCGTCGGCCGGCGAGGCCTCGGGACCGGCGGCCGCGGAGGCGTCGGCGATCCGCTGCTCGCTCTCGGCGACGGGCTCGTCGGCGATCTTCTGCTCGCGCTCGAGCTGGCGATCGGTCGGCGTCTCGGCGGCGCCGACGGCGTCCTCGGCGGCGAGCTCCTCGGGCGGCGTGATCTCGCCCTGCTCGGAGCCCTTCGATTCGGGCTTCTCGGACTTGGCCATCAGGTGGTGATCTCCAGCGGTTCAGGCTTCTGAGCGGCGTGCGGATGCTCCGGCCCGGCGTAGATCTTCAGCTTGGTGAGCTGCTTGCGCGCGAGGCGGTTGCGGGGCAGCATCCCCTTGACCGCGTGCCGGATGACTTCCTCGGGCCGGCGCTCGAGCATCTCCTCGAGCGTCCGCGACTTCAGCCCGCCCGGGTACCCCGAGTGGCGGTAGTAGACCTTCTCCGTGCGCTTGTTGCCGGTCACCGAGATCTTCTCGGCGTTGACGACGACCACGAAGTCGCCGACGTCGCAGTGCGGCGTGTAGGTCGGCTTGCGCTTGCCGCGCAGGAGGTCCGCGATCTGGGTCGACAGCCGGCCGAGGGTCTGGCCGTTGGCGTCGATGAGCACCCAGTTGCGCTCGCGATCTGAGGGAGTGGCGACGTAGGTCTTCATGGCGTGGAAACGGCCGCGCCGATGGGCGCGGCGGCGGACCAATGTAGCGGACGCGGCACGGCCGCCGCACCCTCGGCACGCGCCGGTCCGAGCCGCCCGCCGCCCGCCGGGAGCAGACGCCCGCGCATCCGTCGGCGGGACCAGTAGGATGCCGCGGGTCCATAACGCCAGCCGAATTCGTGCTTGCACGAAGCGGGGGAACCAGGTTTTGGGGCGAATCCAGGCATTGCCGCCTGGTAGCGCGTGGGGACGCGCGAGCCCGTCAGCTAACCCCGTAGGCCGACGAAAGGTTTACGAGACGTGCCGCGATACGCGGGGGGACCGGCCGCAGGCCGGGGTCGTACAACTGCAGCCGTGCTCGCCGTCGCCGCCCTGGCGCCGGCGGCCGCCGCGCACGCCCAGTCCGGCGCGGGGGGCGCGGCGTCCTCCCCGCCGCCCAAGCTGACGTCGCTTCAGTGCCGCACCACCTGCTCGGGCCCCGCCTACGCCCGCGCCGGGTCCGAGGTCCGGCTCGGCGGCAGCGCGCTCGGCGACGTCCGGACCGTCACCTTCCTCGGCGCCCGCGGTCCCGGCGACGACGTCGCGGTCGCGCCGGTGTCCGCCTCCGGCCGCCGCGTCGTCGTCAAGGTGCCGCGCAAGGCGCGCAGCGGCGCCGTCGCGGTGACCAACGGCGACGGCGTCATGTCGCGGCCCAGCGCGTCGAAGCTGCGGATCGAGAAGGTCGCCACCCGCCGCGCGACCTCCGGGCCGGGCCCGGCCATCGACGTCGCGCTGTCGGGCCGCAAGGTGTTCTTCGACGGCGAGCGCCGGCCGACGCTGACCTACGTCCTCCGCGACGACGCGCCGGTCCACGCGCTCGTGCAGGTCGTCCGGCTCGCCGACGGCGCCGTGGTCGCGGAGTTCGACCAGGGCGACGTCCCGCCCGACGAGCAGCGCATCGTCTCGTGGGACGGGCGGGTCGCCGGCGCGACGGCGCCCGACGGCCGCTACGCCTTCACGGTCGTCGCCCACGGCCGCCACGGCGCGACGGCGACCACGGCGCAGGCCGCACCGCGCTCCGACGCCCCGCCGCCCGAGTCGTTCGTCCTGCTCGGCCACAAGTTCCCCGTCCGCGGCAAGCACGACTACGGCGGGTACAGCGCGACCTTCGGCGGCGGGCGCGGCCATCAGGGCCAGGACGTCTTCGCCCGCTGCGGGACGCCGCTGGTCGCCGCCCGCGGCGGCACCGTGAAGATGAAGAAGTTCCAGTCGCGCGCCGGCCACTACGTCGTGATCGACACCGCGGGCTCCGGCATCGACCACGCCTACATGCACCTGCGCGACGCCGCCGTCGTCGACCACGGCGACCGCGTGCGGACGGGGCAGCTGATCGGTTACGTCGGCGACACGGGCCGCGCGAGCGGCTGCCACCTGCACTTCGAGGCCTGGTCGGCGCCGGGCTGGTACACGGGCGGCAGCCCGTTCGACCCGCTGCCCGACCTGCTGGCCTGGGACAAGTCGAGCTAGCCCGGCGCCCGCGGCGCCCCGTCCCGACCGCACTTCTCGCGGCGTTTCCGACAACCACCCTGCCGTGCGGGCGGGGTGGTTGTCCGTAGCGCCCGTTCATGCGGAGCTTCCGACCGCCACCCCTTCGCGCGCCTGGGGTGGTTGTCCGTAGCGCCCGCTCACGCGGAGGTTTCCACCTCCGCTCCCGCGCGCTCGTGGGGTGGAGGTGCTCCGCGCCGCTACTCCCCCGCCAGCGCCTCCCGCGCCGCCTGCGCGCGCAGCGGCTCGATCGCGGCGAGCTGCGCCTCGGCGCGTGCGACGGCGCCGGTGAAGTCGACCGGCTCGACTTCCGGTCGTCCGGCCGCGACGTCGGCGAGCGTCGCCCACAGCGCGCGGTTGCCGGCCACGAGCAGCTGCAGGCCCTCGAGCTCGACGACGCGCGAGAGCGGCGAGTAACCCGTGATCTGGTCGTTGATCTTGAGGCGGCCGACCTTCTCCGCGAGCCACCCCGCGCCGACCTTGAGCTGGTTGCGGTCGACGGCGAGCCGGCCCATGACGTCCATCAGCGCCTGCCGATCCTCCTCGAGCTCCCGCTCGAGCCGCGCGAGCAGCTCGCCGTACGGCGTCCCCTCGTTGGACCCGCGGGCGCGCTTGGCCAGTTCGACGCCGCCGGTCGCCGCCGCCAGGTGGTCGTTGAGGTAGGTCGAGAGGCGCTTCGCGTGCAGCGTGCCGGTGGTCATGCCCCCGGCCTACCCGCGACGCGGCGCGAGCACCAGCGCCTCGCGCGCCGGCACGTCGTGGTCGGCCACGAGCGCCGCGGCGGCGTCGAACAGCGGCTCCGGGTCGATGCCCAGCCGGCGCGCGCAGTCGCTGAGGGCGCCGGCGGCGGCCGCGAAGGCGGCCGGGTCGTCACCCGAGCCTGCCACCGCCAGCACGACCAGCGCGCGCCGCAGGGCGGGCAGGTCCGCCTCGCGCGCCGCGCGCTCGCCGAGCCCGCGGGCGTGCGACCACAGATCCTCGACCGTCGCGGCCTGCAGGCGCTCGCTCAGCGGCGCGCTACTCCCATTCGATGGTGCCCGGCGGCTTGCTCGTGATGTCGAGCACCACGCGGTTGACCTCGCGCACCTCGTTGATCATGCGCGAGGCGATCTGCTCGAGCAGGTCGTAGGGCAGGCGCGCCCAGTCGGCGGTCATCGCGTCGTCGGAGGTCACGGCCCGGATCGCGACGACGTAGCCGTAGGTGCGCTCGTCCCCCTGGACGCCCACCGTCCGGATGTCGGGCAGCACGCAGAACGACTGCCACAGCTCGCGGTAGAGGCCCGCCTTGCGGATCTCGTCCTGGAGGATGGCGTCGCAGGCGCGCAGCGTGTCCAGCCGCTCCTTCGTGGCCTCGCCGCCGACGATCCGGATGGCCAGCCCCGGCCCCGGGAACGGCTGGCGCCAGACCAGGCGCTCCGGCAGCCCGAGCTCGGCGCCGACGGCGCGGACCTCGTCCTTGAACAGCGCGCGCAGCGGCTCGACGAGCTCGAACTCGAGGTCGTCCGGCAGCCCGCCCACGTTGTGGTGGGACTTGATGGTGGCCGCGCCCGTGCCGCCGCCGGACTCGATGACGTCGGAGTACAGCGTGCCCTGCACGAGGAACTTGGCGTCGCCCAGCCGGCGCGCCTCCTCCTCGAAGACCCGGATGAACTCCGCGCCGATCGCCTTGCGCTTGGCCTCGGGGTCGCTCAGCCCGGCCAGCCGGCGCAGGAAGCGGTCCTCGGCGTCGACGGCGACGAGCGGCACCTTGAACGTGTCGCGGAACGCCGAGATCACCTGGTCGCCCTCGTTGTGGCGCATCAGGCCGTGGTCGACGAACACGCACGTGAGCTGGTCGCCGATCGCGCGGTGCACGAGCAGGGCGGCGACGCTCGAGTCGACGCCGCCGGAGAGGCCGCAGATGACCTTCGCCTCGCCCACCTGCGCGCGGATGCGCGCGATCTGCTCGTCGATGATCGACTCCGGGCTCCACGTCCGCTCGCAGCCGGCCACGTCCTCCAGGAACGTCGTGAGGATCTGCTGGCCGTACGGGGTGTGCACGACCTCGGGGTGGAACTGGATCCCGTAGATCCCGCGTTCGACGTCCTCGATCGCCGCCACCGGCGACTCGGTGGAGCGCGCCAGCGCGGTGAAGCCCGGCGGCGCCTCGAAGACCGTGTCGCGGTGCGACATCCAGCAGCGCTGCTCGGCCGGCGTGCCCGCCAGCAGCCGCCCCGGCTCGGAGACCGTGAGCTGGGACCGGCCGAACTCGCCGACCTCGGCGCCCTCGACGCGGCCGCCGAGCGTCAGCACGATCGCCTGCATCCCGTAGCAGATGCCCAGCACCGGGACGCCCAGGTCGAGCAGCTCCGGATCCAGCCGCGGCGCGTTCTCCGCGTACACCGAGGCGGGGCCACCCGACAGGATCAGCCCCTTCGGCCGCCGCTTTCGGACCTCGTCGACGCCGACGTGGTGCGGCAGCAGCTCGCTGAAGACGCCGCACTCGCGCACGCGCCGCGCGATCAGCTGCGAGTACTGCCCGCCGTAGTCGAGGACCACCACCTCGTCGGTCGCGACCTCGCGCTCGAGTGCGAGCTCCTCGACCGGCTGCGGCGCGGCGACGCCGCTTCCATGCCCCAGGGAAACGACGTCGCTCATGCCTTTCAGTGGCTCCCGTTGGCGGCGCCGACCGGGACGCGGTCGCCGGCGGGCACCGCGGCCGGGGTGGCCGCCGCGCGCGCGGCCATGCCCACGCCCTGCTCGCGCTGGAGGTGCTTGCCCTCGGACTGCAGGGCGGGCGCGATCATGAGCTCCGCGCGGTTGAACTCGGCGATGTCCTTGTAGCCGCAGGTGGCCATCGAGGTGCGCAGGCCGCCCATCAGGTTGAAGGTGCCGTCGTTCTCGTGCGCCGGGCCGGTCACGATCTCCTCGAGCGACCCGTTCTGCACCGTCTGCACGCGCGCGCCTCGCGGCAGCGACGGGTGGAAGGTCGCCATCCCCCAGTGGTAGCCGCGGCCCGGCGCCTCGTAGGCGCGGGCGAGCGGCGAGCCGATCATCACGGCGTCGGCGCCGCAGGCGATCGCCTTGGCGACGTCGCCGCCGTTGCGCATGCCGCCGTCGGCGATGACCTTGACGTACTCGCCCGTCTCGAGCATGTGCTGCGAGCGGGCCGCCGCGACGTCGGCGATCGCCGTCGCCTGCGGGACGCCCACGCCGAGCACGCCGCGCGTGGTGCACGCCGCGCCGGGACCGACGCCCACGAGCACGCCGGCCGCGCCGGTGCGCATGAGGTGCAGGCCCGTGTGGTAGCTCGCGCAGCCGCCGACCACGACCGGGACCGGCAGCTCGGCGATGAACTCCTTGAGGTTGAGCGCCGGCCGCGTCGGGTCGCTCGACACGTGCTCGGCCGACACGACGGTGCCCTGGATGACGAGCACGTCGAGCCCCGCCTCGAGCGCGATCTCGTAGTACTGGCGCACCTTCTGCGGCGTCAGCGACGCGGCGGTCACCACGCCCGACGCCTTGATCTCCTCGATGCGCCGGGCGATCAGCTCCGGCTTGACGGGCTCGCGGTAGATCTTCTGCATCTCGCGCGTGGCCTCGTCCTTCGGAAGCTGCGCGATGCGCTCGAGCTGCTCGTCCGCGTCCTCGTAGCGGGTGAAGATGCCCTCGAGGTTGAGGACGGCCAGGCCGCCGAGCTTGCCCGTCAGCGTCGCGGTCTGCGGCGAGACCACCCCGTCCATGGCCGACGCCAGCAGCGGCAGCTCGAAGCGGTACGGGCCCAGCGTCCAGGAGATGTCGACGTCGTCGGGGTCCCGCGTGCGACGCGACGGGACGATCGCGATGTCGTCAAATCCATAGGCGCGGCGCGCCTTCTTGCCACGGCCGATCTCTACTTCCATGACGGGATCCTAGGTGTCGGGGCGGACGGGATCCCCGCTCGAGCACGGGCTGGATGAGGCTAGCAGCGGGTTTCCGTAAGAACATCCCGGAAATCCCCGGAAGATGCGGGCCGGCGCCGCTCAGCCGACCTCGGCCGGCGCCTGCAGCCGGGTCACCTCGACCTCGTCGAGCAGGCGCTCCACCTGCGCCGGATCGACGACGCCGGCGCCGAGGTGCTGCGTCGACTCGGCGCCGCACGCCACGCCGTAGGCCAGGCACTCGTCGGCGCGCCGCCCGGCGTAGCGCGCCGCGACGTAGCCGGCGAGGAACGCGTCGCCGGAGCCGACGGTCGCGGTCGGCTCGACCTGCTCGATGCGGACGCGGTACAGGCGCGGCTGCGACGAGCCCTCCTCCGGCAGCAGCTGAGCGACGCAACCGTCCTCCACGGTCATGATCGCCTCGCCCGCGCCGAGCCCGACCATCTCGCGCAGGGCGAACAGGTGGTCGTCCTCGTCGTTGAACTCGTGGCCGACGAGCTCCTCGGCCTCGAGCACGTTCGGCGAGATCACGTTCGGCTCGGCCCGCACGGCGCGGCGCAGCGGGTCGCCGTCCGTGTCGACGACCGTGAGCACCCCGAGCCGCTTGACCTCGCGGATCAGCCGGGCGTAGATGTCGACGTCGACGCCGCGCGGCAGCGACCCGGCGAACACGCACAGGCTCGCGCCCTTGGCGAGGTAGAGCAGCTTGTCGGCGAACAGCTCGATCTCCTGCTCGGACACGTGGGGGCCGCGCTCGTTGATCTCGGTCTGCACGCCGGTGGTCGGGTCGATCAGCGCCGTGTTCGTGCGCGACTCCTCGCGCGTGCGCACGAAGTCCGACAGCACCGAGAACTGCGTGAGCTGCTCGACGATCCGCGTACCCGTCGGCCCGCCGGCGAGCCCGGTCGCGATCACCGGCTGCCCGAGCGCCTTGAGCACGCGCGCGACGTTGACGCCCTTGCCGCCCGGCATCGTCGTCTGCTCGACCGTGCGGTGACGCCGCCCGGGCTGGAAGTTCGGGACGGCGAGCGTCTTGTCGATCGCCGTGTTGAGCGTGACGGTGATGATCACGCGGCCTCGGCCCCCTCGCGCGCGTGGCGGCTGCGCGGGTCGGGCTGTCGCGGCCGGCGCAGGTAGGTGAGCAGCATCGCGAGGAGCAGGATCGCCGCGAACGCGACGAGCGTCCACGGCCGCGTCATCCAGTCCTGCGTCTTGCGTCCCACGCTGGCGGCGGCGATCTCGTCGGCCGCCAGCAGCGCCACGCGCGTCACCCGGCGGCCGTGCACGAGCACCTCCGCCCGCGCGACCCGCTCGCCGTAGCCGACCGGGCCGTCGACCTCGTCCGGCCGCTCGACGACCCGCACGTCGTAGTCGCGGTCGCCACGCCGCAGCACGCGGTACACCGAGCGCGACGCCACCAGGTCCAGCGTCGCGCCGTCGCGGTAGCGGATCGGCACGCGATCGAGGATCTCGCCGCGCGAGACGATCTCGACGCGGCGGTAGAGGCCTTGCGCGTGGCGCAGCAGCGCCAGCGTGTCGGCGTTGCGCGCCTCCTCCGTCGGCGTCCCGAGGACGACCGACACCAGCGGGATCCGCCCGCGGTGGCTGGAGGCCACCAGCACCCAGCCCGCCTGCATCGTGCGGCCCGTCTTGACCCCGTCGATCCACCCGTAGCGGTGCACGAGCTGGTTGCGGTTGTCGATCGTGCGCGGCCGCGCGCCGGAGCGCAGCGTGACCTCCTCGCGGTCGACCGTGCGGCGGAAGAACGAGAACCGGCGCAGCGCGAGCGTGAGCTTCGCGAGGTCGCGCGCGGACGAGTAGTTGCCCGGCTGGTCGAGGCCGATCGGATTGGCGAAGTGCGTGTTCTCGAGCCCGAGCTGCTGGGCGCGCCGGTTCATCTGGCGCACGAACGACGCGCGCGAGCCGGCGATCCCCTGCGCGAGCGTCTCGGCAGCGTCGTTGGCCGACTCGATCAGCAGGCCCCGCAGCAGGTCGGCCACGGTCATCCGCTCGCCCGGGCGCAGGTTGATCTTCGACTCGACCGGCAATGCCCGGTAGCGCGCCGCCGGCAGGACGTCGGACAGCTTGGCCCGCTCGAGCGTGATCAGCGCGGTCATCAGCTTGGTCGCCGATGCGATCGGCCGGCGCGCGTCGGCGGCCTTCGCGTAGGCGACGTCGCCCGACCCGGCCTCGACGACGATCGCGCTCGGGGCGCTGACGCGGGGCGGGGCGGCGCCGGCCGCCGCCGGCAGCACGAGCGCGGCGAGCAGCGCCAGCCAGCCGGCCGCGCGCCGGATGCTCCGGGCCGCCGTCACGGCAGCTTCAGCTTCTGGCCCGGGGTGAGGGCGTTCGGGTCGACGTCCGGGTTCGCCTCGAGCAGCGCCTCCAGCGAGACGTCCTCGCGGTCGGCGATCGCGGACGGCGTGTCGCCCGGCCGGACGGTGTAGGTGCGACGCGAGGACGAGCGGCGGTTGCGGGACTTCCCGCCGGAGCCGGCGGGCGTCGAGGTGGCCGCCGGCGGAGCGTCCACCTCGCTCTCGGGAGCGCCTCCACCGCCCCCGCTGAGGATGGCGATCAGGGCGACGGTGGTGACCACCAGCGCCAGCGGCGCCAGCAGCCGCGCGGGACTGCGACTGGTCACGGGCAGCGATCATAGTGCCCGCCCCGGCCGCTCCAGCGCGGCCTCACGCGAGCGACCAGGCCAGCTCGCGCAGGTGCTCGGCCTCGGCCCGCGCCGCGTCCGCGGGCGTACCCCCGCGCTGCTCGTGGGCGTCGACGATGCCGCGCGACGACGTCACGAGGCCGCCCGCGCGGCCGGGCGCGAACGCCGCGCCCAGCGCTCGCACGTCGCCGCCCTGGGCGCCGACGCCCGGCAGCAGGAACGGCGTGGCCGGCATCAGCTCGCGCATGCGGTCGAGGTGCTCCGGCACGGTGGCGCCGGTGACGGCGCCGACGTCATTGAGCCCCGACGCACCCGCGCTGCCGAGCCCGTCGCAGAGGCGGGCGAGCCTCTCCCACACGCGCCCGCCGCCGGCCAGCTCGAGGTCCATGACGTCGGCGGCACCGGCGTTGGACGTCCGCACGAGCACGAACGGCCCGGCCCCCGCGTCGCGACCGGCCGCGACCAGCGGCTCGAGCGCGTCGGCGCCGAGGAGCGGGTTGACCGTGAACGCGTCGCCGCGCAGCCCGGGCAGATCGCCCCAGGGCGACGGCGTGGCGGTCGCCAGCGCCTGCGCGTAGGCGCGCGCGCTGACGGGGACGTCGCCGCGCTTGCCGTCCAGCAGCACCAGCAGCCCGGCCGCGCGTGCGTGCTCGACGGTCTGCTCGAGCGCGACCCAGCCGACGCTGCCCAGCCGCTCGAAGCACGCGAGCTGCGGCTTGACCGCGACGCAGGCGGGGGCGACGGCGTCGATCACCGCGGCGCAGTGGGCGGCCACGGCGGGGCCCGCAAGGGCGGCGCCGGCGGTCGTGACCGGCGCGCCGGCGTCGCCCGCCGCCTGCGGCCACAGCCTCGCCGGGTCCGGGTCGAGGCCGACGACGACCTGCGACTCGCGCCGGGCGACGGCCTCCGCCAGGCGGTCGCCGAAGTGGGGAGCGGTCATGAGACGCGCCGGGCGCCGGCGGCGGTGGCCGCCGGCGCCCGATGCGGAGGTCTCGGGACGGCTACTTGATGGCCTTCTTGAGGCCCGAGCCGGCGGTGAAGCGCGGCACCTTGGTCGCCGCGATCTGCATCGACTCGCCCGTGCGAGGGTTGCGCCCCTCGCGGGCGCCGCGCGCGGCGACGTGGAACTTGCCGAAGCCGGTGAACGTGACATCGTCGCCGTTCTTCAGTGCACCCTCGATGGTCGAGAGCACCGCGTTGACCGCCGACTCGGCGTCCTTCTTCGACAGGCCGGCCTGCTGCGCGACCTTCTCCACGAACTCCTGCTTCGACATCGAACTCCTCCTTGTGGCCCTTACGGGTTGTAGGTGGGCAGCGACGCTAACAAGGCTCGCGGACGCCGCGAGGGGACGGTCCCCCTGCGTTTCCCGCAAACAGCGGGAGGTTGCGGCCGCAAGCGTTGGTCGGAATGCCCGATCTGTAGCCAAATGGCCGCTTCCGGCGGCTGGCGAAGCGTGCCGCACGGGCCGGACGGCAGCGCGCGGCGCCGCGGCGTGCGCGACCATTACGGGCCGATGCCGCTGTCCCGGATCGCCTGGGTGACCACCGTCGCCGTCTGCATGGTCACCGCCATGCTGCTCCTGATGGCGCAGTACTACGGCTACGCCGGGGTCTTCGCCGCGGTCGGGCTGTCGGCGGCCATCAACCTGCGCTGACCGCGCCGGCCTCGAGCCACGCCAGCAGCTCGCGCGCCGCCGCTCCGCGGTGGGAGACGGCGTCCTTCTCGGCGTCGGACAGCTCGCCCATGGTCCGGCCGTCGTCGCGCTCGTCGGGCAGGAAGATCGGGTCGTAGCCGAACCCGCGCTCGCCGCGCGGCTCGGCGGCCATGCGCCCGGCGCAGACGCCCTCGAACAGCGTCTCCTCGCCTGCGGGCGTGACGTGGGCGACGACGCACACGTAGCGCAGCGCGGTGCCCGGCGGGACCTCGGTGCGCAGCTTCGCGAGGTTCTCGGCGTCCGTGGCGTCGGCGCCGGCGTAGCGGGCGGAGCGCACGCCGGGCCGCCCGCCGAGCGCCGCCGCCTCGATCCCGGAGTCGTCGGCGATCGCCGTGCGGCCGGTGGCGGCCGCCGCCGCGCGCGCCTTGATCAGCGCGTTCTCGGCGTAGGTCTCCCCCGTCTCCTCGGGCGACTCGAGGCCCTCCGGAAGCGGCTCGACCGCCACCCGCTCGCCGAGCAGCCGGGCGAGCTCGCGGACCTTGTGGTCGTTGCGCGTGGCCAGCAGCAGCGAGTGCACGGCGTCAGGCGACCGCCTGCTCGACCGCCTCGGCCTGGGCGGTGCGCAGCGCCTCGATGCCGGTCTGCGCGAGCGCGAGCAGGTCGTCGAGGTGCAGGCGACGGCCGAGCGCACGCCGCTGTCGCGCGCGCACCTCGACGAGGCCGCCGTCGCCCGTCATCACCACGTTGGCGTCCACCTCGGCGCGCGAGTCCTCCGGATAGTCGAGGTCGAGCAGCGGCACGCCGTCGACGATGCCGCAGGAGATCGCCGCGATCGTGCCGGTCAGCGGCACCTGCTCGACGCGGCCCTCGGCGACGAGCCGACGCAGCGCGAGCTCGAGGGCGACGAACCCGCCGGTGATCGCCGCCGTGCGCGTCCCGCCGTCGGCCTGCAGGACGTCGCAGTCGACGTAGACCGTGCGCTCGCCGAGCCGCGCGAAGTCGACGACGCCGCGCAGCGAGCGGCCGATCAACCGCTGGATCTCGACCGTGCGGCCGTCGGCGCGGCCCTTGGTGATGTCGCGCTGCTTGCGGTCGCCGGTCGACGCCGGCAGCATCCCGTACTCGGCGGTGACCCAGCCGCGACCCTGACCGGCCATCCACCGGGGCACCGACTCCTGCACCGACGCCGTGCAGATCACGCGCGTCTCGCCGAACGAGATCAGCGCCGAGCCCGTCGCGGTCCGGACGAAGCCGGGCTCGATCGTGACGGGCCGCAGCTCGTCGGGGGCGCGGTCGTAGGAGCGTTCGGGCGTCATCGGCGGGCGGCCTCCGGGGCAGCGGGTTCGTCAGCGGCGGCCGGCAGGTCGAGCACGACCGTGGGCGCCTCCGCGACGTCGACGTGCTCGACGGGGCCGAGCGGGAGTTGCAGGAAGCGGGTGCCGAGCGCCCGGAAGGACTCGACGTCGGCGGTGCACAGGAACCGGTAGTCGCCCTCGCCGGCGCGGCGGGCGTCGAGGTCCTTCGCCGCCAGGGCGGACTCGACCCGGCGCGCGATCGCCGCCCCGGGAGTGATCAGCGCGACGTCGCGGCCGAGCATGCGCTGCAGCATGGGCCGGATCAGCGGGTAGTGCGTGCAGCCGAGGATGACCGTGTCGACCCCCGCGGCCCGCAGCGGCCGGCAGTAGCCCCGGACCGTCTCGACCACGCGCTCGTCGAACGGGAACCCGCCCTGGATGATCGGCGCGAGGTCCGGGCACGGCACGCTCGTCAGCCGCAGGTGGGGATCGGCCTGGCGCAGCGCCCGCTCGTACGCGCCGCTGGCCACCGTCGTCTCCGTCGCCAGCAGGCCGATCCGGCCGTTGCGGCTGGTGACGGCGGCCTGCTGGGCCTCGGGCGTCACGACGCCGATGACGTCCACGCCGCCGGGACCGCCGAAGCGCTCCTGCAGCAGCGGCAGCGCCGCCGACGTCGCGGTGTTGCACGCGACCACGAGCAGCTTCGCCCGGCGGCGGACGAGCTCCTCGGCGATGTGGACGGCGAAGCCCTGCAGCTCGCGCGGCGTACGCGGGCCGTAGGGGAAGCGCGCGGTGTCGCCGAGATACAGGAAGTCCTCGTGCGGGAGCGAGACGAGCAGCTCGTGCAGCACCGTCAGCCCGCCGACGCCGGAGTCGAAGACCCCGACGGGGCGGTTGCGCAGCTCGGCGTGGCCGGCGGCGGTGGGCACGCGGCCAGTGTCGCAGGCGGGGCGGCTGGGAGGTCGGGCGTCGTGGTGGGGCGACCGTGGGCGCCGGCCGTGGTGGCGGGTCGGCTCGGCCGGCGGCGGGTGCGTTGGGGGTGGCGTGGCGCGGCGGTGGCGGGTCGCGCGGCGGCGGCCGGGACCCTGGGCCCCGGTCGGCTCGAACGTCGGGAAACCGCCCGTAGAGGGCGCGAACCCGACGCTCGGCGGCGGCGGCGCGCCGGACAGGCCCGGCCGGCGCGCGCGCCCGCGGTCACTTGCCCTCGCCGACGCCCTTGATCGCCTCCTTGAGCTTGCCGACGACGGTGGTGGCGATGCCCTTGTCGTCGGAGAAGCCGTGGGCGGCCTTGACGACGCCGGCGAGCACGACGGCGAGCAGCAGGATCAGCCCCACGTACTCGACGGTGCCCTGGCCGCGCTGGTCGCGCAGCGCCAGCAGGAAGACGTGCGTCCGTGCCATCAACTCGTACCCCATTCGGTGTCCCTCCCTCGGGTGTGGCGTCCCGCACCGTGGTGGCGGGAGCGGTGGCCGCAGTGTCCGCGGGAGCGGGTGACGGAACCAGACGCGGGGGTTGCGGGTTCGTGACGAGTTCGTGCCGGAAGTGCGAAACGAAACGGGCGGCGGCCGCGTTGAGGCTGGAGCCGGGACCCGCCGGAGGCTGCAATACTCGGCCGCCGAGGCGCCCCCGGCGCCATGTGGACCATGAGCGGATTTCTGCGACGCATGCGAGGTGCGCGCACCCCCGCCGCGGACACGGCGCCCGACGAGGGCGCCGCGTGGGCGACGGAGGACCCGACGCGCGAGCAGCCCGGCGAGGACGCCGGCGGCAGCGCGCTGCCCGCGGTGCCGGCGGGCACCGACCTCGACCTGCTCGTCGGTGAGCGGCCGACGGCGAAGCGCCGCGGCCGGATGCGGCGCCGCCTGCGCCACCTCCGGCGCGTGCGAGAGGTGCTGCTGCGCGACCTCGGCGGGCTGATGTTCGAGATCCACCGCAGCGGCCTCGAGCTGGCCGGCGAGGGCCCGGCGCAGGACCAGCTGGCGCGCAAGCTCGAGCGCCTCGCCCGGCTCGATGCGGAGCTGCGCGAGCTCGAGGAGATCCTCAGCGACCGTCGCCCGATGGTGCTGCGCGAGCCCGGCCTCGGCGGCGCGTGCCCCACCTGCGGCGAGCTCTACGGCACCGACGCCCGCTTCTGCTGGGCCTGCGGGACCCCGCTGGCCCCCGGCGCCGCGCATCCGGTCACGCCGCTCTCGCGCACGCCGCAGCTCGAGACCGCGACGCCGCACTCGACCGCCGTCTGGTCGGCCCCGGCCGCGCCGGAGGCGCCGACGGCGGTGACCGAGCCGCTGCCGGACGCGCCCGCCGAGGAGCAGGGCGAGGAACCGCGGGCCGGTGACGAGGCGATCGCGGGCGGCCACCTCGAAGACCCGCACGTCGAGGACGCGCACGTGGTGGCCGAGGACGACGCCGCGCGACCCGAGCCCGCCGCCCACGCCGACGAGCTGCCGCCGCGGGAGACGCCGCCGGAGGCGCCGCCGCCGCTCGAGCCCGGCGATCCCCTGTCGCAGCGCGGAGGCCATACGTGAGCCAGATCCCCGATCCCGCCGGCGGCGCCGCCGGGTGCCCGAACTGCGGCGCGCCGCTGCGACCCGACCAGGACTGGTGCCTGAACTGCGGCGCCGCCGTCACCACCGCCGTGGCCGGCCCGCCCGGCTGGCGCACCCCCGCGGCCATCGCCGCGGCGGTGCTGCTGCTCGCGGCGGCGGGGCTCGCGTTCGCGTTCCTCGAGATCTCCGACGACGCCGACCGCGTCGCGAACTCCGGCCCGACCGGGACTGCGGCGCCGGTCACCGGCCCCACCGGCACGACCGGGCCCACCGGGCCGACGTTCGGCGCCACCGGAGCCGCCGGAGCGACCGGCGCCACCGGAGCGACCGGCCCGACGCGGCCGACCGGGCCCACCGGGTTCACCGGCGCCACCGGGCCGACCGGCACGACCACCGCGACGCCGAGCCCCACCCCCGGCAGCGGCGGCTTCGCGTCGTGGCCCGCGGGCCGCGACGCCTGGACGGTGATCCTCTACTCGGCGCGCTCGCGCGACGACGCCGAGAACAAGGCGCGCGGCTTCCAGTCGCAGGGCAGCTCCGTCGGGATCCTGAACTCGAGCGACTACTCGTCGCTGCGGCCGGGCTACTGGGTCGTGTTCTCCGGCGAGTACGACTCGCGCGAGCAGGCGCAGTCGGCGGCCGAGGGCTTCGGCTCCACCGCCCCCGGCGCCTACGCCCGCCGCGTCAGCGACTGAGCACGGGCCAGAAGCGCGCCAGCCGCTCGCGCGCCTGCGCCGCCAGCGGGTGGACGTCGAGCGCCACCGCGCCCTCCCCCGGCGTCGCGGGCGCCGCCAGCACCGGCATCAGCTCGAGCACCGAGCCGACGAGCGCGCCGATGTCGTAGCCGCCCTCGAGCACGAGCCCGACGGGAGCCCCCAGCTCGTCGCCGACGCGCCGCAGCGACGCGGTCAGCGCCGCGTAGCCGGCTTCCGTCATGCGGCAGGACGCGAGCGGGTCGGCGCCGTGCGCGTCGAAGCCCGCCGAGACGAGGATCAGCCGCGGCTCGAACGCGCGCGCCAGCGGGACGACGACGTGCTCCACCAGCGACCGGAACGCGTCGTCGCCGCTGCCGGGCGGCACGGGCAGGTTGACCGTGTAGCCCTCGCCGGCGCCGCTGCCGACGTCGGACGCCGGGCCGGTGCCCGGGTACAGCGGCGACTGGTGGACGGAGCAGAACAGCACGTCGCGCGAGAAGCGGAAGATCTCGCTGGTGCCGTTGCCGTGGTGCACGTCCCAGTCGAGGATCAGCACGCGCCCGGCGCCGTGGCCGCGCAGGGCGTGCTCGGCGGCGATCGCCGCGTTGGCGAGAAAGCAGAAGCCCATGGCCCGCGCCGCCTCCGCGTGGTGCCCGGGCGGGCGCAGCGCCGAGAACCCGCACGCCGCCTGGCCGCCCAGCAGCGCGTCGACGAGCGCCACCGCCCCGCCCGCCGCGCGCAGCGCCGCGCTCCAGGTGTCGGGAACGCATTCGGTGTCCATGTCGATCATCCCGCCGCCGGCGGCGCACAGGCCGGCAACGTGGTCGAGGTGCGGCTCGGGGTGGACGGCCAGCAGCGCCTCGCGCGCCGCCTCGGGCGCCTCGGCGCGCCGCCAGCCGAGCCACTCGCGCTCGCCCAGCGCCGCCTCGAGGGCGCGGATGCGGTCGGGGCGCTCGAGGTGGCCCGGGATGTCGTGCCCCAGCGAGGCGTCGTGGCGCAACCAGAGCGGCGGGGGCACGCGGGTACCGTAGTCGCCGATGCCTGACCGGCCCGTCGTGGACATCGTCGTGGTCGGCGCGGGCGCCGCCGGGCTGTTCACCGCCCTGGTCGCCGCGCAGCAGGGCGCGCGCGTGGCGCTGGTGAGCGCGATGCCGCTGGCCGAGACGGCGTCGTACTGGGCCCAGGGCGGGCTCGCGGCCGCGCTCGCGCTCGAGGACTCCCCCGCCCAGCACCTCGAGGACACGCTCGCCGCCGGCCGCGGCCTCGTCCGGCGCAGCGCCGCGGAGGTGCTCTGCCGGGAGGCGCCGGCCCGCTTCGCCGACCTCGTGGCGCTCGGCGTCCGCTTCGACGCGGACCGCCGCGGCAACGTCGAGCTCGGGCTCGAGGGCGGCCACGCGATCCGGCGCGTCGTGCACGCCGGCGGCAGCGCCACCGGCCGCCGCATCCTGCGCCAGCTGTCGGCCTGCGTCGTCGCCGAGGCGCGCATCGAGATCCACGAGGGCCGCCGGGTGACCGCGCTCGCCCGCGACGGCGGCGGCCGCGTCAACGGCGTCCGGCTCGACGACGGGGAGCAGCTGACGAGCCGCGCCGTGATCCTGGCGGCGGGCGGCGGCGCCGCGCTGTGGCAGCGCACCACCAACCCGCCCGGCTCCTGGGGCTCCGGACTGCTGCTGGCGCGCGCCGCCGGCGCCGCCCTCGCCGACCTCGAGTTCGTCCAGTTCCACCCGACCGCCGTGACCGGCGTGCCCGGCCGCGAGGGCTTCCTGGTCTCGGAGGCCGTGCGCGGCGAGGGCGCGACGCTCCACGGCCCGGACGGCGAGCGCTTCGTGGACGAGCTGGCCCCGCGCGACGCGGTGGCGCGCGCGATCTTCCGCCTCATGCGCGAGACGGGCGCGCCGTCGGTGGGGCTCGACATGCGCCACGTCGACGCCGCCCGCTTCCCGAACGTGGTCGAGGCGCTGCGGGCGTCGGGACTGGATCCGGCGACCACGCTGGTCCCGGTCGCCCCGGCGAGCCACTACGTGATGGGCGGCGTCGTGACCGACCTCGACGGCCGCACGGCCGCCCCCGCCCTCTACGCGGTCGGCGAGGTGGCCGACACCGGCCTGCACGGCGCCAACCGGCTCGCGTCGAACTCGCTGTCGGAGTGCTTCGTCTTCGGCCGCCGCGCGGCGCTCGCCGCGCTCGACGATCCGGCGCCCGGAGAACCCGGCGCACCGGCGGGTCCGCCGCCGCAGGCACCGACGCGCGAGACGCGGGCGGCGATGTGGCGCCACGCGGGCCTCGAGCGGTCGGCCGACGGTTTGCGCGCGCTGGTGGACGACCCGCATCCGCTTGCCCGGCTCGTCGCGGCCTGCGCGCTCGCGCGCGAGGAGACGCGCGGCGGTCACGCCCGCGCCGAGTTCCCGTCCTCCGACGGCCGGCTCGACGGGATGCACTCGGTCGTGGAGGCGCAAGCTTCCGCGCCGTCGCTCGTTTGCTGGGATTGACGCGATTCCAGTGACTTCACGCGAAGTCAACAGTGGGCGCGTTTCGAGGGAGAACGGAGTCTGGCCGAGGGGCGCCGGGGGCGGTGCCGCTCACGATCGTTCGGAGGGAAGAGGAGCCGATGTACCGCTTCAGCCGCGCCATATACCGCGAGCTGGCAGGCGACATCCTGCAGGACCGGGTGTGTCCCGACGGTCCGGGCAACCACGAGCGCGTCCTCCAGGCATGCGAGGCCGCCGTGCTGCGGCTGGCGACCGACCGTCACTACTTCGCCAAGCCGTCCAAGACGCTGTTCAACGACATCCGGGTGTTCTTCCCGATGTGCGCGCAGCCGAAGGTCTACCGGGTGGTCGACCTGTACCTGGGGATGTGCGTCCAGTGGCTGTGCACGCAGCCGGTGACCGGGTTCGACCCGATGGGCAACAAGCTCGAGTGCCGCGCCACGACGCGCAAGGGCAAGCCGTGCCAGCGGATGCCGCTGCCCGCCAACGGCTACTGCCCGTCCCATCAGCACCTGGCGGAGGAGTCGGAGCTGGCGCTGGTCGCGTGAGCCGCGCGCGGTAGCGTCCGGCGCCGTGCTGCTGGGCGTCGACGTCGGCGGGACCTTCACGGACGCGGTGCTCGCCGTCGGCGGCCGCCTGGTCACGGCGAAGGCGCCGACCACCCCGCACGACCAGTCCGAGGGCGTGCTCGCCGCCGTGCGCGCCGCCCTCGAGCGCGCGCAGGCGGACGCCGCGGACGTCGAGGCGTTCGCCCACGGCACGACCGTCGCGACGAACGCGCTGCTGGAGGGCCGCGGCGCGCGCACGGCGCTCGTGACCACCGAGGGGTTCGAGGACCTCGTCGAGCTGGGCCGCCAGGCGCGGGCGGACCTCTACCGGCTGTGCGCGGCCCACCCCGCGCCGCTCGTGCCGCGCGAGCGCCGCGTCGGCGCGCCCGAGCGGATGGGACCCGACGGGCCGCTGCGGGCACTCGACCGCGCCGGCATCGCCGCCGTGCTCGACCGCCTGCGCGCGCTCGAGCCGGAGGCGGTGGCCGTCTGCCTGCTGCACTCCTACCGCCACCCGCAGCACGAGCGCGCGCTCGGCGCCGCGCTCGCCGACGCGCTGCCGGGCGTGCACGTCAGCCTCTCCAGCGAGGCCGTCGGGACCTTCCGCGAGTACGAGCGCGCCGCGACCACGGAGGTCGACGCCGCGCTCTCGCCGCTGCTGGCGGCCTACCTGCGGCGGCTGGTCGCGGGCGCCGAGCGCGCCGGGCTCCCCCGCCCCGACGTCATGCAGTCCTCCGGCGGCCTGGCCGACGCCGCCCACGCCGGCGCGCACGCGGCCACGACCGTGCTCTCCGGGCCGGCCGGCGGCGCCGCCGGCGCGGCGTGGGCCGCCCTCGCCGCCGGCGAGCGCGACGTCCTGTGCTTCGACATGGGCGGCACCTCCTGCGACGTCTGCGTGATCGAGGACGGCGCCGTGCGCGAGGCCGGCGGCCGGCGCGTCGGCGGCCGGCCGATCGCGCTGCCGATGCTCGACCTGCACACCGTCGGAGCGGGCGGCGGCTCGGTCGCCTGGGCGGACGCCGGCGGCGCGCTGCGGGTCGGACCCCGCTCGGCCGGCGCGCGCCCCGGGCCCGCCGCGTACGGCTTCGGCGGGACGGAGCCGACGGTGACCGACGCCGACGTCGTGCTCGGCTACCTCGACACCGAGGGCGCGCTGGCCGGCTCGATCGCGATCGACCGCGACGCCGCCGAGGCCGCGGTCGAGCGCCTGGCCGGGCGGCTCGGGCTCGGCCTGCACGCGTGTGCGCAGGGCATCCGCGACGTCGCCGACGCGGAGATGGTGCGCGCCCTGCGGGTGATGACGGTGGAGCGCGGGGTCGACCCGCGCGACCTGGTCCTGCTGCCCTTCGGCGGCGCCGGGCCGCTGCACGCCGCGGCCATCGCCGACGCGCTGGACATGGACGCGATCCTGTGCCCGCGGGCCTCGGGCGTGCTGGCGGCCCTCGGCCTCGTCGTCTCCGAGCGCCGGCGCGACGCCCAGCGCAGCGTGCTGCTCAGCGGCGACGCCCTCACCCGCGACGCCGTCGAGGCGGTCGTGGACGAGCTGCGCGAGCGCGCGCGGCGCGAGCTGGCGGCGGGCGGCGCCGCCGCGCGCACCACCTTCGACCTGCGCTACCGCGGCCAGGCCTTCGAGCTCGCCGTCGAGGCCGAGGCCGACCCGCGCGCGCTGCGGGAGGCGTTCGAGGCCGCCCACGAGGGCGCCTACGGCTATCGCGACCCCGAGGGCGAGGTCGAGCTCGTCACGGTGCGCGTCACCGCGGCCGTGCCGGGGCCGGAGGTCGACGCCGCCCGGCTCGGCGCCGGTCGCGGCGTCGCCCGCTCCTCCCGCCGCGCCCGCTTCGGCGGCGAGGAGCTCGAGGCCGCCGTGCTGCGCGGCGAGCCCGAGCCGGGCGAGCGCGTCGAGGGCCCGGCGATCGTTGAGCTGCCGGAGAGCACGCTCGTCGTCCCGCCGGGGTGGCGGGGCGCGGTGGGCGCGGCCGGCACGATCCGCCTGGAGCGCGCCTGATGGATCCCGTGACGCTGCGGGTGCTGTCCGGCGCCCTGCGCGCAGCCTGCGAGGAGATGGGCGCGGTGCTGGTGAAGGCGTCGCACTCCGCGAACATCAAGGAGCGCCGCGACTGCTCGTGCGCGCTCTTCGACGCCGACGGCCAGATGGTCATGCAGGCCGAGCACATCCCGGTGCACCTCGGGGCCATGCCGGCCGCGGTCGCCGCCGTCGCCGCCCGCGACCACGCGGACGGGCGGCCGTGGGTGCTCAACGACCCGTACGCCGGCGGGACGCACCTGCCCGACATCACCGTGGTGACCCCGGTGCTGCACGACGGGGCGCTGCTCGGCTTCGCCGCCTCGCGCGCCCACCACGCCGACGTCGGCGGCCCCACCCCGGGATCGATGCCGGCCGACAGCCGCACGCTCGCCGACGAGGGGGTGGTGATCGCGCCGCGCGTGCTCGACGACGCCGCCATGGAGGAGCTCGTCGCCCGGATGCGCCACCCGCAGCAGCGGCGGGCCGACCTGCGCGCGCAGCTCGCGGCCAACCGCACCGGTGCGCGGCGGCTGGTCGAGCTGGCCGCCCGCCACGGCGCCGGCGGCCTGCGCGCGGCGACGGACGCGGTGCAGGACTACGCGGAGGCGCGGATGCGGGCCTGCCTGCGGGCGCTGGGCGACGGCACCCGCGAGGCGCGCGACGTGCTCGAGGCGCCCGAGGGCGACCTCGAGCTGCGGCTGCGCGCCACGGTGGCCGGCGACGCGCTCGAGCTCGACTTCGCCGGCAGCGCGGCCCAGCACGACGGCAACCTCAACTGCCCGCTCGCGGTCACCGCCTCGGCCTGCCTGTTCGCGGCACGCGTCCTCACCGACCCCGACATCCCGCCGTGCGCCGGCGCCAACCGGCCGCTGCGGGTGCTCGCGCCGGAGGGGTCGCTGCTCAACGCGCGGCCGCCGGCCGCCGTGGTGGCGGGCAACGTCGAGACGTCGAGCCGCGTGGCCGACCTCGTGCTCGCCGCCTTCGGGCGCGCGCTCGGCCAGGGGACGATGAACAACGTCGTGCTCGGCAGCGACGCGTTCACCTACTACGAGACGCTCGGCGGCGGCCAGGGCGCCTGCCCGGACGCCGGCGGCCCGACCGCCGTGCACGTGGCGATGAGCAACACCCTCAACACGCCGGTGGAGGCGCTCGAGCTCGAGTTCCCGCTGCGCGTCACGCGCTACGCCGTCCGCCGCGGGTCGGGCGGCGCCGGCGCGCACCGCGGCGGCGACGGCGTGGTCCGCGAGTACGAGGCGCTGGCCGAGATGGAGCTGTCGCTGCTGACCGAGCGCCGCCGCCACGCGCCGGCGGGCGCGGCCGGCGGCGAGCCGGGCGCCCGCGGCGTCAACCGGCTCGACGGCGCGGAGCTGCCGCCGAAGGCGCGGGCGCGGCTGCGCCCGGGCCAGCGGCTGACGATCGAGACGCCCGGCGGCGGCGGCCACGGGGCCGCCTAGCGTCACTCCGCAGTCGCCGGGTTCAGCAGCCGCGCCAGGAACGAGCGCGTCCGCTCGTGCTCGGGCGCCGAGATCACCCGCTCCGGCGCGCCCTCCTCCACGATCACGCCGTCGTCCATGAACACGACGCGGTCGGCCACCTCGCGCGCGAAGCTCATCTCGTGGGTGACGACGATCATCGTCATCCCCTCGGAGGCGAGCCGCCGCATCACCGACAGCACCTCCCCCACCAGCTCCGGATCCAGCGCCGACGTCGGCTCGTCGAACAGCATCACCTGCGGGTCCATCGCCAGCGCCCGCGCCATCGCGACGCGCTGCTGCTGCCCGCCCGAGAGCTGCGCCGGGTAGGCCTCCGCCTTGTCGGTGAGCCCGACGCGCGCCAGGTTCTCCTCGGCCACCCGCGCCGCCTCCGCCTTGTTGCGCCTGAGCACGCGCCGCTGCGGCAGCGTCAGGTTCTCGGTCACCGTCAGGTGCGGGAACAGGTTGAACTGCTGGAAGACCATCCCGATCCGGCGCCGCACCGCGTCGATGTCGACCTCCGGGTCGGTCAGCTCGATGCCGCCGACGAGCACCTGGCCCGCCGTCGGCTCCTCGAGCAGGTTCATGCAGCGCAGCAGCGTCGACTTGCCCGAGCCGGAGGGGCCGATGACGCACACGACCTCGCCCGGCGCCACCTGGCAGTCGATGCCCTTGAGCACCTCGAGGTCGCCGAAGGACTTGTGCAGGTCACGGACCTCCACCGCGGCCGTGGCGGCGGCGTCGCTCATCGCGCCGCCGCCTGCTTGGCCTCGAGCCGCCGCACGATGATCCCCAGCGGCACCGTGATGATCAGGTAGCACAGGCCGGCCACGAGGATCGGCGTCATGCTCACGTACTGGTTGAGGGCGTCGCGGCCGAACTTCGCCAGCTCGCGCGTGCCGAGGGTCACGCCGAGCAGGTACACCAGCGAGGAGTCCTTCGTGAGCAGGATCAGCTCGTTGGTGAGCGGCGGCAGGATGATCCGGAACGCCTGCGGGATCACGATCGAGATCATCGCGCGGCCCTGCGACATCCCCAGCGAGCGCGCCGCCTCGACCTGGCCGCGCGGGACCGCCTGGATGCCGGCGCGGATCGTCTCCGCGATGTAGGCCGCCGCGACCAGCCCGAGCGCGACCGTGATGGTGCCGACGATGCCGCCCGGCACCTCGGTGTTGAGCGCGACCGGGATGCCGTAGCCGAACGCGATCAGCACGAGCAGCGCGGGCACGCCGCGGAAGAACTCGACGTAGAGCATCGCCAGCACGCGGTACGGCGCGACCGGCGACAGCCGCATGAGGGCGAGCACCAGCCCCAGCACCATGCCGAAGCTGAAGGCGCAGACGGTGTAGATGACCGTGTTCTTCAGCGCCGTCGTGATCATCTCCGGGAACAGCTCGCGGATGATCTCGACGTCGAAGAACGCCTCCCGGATGCGGGTCCAGTCGGCGCTGAGGACGAAGAGGGCGGCGACCGCCACGAGCAGGGCGTACTGCGCGCCCCGCACGAGGCGGGCCCGCTGCCGCCGGCTGAGCCGGCGGCGCGGGACTGACGTCGAGGTCACGGGACTACTCGGGCTTCGTCCCGAACCACTTCTCGTACAGGCGGTCGTACGTGCCGTCCTGGCGGGCGCGCGCGAGCACGTCGTCGACCACCTTCTTGAGCTCGCCGCTCGTGCCCTTCTTCATGCCGAAGCCGTACTGCTCGCCCGTCTCGAACTGCGCGGTCACCTCGACGTCCGGGTTCTGCTTGGCGTAGTCGAGCAGCACCGGGATGTCGTTGATCGCGGCCGGGATCTGGCCGGACTTGACGGCCGACAGCAGCAGCGCGAGGTCCTCGTAGTCCTTGAGCTCGGCGCCCGCGGGAACCGCGTTCTCCTCGGCGTAGTCCTTGCCGGTGGTGCCGGACTGGACGCCCAGCGTCTCGCCGCTCAGGTCCTCGAAGGACTCGATGCCGCTGCCCTTCTTGACCAGCAGCGCCTGGTTGGCGTCGAAGTAGGGCGCGGAGAAGTCGATCTTCTGCTGGCGCTCCTCGGTGATCGTCATCGCCGCGGCGGCGATGTCGCACTTGCGCGCGTTGAGGTCCTCACCGGACTGGATGCCCTCGAAGGGGGTGTCGACGATCTCCTGCTCGACGCCGAGCTCCTCGGCGACGAGGTCGACGAGGTCGACGTCGAAGCCGACGATCTCGCCGCCGCGCTCGAACTGGAACGGGCGGTACGGCAGGTGCGTGCAGGTCGTCAGCTGACCCTCGTTGACGAGGTCGACCTGCGGGCCGTTGCCGCCGCCGGCCTGCTGCTCGTCGTCGCCGCCGCCACAGGCGCCGAGGGCGAGGGCGGAGACCACGACGGCGAGGACCGGCAGCCGGCGGATGCGGTGCTGCGTCACTGGGTTCGCCTCCTGGGAGGAGTCTGGACTGGGAAGAGGGACCCCGCATCGTAGGCCAGCGCCGCGAGATTCCCGGCCACGGGCATCGAGGCGACGGCAGCAGTCCAGACTCGCGTGGATTCGCGGTCCGACCGGCGATCGGTCGTGCCGCCGGGGCGATCGAGGATGAAGCGGCTGCTGCGGCAGAACGCCTCGACGACGACCTCGACGGCATCGCCAGGGGCGCGGCGCGGTGGTCGCCGCAGGTGCCGTCGTCACCGGAGACGTCCGGGCGCGCGCGCTGGTCGCGGGGGTCCCTGCTCGGATCATCCCCGCGCTCCGGCACGGAGCACGGCGCCGCGCCGAACGCGCCGCGTCCTCGGCGCTGGAACTGCGGCGGCCGGCCATCGCCAACGACCGTCGTCCACGGATCCCGCTTCGAAGCAGGTGCGGAAGCGGCTCCGCGGAGCCAGAACTCCATCGAATCTGTGACAACTGCGTCTATGACCGAGGCAGAGCGGCGTGGTGGAGCACGCCGGCAAGGTGGCCGGGCCGCGACAGGAACGGCGAGTGGCCACCCGGCATCTCCACCAGATCCGCGCCGAGGCGCTCGCGAGCGACGCCTCGGGACCACTCGGGCTTGACGAGCCGATCCTCGGTGCAGACGACGTACGTCGCCGGCGTGCCGGGAAAGGCGGCCAGCGGACAGGGCTCGACGTACGGAGACTGGGCCTGCGGCCGCAGCCGGGCGATCGCGTCCGCTGTCGCCTCGGGCTCGCAGTCCGCGTACAGGTAGTCGCGGGCGAGCCGTTCGTCGGCCCACCCGCGGAGCCCATCCGCGTCGGCGGCGCCCAGGCCGCCCATGTAGCCGCGGTCGACCACGTCCTCGGTCCGGAGTTGGTCGATGAAGCTCGCACCCGGCACCGGC
>DATLGB010000069.1:0-4032 GCA_035540675.1 Solirubrobacteraceae bacterium | reverse complement strand
CGGGCAGGCGGGTTTGGCGCGCTGGCGCTGAGGGTGTCGCTGGTCGCCGGGGTTCCCGGGGCGGCACGAGCCGAGGGCTCAGCTGTCGACGGCGGTGTCAGGCTGATATTCGAGGGCTGGCTACCTCATGACCCGGTGTTCGTCGCAGTCCGCGCTCTAGAAGCGGGCGCCACCGGCGGCCGAGGGGCGGCCGGTTGCCCATAGCCGGGTCGCGGACTTGCGCTGCGACGGTCGTGGGCCCGTCGGTGGTCTCGTGCGCGCCCCGGCAGCCCCGGGCGCTATGTCGGTGGCCGCTAGCCGGTGTCAGTCGAGCGTGGCGGCCTCCCAGCAGAAGCCGGCGAGCTCACGCGCGCACGCGATCGCGACGACGCCGGCGGGCTTGCGGCGCTGGCCGGCGAGCAGCCGCCAGCGCTGATGCAGCCGGCGTTGTGCCTTCCAGGCGACGGCGATCACGCGCGGGTCCTGGCGGTGCTGGCGGCGCGCGAGCGCCTCGCCGACCGCGGGCCGGTGGCGGTAGTGGTGGGCGGCCTCGACGAGCAGGCGGCGGGCGTGGCTGGGGCCGGCCTTGGTGATCGACCCCTGCCGTCGCTTGGCGTCGGAGGTGTGCTCGGACGGCACGATCCCCAAGAACCCGCTCACCTGCTTGGGCTTGGGGAAGCGCGTCCAGTCGCCGACCTCGGCGCACAGGCCGGCGGCCGACAGCGTGTCGATGCCCCGAAAGCAGCGCAAGGCGGCGATCGTCGCGGCGTGCGAGCTGGCCGGGATCGCCTCCTCGAGCGCCGCCAACAGCGAGCCGCGGCGCGCCGCGAGCAACTCGACCGCGGCCAGGTAATCGGCGAACGTCGCACGCGAGCAGACATCCGCAAAGCGCAACGACCCCAGCCAGCGCAGGTGCGCCCGCGTCCACGTGCCACCCGGGCCGGGGAACCGCAGACCGCGGCGCAACAGGAACTTGCCCAACCGGTGGCGGGCGCGCATCAGATCGCCGCGGCTGTCCTCGATCGCCCTGACCAAATCGCGGAACTGCTCGTCGGCCTCGGTCGGGACGAAGCTGAACTTCAACTCGCCGGCCGCCAGCAGCCGCGCGAGGCGCTCGGCGTCGCGCTTGTCGGTCTTGACCCGGTCCGCCGGCGCCTTGGGCATCAGCCCCGGCGCGACGACCCGGACATCCAGCCCGCGCTCGCGCGCCGCGCGCGCCAACCCGAACCCGGTCGGCCCCGCCTCATACACAGCGCGCATCGGCCCCAGACCGTCAAGGAAGTCGAGCACCTCGATCGGCGCCATCCGCAACCGCGTCCGCGACAACTCGCCAGTCACCGGCCGCAAGATCGCCACCTGCGTCTGCATCGCGTGCACATCGAGCCCGACCAGGGCCATACTCTCCGACAAGGTCGGCACCTCCCAGAGCTGGGGTGTCGGCGCCGGGGCCATTCCCGACGCCCAAGTCCCCGCACATCTCTGCGCGGGTGCCGACCGCCTACCGCGCGCCCCGGACAGAGCACCAACCGGCCGGTCGACGCTCCATAGGGTCTAGCCCGGCAGGCGGAGCTCGAGCACGCGGTACGGGCTGCGCACGCGGAAGCCGCCGGGATCCTCGTTGCCCGCGCGCAGGGCCGCCAGCGCCTCGGCGTGGGCCTGGGCCGCGGTGCCCGCCTGCTCGAGCGCCGGGCCCATCGCGACGCTCATCGGGTGGCGCCGGCCGCGCTCCAGGTAGGCCTCGGGTGACTCCGCCGTGATGGTCAGCTCGCCGTCGTGCGCCGTCACGGCGGCGCCGTGCTGGCCGGCGAGCTCGGCGACGGCGTCGCGCTCGTGCCACGGGAACCGCTGGCGCGGCGGGCCGGGCAGCGCGCGGACGAAGGCGCCGACCATGGCGTCGATCGGCCCGGCCGGCACCCAGGCCGTGACGAAGGCGCGGCCGCCCGGCCGCAGCACGCGCGCCAGCTCCGCCAGCGCGCGGCCGGGTTGCGGCGCGAAGATGACGCCGAAGACGGACAGCGCGAGGTCGAACGACGCGTCGGCGAACGGCAGGTCCTGCGCGTCGCCGACCACGAACGTCGCGCTCACGCCCGCTTCGGCCGCACGGCTGCGCGCGACCTCGACCAGCCGCGCCGCGGAGTCCAGCCCCGTCACCTCGGCGCCCGCGCCCGCGGCCAGCAGCGCCGCGTTGCCGGTGCCGCACGCCACGTCGAGCACGCGGTCACCCGGCGCGGGGGCCGCCAGCGTGAGCACGTGCTCGGCCACCGGCGCGAGCTCCGCCGCCGTCAGCTCGTACTCGCCTGCGCTCCAGTCGAACAGGAGCCGAACCATAGATTGGCTGCGGTGTCCGCCGTCACGACGCCGCCCCGCAGCCGCCGCGAGATCGTCGTCGCCTTCAGCGGCATCATGCTCGCGACCCTGCTCGCGGCGCTCGACCAGACGATCGTCGCGACCGCGCTGCCGCAGATCGTCGCCGACCTGCGCGGCTTCGAGCACCTGTCGTGGGTCGTCACGGCGTACCTGCTGACCTCGACCGTGACGATCCCGCTCTACGGCCGGCTGTCGGACATCTACGGCCGCCGGCCGCTGTTCGTAGTCAGCATCTCGATCTTCGTGGTCGCCTCCGTGCTGTGCGGGGTCGCGCAGTCCATGGGCCAGCTGATCGCGTTCCGCGCGCTCCAGGGCCTCGGCGCCGGCGGGCTCATCCCGCTCGCCCAGGCGGCGGTGGCCGACCTCTTCTCGCCGCGCGAGCGCGGGCGCTACCAGGGCTTCATCGGCGCCGTGTGGGCCACCGCCGCGGTCGCCGGGCCGCTGCTCGGCGGCACGCTCACCGACGCGGCGACTTGGCGGCTGATCTTCCTCGTCAACCTCCCGCTGGGGCTGCTGGCGCTCGTCGTGGTGGTGCGGACGCTGCGCCCGGGCGTCGCGCGGGCGCAGCCGTCGATCGACTACCTCGGGGCGACCCTGCTGACGGTGGCGATCCTCGGCGTCCTGCTGGCCGCCGTGTGGGGCGGCACCTCGTACGGATGGACGTCGTGGCCCGTGGCCGCCGCCCTGGCGTCCGGCGTGGCCGCCGGCGTCGCGTTCGTCGCAGTCGAGCGCCGGGTGCCGGAGCCGATCCTGCCGCTCTCGCTGTTCTCCAACCGGACCTTCGTCGTCGCCACGGCGGCCGCCTTCGTGATCGGCGCCGTGCTGTTCCTCGTGACGATCTACGTCCCGGTCTTCGTGCAGGGCGTCCTCGGCGGCTCGGCGACCCGCTCCGGCATCGTGCTGATCCCGCTGTCGCTCGGCTGGGTGGTCGTGTCGGCGGCGGCCGGTCAGGTCGTGGCGCGCACCGGCCGCTACCGCGGCTTCCCGATCGCCGGCGCCGCCCTCGTCGTGGCCGGCATGTGGCTGCTCTCGCGCCTCGACGCGGACTCGTCCGCCGGTTTTGCCGCCCTCGCGCTCGTCGTGCTCGGCGTCGGGATGGGCGTCTCGTATCCGGTCTACCTCGTCGCCACGCAGAGCGCGGTGGCCCCGCAGGACGTCGGCGTCGCCACCTCGTCGCTGCTCTTCCTGCGCACCATGGGCGGCGCCCTCGCCATCGGCGGCGTCGGCGCCCTGCTCGCCGGCCGCCTCCACGCCGAGCTCACCACCCGCCTCGGCGACGGCGCCACCCGCGTGGACGTCGACCGGCTGCTCCAGGGCGGCGTCGCCGCCGGCCCGCTGCGCGACGCATCGGAGGCGGCCCTCGGCGACGCGCTGCACGCGGTCTTCCTCGCCGGGCTGCCGCTGGCGCTCGCAGGCGTCGCGCTCGCGCTCGCCCTGCCGGCACGCGAGCTGCGCACCACGACGTCCTGACCCACGCCGAGCTCCCGCCCCGAGGGGTCAGACCCCTCCTCCGCGCGCGCCCAGGGAGTCACGCACGCCCAGGGGGTCAGACCCCTCCGTCGCGAGACCCCTCCGTCGCGATGCGTCCCCCGCCCCACACCCCGCGGCCCGAGGGGTCAGACCTCTCCGCCGCTGAGCGTCAGACTCTTCCGCCGCGGAGCGTCCGCCGCCGCCCGACAACCACGC
>DATLGB010000068.1:0-16596 GCA_035540675.1 Solirubrobacteraceae bacterium | reverse complement strand
CCACCTACCAGTGGACCGTCGACACCCAGGCGCCGGACACCACGATCTTCGCCATGCCGGCGGCCGTGACGAGCGACTCGACGGCGAGCTTCTCGTTCTCGAGCAGCGAGACCGGCGCGAGCTTCGAGTGCTCGCTCGACGACGCTGCGTTCAGCGCCTGCGCGAGCCCGAAGGCGTACTCCGGCCTCACCGACGGGACCCACACCTTCCAGGTGCGCTCGATCGACGCGGCCGGCAACGTCGACGGCTCGCCGGCGCAGTACAGCTGGACGATCGCGAACGCGGCGCCGGACACGACGATCGCCGTCAAGCCTCCGAGCGCGACCAACGCCACGACCGCCGGCTTCTCCTTCACGAGCAGCGACCCGAGCGCCACGTTCGAGTGCTCCCTGGACGGCGCGCAGTACGAGTCGTGCGCCAGCCCTGCCACCTACGACGGGCTCGCCGAGGGAGCGCACGCGTTCCGCGTGCGGGCGATCAGCGCGGCCGGCGTGGCCGATCCCGAGCCCGCGACGCACGCGTGGACCGTCGACCTGACGGCGCCCGCCGTGACCATCACGGCCGGCCCCGCGGGCGACACCGAAGCGCGTTCGGCCGAGTTCCGCTTCGCCGCGAACGACGCCGGCGCGTCCTGGGAGTGCCGCCTGACGCCGCAGACCGCCTTCACCGCCTGCAGCTCGCCGGCGTCGTACGGCGACCTGCCGCTCGGCGACCACGTCTTCACCGTGCGTGCTCGCGATGCCGCGGGCAACGTGGGCGAGGCGACGCGCGCGTTCCGCGTGGTCGCGCCGCCGGTCGGTCCGGGTGCCACGATCCCGACGGAGCCGCCGGCGCCCGTCGATCCGCGCGCCGCCGCCGCGGAGCTGCTCGGCACTGACGCGATCGCGCCGATGAGCGGCTTCTCGAAGCTCACGGGCGCCACGCTGTTCGCGCGGACCGCCATCGCCCGCGGCACCCTGAAGTTCAAGAAGAAGGTGCCGCCGTCGGTGGTCGTGGGCGCGGCCGTCTGCGCGTCCGCCTGCGAGGTCATCGTCGAGCCGCGGCTGGCCGTCGGCTCGAAGAAGCTGCGCCTGGCCCGCCGGCGCCTGACGCTGTCGCCGGGCAGCGCGGGGGCGATCAGAGTCCGCTTCGGCGCCGCGGCGCGCAAGCGGCTCGCGCGGGCGCGCCGCGCGAAGCTGACGCTGCCGGTCGCCGTCGCCGACGGCGCCGGCACGCAGCGCGCGACCGGGACGCTGAAGGTGGTCGTCCGCCGGTAGTCCACCCGCCGCCCGGGTTCCGTCCGGGCGGCGCGGCAAGGTTCGTCGGCTGTGCCGCCGCCGCCCCTGCTCACCGAGGCACTGCCGGGCTTTCGCGCCTGGGAGCTCCGCGACGACGGGACGCTGTGGCCGGCGGCCGTGGGGGAGCGGGCCTGGGAGCCAGGCGTCAACGCCGCGCGCTGTGAGCGCGGCGGCGCCCACGAGGCGCCCGGAGCCGGCTGCACCTGCGGGCTGTACGCGTTCCACTCGATGCACCGGCAGCTGGCGCCGGAGCGGGTGGTCGGCGCCATCGCCGCGTGGGGCGCGATGGAGGTCCATCGCGACGGCTTCCGCGCCGGGCGCGCCGCGGTCCTCGCGCTCGCGACGCGCGGCCGCGCGAGCGCAGCGCTGCGGCGGGCGGCGGAGCGGTACGGCGTCCCGCTCGTCCCGCGCGACGTCCTGCAGCCGGTCGCGGCGCTGCGGACCGGGCTGCTGCCGGCGGCGCTGCTCGACCTGCCCGCCAGCGCGCGCCCGCACTGGCTGAGCCGGCGCCGCGGCTACGACCCGCACGCGCAGGTGTGGGTGGAGCCGGGCGGCGGCGTGGTCACGCTCGGCATCAGCGCGCGCCTGCTCGAGTGGCTCGGGCCGGGCCTGCGCGTCGAGGCCCCCGCCGCCCTCCCCGCGGCGCTGCGGCTGGCCGGCGCTCGGCACTCGCTGGCGCTGCCGGTGGCGGTCGCCGGCCCGGTCGTGGCGGTCAACGCCGCGCCGGAGACGGCGGAGGGCGCCGCGGATGCGGAGGGAACCGCCTGGCTGCTGCGCGTCGCGCCGGCCGCCTGGGAGCGCGACGCCGCCGCGTTCGACTGGGGGCCGGCCGGCCGCGCGGCGACGCTCGGGGTCGCCGACGCCGCGGCCGGGCACTTCGACCGCCTGGCGGGCCAGGAGCCGCCCGAGCGGCCGGTGGCGTCGTGGCGCGACGTCGCGGCGGTGCTGCGGGCGGAGCGGGAGCGGGCGCGGGCGCCGCGCTGGGCGAGCGCCGGCGAGCTCTACGACGACCTCGGCATCGCCCTCGGCCGCGCGCTGGCGGAGGACCCCGCGGGCCGCGAGCACCTCGAGCGGCTCGGGACGGTGCTGGCGATCGAGGTGAGCGGCCCGCCGGCGCGCCTGGTGCTCGACCTGCGCCCCGGCGGCGGCCTGTCCTGCGGTGCCGGCGGCCCGGCGGCCGACGTCACCGTCGGGGTCACGGGCGAGGACCTGCCCGCCCTGCTGGGCGGCCGGCTCGACCTCGCGCGCGAGGCGCGCACCCGGCGGCTGGAGATCGCGGGGCCGCTGCCGGTCGCGCTGACCGCGCTCGCGCCGGTGACGGCGTGGGCGCGGCGGCGGCTGGCGCTCGCCTGACCGTCAGGCCGGGACGGGCTCCTCCGCCGGCGCCGGCTCGGGCGCCGGCGCCTCGCGCGGCTCCGGAACCGGCGGCGCCGGAGCGGGAGCCGGCTCCGGCACGACGAGCGGCTCGACGACGATCCGGCGCGACGGGCCCGGCAGGTCGAGCGCGGAGGGCAGGAGGGAGGCCATCGGGTGGCGCAGGATCGCAGGCGCGCCGGGCGGAAAGCACATCCCGACCGCAGAAAGGCTCCTCACCCGCCAACCTCCGCGCGGGTGCCGCGTTTGGATCGGCGACGGCTGACTCGGGCCGTCCGAAACGGGAGAGGGAAACCGCCATGACCTTCGCCGCGCCTGCACTTGATCGTCCCCAGCCGTCCCACGCCTCGACGCGCGTCTACGAAGACGGGCCGCACACGATCGTCGAGGCCCGTGGCGAGATCGACCTCGCCAGCTCCGAAGAGCTCGATCGCGCACTGCGCGAGGTCGCCGGCCGCTCGTCGGGTCGCGTGATCGTCGACCTCAGCGGCGTCACCTTCCTCGACACCGCCGGTCTGCGCACGCTCGTGCGGGCGCGCGAGCGGATGGACGAAGCCGGCCGCTGGCTGGTGACGCGCGGCGCCAGCGGGCAGCCGCGGCGGCTGATCGAGATCGGCCGCGCGCACTACGGCATGCAGGTCTAGCTCGGCTTGACCGCGATCCGCCCGGTGTAGTCGATCCGCTGCAGCAGCAGCGACTCGCCGCGCGCCGCGAGGAACTCGTCCACGGCGCGCCGGGCGCCGGCGTAGTGGCCGTAGTCGTCGAGCACCAGGACGCCGCCCGGCACGAGGCGCGGATAGAGGTGCTCCATCTCGTGGCGCGTCGAGGCGTACCAGTCGGTGTCGAGCCGCAGCAGCGCGATCTCCTCCGGCGCGCGCGCCGGGACCGTCTCCTCCACCGGTCCTTCCACCAGGTGCACGCGCGCGGCGGGGTAGCCCGTCGAGTCCATCGCCGCCCGCACCTCGTCCGCGGGCACGCCGATCCAGTTCATGTCGCCGCGCCGCCGGCGCCGCCACATGGCCTGCAGCGAGAAGCCGTCGTAGGCGGAGTCGACGTCCTCCGGCGTCGGCGCGGTCATGCCCGAGAAGGTGTCGAACAGGTACAGGTCGCGGTCGGTGACGCCGAGCCGGCGCAGCGTGAGCGCCGCCGCCATCATCGACCCGCCGCGCCAGACGCCGCATTCGACGATCGCGCCCGGCACGGGCGCCACCGCGACGTGCTCGACGGCGCGGACCAGCGCTTCGAGGCGCGCCGGCGACGTCATGGTGTGCCGCCGCACGCGCCGGATCGTCTCGGCGGTCGCGTCGTCGTAGTCGGCGGGCAGCGGCGTGGGGAGGACGTAGCGGGCGCGCGCCGCCCAGCCCGTCGCGAGCATCCGCGGGCGCCGCGTGAGGCGCCTCAGCGTCCCGTGCATGCGCGGGGTTCTACAGGCCGGCGGGGTGGCGGACCGTGTAGCCGCTCGTGCTGCGCGTGCGCCACTGCCAGCGCGAGCCGTTCTCGGCGCGGCCGCTCGTGTCGAAGCGGCGCCCGTTGACGACCATGTACACGTGGCCGGGGTTCGCGTAGATCGTGATGTGGCGGCCGCGGCCGGGGCGGCCGTAGCGCATGAATCCCGACGAGTCGAGCGGCGCGTTCAGCAGTCCGCCGCCGTGCAGCGCGTAGGAGACGGAGCCCGAGCAGTCGTAGCCGGTGTCGTTCCAGCGCCCGTGCCCGCCGCCGTAGCGGTAGGGCTTGTGGGCGATGCGGTTGGCGGCGGCGATGACGCGGCGCACCACCGCGGGAACCCCGTTGCCCCCGCGCGAGCGCCAGCCGCTGCCGCGGCGCTTGAGGACGGCGCCGCCGCCGGGGATCCCGAGCGCCGCCCACGTCGCCGGGCCGACGACTCCGTCCGGCGTCAGGCCGCGCCGGCGCTGGAAGCGCTTGACGGCGCGCAGCGTGCCGGGGCCGAAGATGCCGTCGGCGGTGATCCCGAGCGCGCGCTGCAGTCGCTTGACCGCCGCGCCGCGACTGCGGGCGCGGGCGCTGCCGCCGCCCGACGGCGACCGCCGGCTGCGGCCCGCGGAGCGCTGGCGTGCACGGACCTGCTTGATCAGCGCCCAGGTCGCCGGGCCGACGACGCCGTCGGCGGTCAGTCCGTGGCGGCGCTGGAAGCGCTTCACGGCGCGCCGTGTGGCAGGACCGTAGATGCGGTCGACCCGCAGCCCGAGCGCCTTCTGTACCGACGCGACGCGCGGCCCGCGCGAGCCCTTCTTGAGCACGCCGGCGGCCTCGGCGGCGGGCGCGGCGAGCGTCAGCGCCGCGGCGAGGATCGCCGTGAGCGCGAGCAGGGGGAGGCCGATCTGTCGGACGCGAACCGTCATGGAATGTGTGGCTCCGGCGCCTACGAGGTGAGCTGACGGGCTCGCGCCGTCCCTCAGGACGGCGCTACGCCGCACACCGGCGGCGATTCGCCCCCGCGACCCGGCTGGATCGCATCGGTTCCCCCGCTCGCCGCCCGCGGGGGACGGCGACTCGGCTTGGAGCGGGCGTCGTTGTAGCAGCCGAAGTTCCTGCCGCCTGCAGGATCTTTTGCAGTTGCGCCGGCTGCAACCCGGGATTCAGGTGCCCGAAACACAACGAGCCCCTTCCGGGGCTCGCTGGATGCGGATGAGAGGACTCGAACCTCCACGGGGTTGCCCCCACGGCGACCTGAACGCCGCGCGTCTACCAATTCCGCCACATCCGCCGGCGGGACGGCGAGGATAGCAACGCGCTGGAGGCCTCAAGCCCGCCCGCGACGTCCACTCCGCAGGCCGATGGCCGCCCCCACCGCCGCGGCGAGGCCGCCGAGCGCCGACCGCCGCAGGTGGCGAGAACACCTTGCATGGCAAGGACTTCTCGCCAACTGCACGAAGCGCGCCGGGACCCGCGGGATCCGCGGGGCCTGCGCGAGCGTTTGCTATATGTACTGGCCCCCGCGCCGCTATCGTCTAGGGGACTAGGACGCCGCCCTCTCACGGCGGAAACCGGGGTTCGAATCCCCGTAGCGGTACCTCAGGAACCCGCCCGGTGTGGCGGGTTTCGTCGTTCTCGGGGCAGGCGACACGGCGCCCGCGAGTGCCGCGACGCCGCCTCCGTCGCCCGCGGCGATCGCGACCCGTTCTCGGTGCTGGCACTGGTTCTCCGGCCGGGGGAGGGAGTTGCCCTTGCGTTCGTGTCCTGAAAAGGAGTAGAACGGGCTACGCCACGAAACGGCGTGCCGCCATGGCGGGTGGCGGAACGGATGGGCGGGACCGCGCGACGGACCGCGCGGTGCTCCGTCGGGGAGGTAGAGATGTTGAGCACTCTGTTCGCGCGGCGCTCGAGACGCGTCGCGTTGCTGCCCGCGCTGGGCGGGCTGATGCTGGCTCTGGGAGCGCCGGCACCCGCGCTGGCGGTGCACGAACCGCCGCCACCCACGTTCACCTGCTACGCCAGCGCGCTGCGGGTCGAGCTCGCGGCGCTCGGGCCGCTGCCGGCGCAGACGCTCGAGCCGTTCCGGACGGCTCCGACCGGAACCGGACCCACCGGCCAGTGCCCTGCACAGCCGCAGCAGGTCGGGCTGGTCAGGCAGGTCCTCGGCACGAACCAGCTGCCGGCCGGCCTCGGGACCGCCGACGTGCTCTTCGCCGAGACGAGGATCGGGGCGAACGGTCCCGAGTCCCGCGCCGGTGTCCTGGACCTGACGCTGGCCGCGCCGCAGCCGATCGGCCCGGTGCGGGCCGAGGTGCTGACGTCGCAGGCGACGGCCTCGTGCAACGCGCAGACCGGACAGCCCCAGTTCGCGGGGTCGTCGACGATCGCCGCGCTCACGATCGGCGGCAACCGGATCCCGGTGCAGCCGCAGAACAACCAGCCCCCGATCGTGATCCCAGGTCCGAACGGGGAGCTGATAAGGGTCGAGGTCGCTCAGCAGACGGTGACGGGCGACACCATCACGCAGCGCGCGCTGGTGATCACCGCCTACCACCCCTTGACAGGGGCGCAGCTCGCGCGCGTGACGATCGCCGAGGCGGTCGCCGACGTCCGTGGCTGCCCGCCGCCGCCGTGCCCGCAGGGCACCGAGCGCGTGCACGAAGGCCCGAACGCGGGCAGGTGCATGAAGTTCTGCCCGGATACGGGAACCTACGTGGAGCCCGGCGCCGACTGTCCGCTGCCCCCGTGTCCGGAAGGACAGGTGCGAGTGGGCAAGGACTGCAAGACGCCGTGCCCCGGGGGCGGATACGCGGAAGACAATCCGAACAAGCAGTGCCCGCAGCCGCCGCCGCCACCGCCGCCCGATCGAACGAAGTGCAACGCCGGCAGGGGCAACGGCAGCGAGCCGCCGCCCCCACCGCCGGAATGTGATCCGGGAGGGTCGCAGGGCAAGAACCGCGGCGGCGACTAGGAACGCCGCGCGCTGAAGAAGGACGCGGGGCCCGCTGACGCGGGCCCCGCTGCTGCGCGCCGCGCCGCACCGCCTCGCAGGGCGGCAGCGCCCGGATCGGCGGCGGCGGGCCCGCAGGCGTAGCCTCCCGCGCGTGGAGCTGGTCGCCGACAAGCGGATGCGGGTCACGATGTTCCTGTGCGACTACGCGCAGGTCTCGCCGGAAGGGAAGGTCACCGCCGTCGGCGCCTTCTGGACGGTCACAGGGCCCGGCCCGGCGTCCTTCTGCATCGCGGGGGCGGTGGAGGTCCCGTGGAACTCCACCAACACCGGGCACACGTTCCGCGCCGAGTGCGTGGACCTCGACGGCAACCCGGTGCTGGTGCCGACCGAGGAGGGGGAGCGGCCGCTGCTGGTGGAGGTCGGGTTCGAGGTCGGCCGGCCCGCGGGCCTGCGGCCGGGGACGGCGCTGCCCGTGCCGCTGGCGATCCCGATCGGGCCGGTCCAGCTGCCGGCCGGCGGGCACTTCGAGTGGCGCCTGCTCGTCGACGGCGAGGCGCGCGAGGACTGGCGTCTGCCGTTCAGCACCCGCCCGCCGTTCTTGCAGCCCGCGGCGTAGCCGGGGCCGCGCGGCGCCGCGCGGCTACCCCTGCGCGCGCCGCTCGGCCAGCGCGCGGAAGCGCTCGAGCGTCGTCCGCACCTGCTCGGCCGGATCGGCGAGCGCGCCGGCGACCGCCTTGCCGACGCCGCCGCCGGCGACGGAGTAGCGCAGCTCGTACTGCACGCGCGTCGCCTCGCCCTGCTCCTCGAAGCTCACGCTGCCGCGCGCCTCGAGCGCGCCGTTGGTCGACTCCCACGCCAGCCGGTCCGGTGGCGTCTGCTCGACGAGCTCTGCCTCGCCGCGCATGGTCATCCCGAACGGGCCCTCGGCCTCCCAATGCAGCGTCTCGCCGTCGAGCTCGGCGTCGCGCAGCGCGCCCATGATCTCGACGAAGGTGTCGGGATCGCGCCACAACTCGTACACCAGGTCGCGCGGCGCCGCGACCTCGATCTCCTGCCGGACTTCATCCATGGCGCGCCGCTACCCGGCCGCCGCGCTTCGCGATCCTGCGGGCGGCGCTAGGTTGCGCCGGACGATGCGCACCGATCGGGTCCACAAGCGCCGCCAGGCGGCAGCGCTCGGCGTGCTGGCGGTCGTCGTCGCCGGCGGCGCGATCGCACTGGCCGGCGGGGGCGACGAGCCTCCGGCGCGCGCAGGTGCGCGCGCCACGCCGGAGCCGAAGCGGCCCGAGCTGCCCGGCGGCGGCCGGACGATCCTGCCGGGCAAGCGCGTCGTCGCCTTCTACGGCAATCCGGCCGACGACGAGCTCGGCGTGCTCGGGATCGGCCGCCCGGACGCGGCGGCCCGCAAGCTCCTGCGCCAGGCGAAGGCGTACGACCGCCCGAAGCGGCCGGTGCTGCCGGCGATGGAGCTGATCTCCACGGTCGCCACCTTCGACGCCGGGCCGGACGGCCTCTACCGCCGCCACGAGCGCAACGCGACGATCCGCCGCTACCTGCGGGCGGCGCGGCGCATCGGCGCCCTGCTCGTGCTCGACATCCAGCCCGGCCGGGCGGACTTCTTCGAGGAGACGACCCGCCTCGAGCGCTGGCTGCGCGAGCCGGACGTCGGCCTCGCGCTCGACCCGGAGTGGCGCGTGGCCGACGGGCAGGTGCCGGGGCAGGTGATCGGCAGCGTCACCGTCCGCGAGGTCAACGCGGTCTCCGCGTGGCTCGACCAGCTCACCGCGCGCCACGACCTGCCGCAGAAGCTGCTCGTCCTGCACCAGTTCACCTTCGGGATGATCCAGGACCGCGACGGCCTGCAGCAGCGCGACAACGTCGCGATCGTGATCAACGCGGACGGCTTCGGCTCGCGCGAGGTGAAGTCCGCGAAGTACGAGGCGTTTCAGAAGGGCACGCGCGGCCTGCACGAGGGCTTCAAGCTCTTCTACCGTGAGGACCTGCGCCTGATGCGCCCGCGGCAGGTGCTGCGGCTGCGCCCCTCGCCCGACTTCGTCGTCTACGAGTAGGCCAGTGCGCGCAGCGCCGACGCGAGCCGGTCGGTCGCGGCCCGATCGCGCAGGGTGATGCGCACGTGCGCGTCGTCGCCCCAGCCGGTGGCGACGGCGATCCGCTGGTCGGCGAGGCCGTGGCTGATCGCGGCCGCCGTCGTGCCCTCGCCGCGCAGCCACACGAAGTTCGCCGCCGACGGCGCGAACTGGAACGGGGTTCCGGCGAGCTGCTCGGCCAGCCGGGCGCGCTCGGCGGCCATGGCGTGGCGCCGGCGCTCGAGCCGCACCTCCGCGCGGTCGGCGTTCTCCAGCGCTGCCGCGACCGCCGCCTGCGTCGGAGCGGCGACGCCCTGCCCGGGCGACAGCACGCCGACGAGGTCCTCGTCGCCGGCCGGGGCGACGACGTAGCCGGCGCGCAGGCCGGCCATCGCCCACGCCTTCGAGAACGACCGGAAGACGAGCAGGTTGGGCAGCTCGTCGACCAGCGGCAGCGCCGAGGCGCCCTCCCCGGCGAGGTCGACGAGCGCCTCGTCGACGAGCACGGTGACGTCCGGCCGCAGGCCGCCCGCGTACGCGCGCAGCGCCTCGACGTCGAGCGGCGCGCCCGTCGGGTCGTTCGGGTTGCACAGCACGACGGCCCGCGTGTCCGGCCCCGTCGCCGCGGCGAGCGCGTCGAAGTCGACCCGGCCGAGGCGGTTCAGCGGCACGGCGACGGGGCGGACGCCCGCCCGCGCCATCAGCGCCGGCAGCGGCGACCAGGCCGGCCACGGCATCAGCGCGTCGCCGCCGCCCGCCGCCTCTCGCAGCGCGCCCTGGAGCAGCTGACCGGCGCCGTGGCCGAGGGCCACGCGCTCGAGCGCCACGCCGTGGCGGCGGGCGATCGCCTGGCGCGCCTCGCCGCCGTCGGCCTCCGGATACCGGTTGATGGCGCGCCGCAGCGCGAACGTCGCCGCGTTGACGATCTCGGGATCGGGCGGCTCGTGCCACTCGACGCGGCTGAGGTCCAGCGGCGGCACCCGCTCGAGCTCGAGCGACTTCTCCGCCTCGCGGCGCTCGCGCAGGCGGCGCGAGTCCTCCTCGGGCGAGATGGCCTCGAACTGGCGGTAGTAGTCGAGCAGCCGCCGTTTCACGAGCTGGGGGCCAGCGACGGGCCCGGGCCCTCGATGACCAGGAACCAGAACACGAACGCGCTGCCGGCCACGATCGCCGTCCACATGAAGATGCGCGCCACCGCCCCGTCCCGCTGGTCGTAGCCGGCGGCCCGGCGCAGGATCCGCCACGCGCCGTCGATGCGGACGGCGACCCAGAGCGTGGCCATCAGCGACAGCAGCAGCCCGACGAAGGCGACGCTGATGGCGAGCATCGTCGAGTCGGTGACGTAGTCGACGCGCGACGCGATCCACAGCCACGCCAGCGGCTGCGGCCCCCAGGCGGTCAGGACGAGCACGATCTCGAGCGCCAGGACGAGGTTCGCGAGCGCGGAGTCCATCCGCTGCCGGCGCGTGCCGGCGCGCTCGGGCGTGTCGCGGTACTTCAGCGGCGCCGTGCCCGGGCGGCGCCCGACGAACAGCCCGCCGTTCTCGGCCGGGTCGTTGCGCGCCACGGCTAGCCCTCCGTGAGGACCGTGTCCTCGTCCGAGTACGGCGGGGCGCAGCAGCACAGCAGGACGAGCGGCTCGTCGCCGGTGTTGTGCAGCTTGTGCTCGGCGCCGGGCGGGATGACGGCGCAGTCCCCGGGGCGGACGTCGCGCTCCTCGTCGCCGATCCGCAGCCGGCCGCGGCCGGCGGTGAAGAAGTACAGCTCCTCCGACGTCCGGTGGAAGTGCGCGGTGGTGGCGCCGCCGGCGGGGACGGTGGCCTCGGCCAGCGACTGGTTGCGCGACGGCAGCGTCCGCCGTCCCGCCACCTCGCGGATGCTCGAGCCGTCGAGCGTCGTGAAGGCTTCGGAGGCGTCGAGATTGGCGAGATCCACGGCCGCGGACGGTAGCGGCCGCCGACGCGGCGTCGGAGGCTCGGGCTACCGTCCGGCGCATGGCTCGAGGTGTCGCCACGGCGCTGGCGGGCGCGGCGCACGCGGCCGCGCTGGCGCTGGCCGTGTGGGTGCTCGTCTTCCACGTCGAGGCCGCCCAGCGCGCCGACGCCGCCGGGCTGCACGCGGCCGGCCGCGCCGGCGGCACGTGGGCGCCGGCGGGCGCCGAGTGGCTCGCGCGGCTGGCGGACCGGCTGCCCTACGCGCTGCTGGTCGCCTGCCTGCTGGTCTTCGCGCTGCGCGCGCGCGGGCTGCGCGGCGTGATCGTCGCCGGCGCGATCGTGGGCGCCGCCAACGTCGCGACGCAGTACCTCAAGCCGGCACTGGCCACGCCGCGCCCGTTCCTCACCGCGGCGGACCACGTCGCCGCGGCGTCATGGCCGAGCGGCCACGCCACCGCTGCGGCGGCGCTGGCGCTGGCGGCCGTCGTCGTCGCGCCGCGGCGGCGCCGCCGGGCGGTCGCCGCCGCGGGCGCGCTCTACGCCCTCGTCGTGGCGTGCTCGGTGATCGTGCTCGGCTGGCACCTGCCCAGCGACGCCGTCGGCGGCTTCGCCGTCGCCGGTTGCGCCGCCTGTCTCGGGGTCGCGGCCCTGCGGCGCGCCAGCGGCGCCCCGGCGCGCCGGCGCGCTAGGCCAGCGCCGGCTCGAGAACCTGCGTGAGGCGCAGGGAGTTGCCCGACGGGTCGCGGAACCCGGAGTCGATGCCGTACGGGCGCTCCTCCGGCGGCTCGACGAACTCGACGCCGCGGCCCCGCAGCTCGTCGTAGGCGGCGTGGACGTCGTCGGTGGTCAGGAACACCGTGCCGGCGAAGCCCTTGCCCACCAGCTCGCGCAGCTGCTCGGCGGTGGCGGCGTCCATGACCGGCTCGGGCGGGATCGCCATCAGCACGATGGCGATGTCGGGCTGGTTCGGGGGGCCGACCGTGAGCCAGCGGAAGTTCATCTCCGGCAGGGTGACGTCGGCGCGCACCTCGAAGCCGACCTTCTGCGTGTAGAAGGCGAGCGCCTCGTCCTGGTCGTGGACCCACAGCTGTGCGTTGGAGAGCTTGATCATGGGCACGACGCTACGCCCCGGCCGGGCGGCTGTCTTCTCGAAACGTGCGGCGTTGCGGGCGGGCGTGGGCGCGCACGACGCACGCCGGGATCAGCGCGAAGTCGGCGGCCGGCGGGAACGCGGCGCGGTAGGCGGCGGGGGACATGCCGTACGTGCGCGTGAAGCTCGAGGTGAACGAGCCGAGGCTCTGCAGGCCGACGGAGAAGCAGACGTCGGCGACGGAGCGGTCGGTCGTGCGCAGCAGCGAGGCGGCCCGCTCGAGCCGGCGCGTCAGCAGGTACGCGTGCGGCGACTCGCCGAACGCGCGGCGGAACTCGCGGCTGAAGTGCGCGCGCGAGAGGCCTGCGGCGCGGGCGAGGTCGTCCACCCGCAGCGGGTCGAAGTAGCGGGCGTCGGCGAGGTCCTTGGCGCGCAGGAGGTGGCGGGCGGGCGCGACGAACGCCATCGCGCGCCGGCTCAGCCGTCCTGCTGCTGCGACGCGCCCGGGTCCCACAGCGGCTCGTCGCCGCCGTTGGCGCCGCGGGCGAGGATGAACAGCAGGTCCGAGAGCCGGTTGAGGTAGCGCACGCACTCCGGGCTGATCTGGTCCCCGCAGGCGATCGCGCGCCGCTCGGCGCGCCGGCACACCGTGCGGCAGACGTGCAGGTGCGCGGCGGCCGGCGTGCCGCCGGGAAGGACGAAGGAGCGCAGCGGCTCGAGCCCGGCGTTGACCTCGTCGCAGATCGACTCGAGCCACGCCGTCTGCTCGGCGCGCACGCGCAGGCGCGACCCGGTGCGCTTGGTCCCCGGCGCCTCGAGCGGCACCGAGAGGTCGGCGCCGACGTCGAAGAGGTCGTTCTGCACGCGCCGCAGCCACGCCGGGTAGGGCTCGGGCAGGCCGCCGGCGGCCAGCGCGAGGCCGACCTGGGCGTTGAGCTCGTCGACGGTGCCGTACGCCTCGATGCGCGGATCGGTCTTGGGCACGCGGCTCATGTCGCCGAGGTGCGTCTCGCCGCCGTCGCCCGTCCGCGTGTAGATGCGTGTCAGGTTGACCGTCATTGCCTCCCGCTCAAGCTAACATCGGCGGCCGACATCCGGGTCGGTGGCCCAGGGAAGCCGGTGAGAATCCGGCGCGGACCCGCCACTGTGACCGGGGAAGCCACGCCGCACGCGCCTCATCGAGGGCGCAGCCACTGGGCCGCACGGCGGCCTGGGAAGGCGCGACGGGGTCGTCCCGGGAGCCAGGAGACCTACCTCCGACCGCCAAGCCGACATGCCCTCGTGGAAAGGGTGGCTCTCCAAGTGATCAGACGCTTCCGGGCCGGTGCCGCCGGCCTCCTCCTCAGTCTCGTGATCGCGGCACCCGCTGCCGCGGCGCCGACCGTCACCGTCCGCGTCGAAGGCGAGGCCGGCACGCTGCTGCCGCGCACGCCGGTGACGCTGCTCGACTCGACCGAGCCCAACACCACCTGCCCGGGCACCTCGGCGGCCGCGGCCATCGAGCTGGCCACGAAGGGCGACTGGGACCGCAAGAACTACTTCCAGCGCCTGCTGGGCGAGGTCCACGACTACAGCCAGGACAGCGACTACTGGGGCGTGTGGGTCTTCCGCGGCGGCCGCTACGTCGTCGCCAACGGCGTCTGCGACGAGCTGCTGGCCGAGGGGGAGGAGCTCCTGGCCGCCTACCAGCAGGCGCCGCCGCCGGACTACCAGCCCGTCCACCTGCCGCTGTGGATCACCGGGCTGCCGGCGACCGTGAGGGCGGGCGAGCCGTTCACGGTGACCGTCTACGAGACGCAGTGCGAGCAGTTCTGCGCCCCGGGTGAGGGGCGCCCGGTCGCGCGCGAGGGTGCCACGGTCACCGCCGGCGACGCCTCCGCCGTCACCGGCGCCGACGGTCGCGCGACGCTGGTCCTCACCCGCACCGGGGAGGTCGCGGTCCGGGCGACGCGCGACCCGAACACGCCGACCGCGGTCGTGCGGACCTGCGTGACCGCGGGCGATGACGGGCTGTGCGGGACGGCGCAGCCCGCGCCGCCGTGCGTCCACGACGGCGACGACGGCCGCTGCGGCACCCGCGACCTGCGCGCGCCCCAGGCCCGGATCGCCGGCATCGCCGAGCAGGAGCGCTTCCGCCGCCGCAGCGCCCCGCGCGAGCTCTCCGGCACGGTCGAAGCCGACCCGTCCGGGCTGCGCCACGTCAAGCTGAGCCTGACCCGCCGCGCGTCCGGCCGTTGCTGGGCCTTCTCCAGCCGCCGCGAGCGCTTCCGGCGCGTGCGCTGCGGGCAGCGCTGGTACTTCTCCATCGGCGAGAAGGCGGACTGGTCCTACCTGCTGCCGTCGCGGCTGCCGCGCGGCCGCTACGTGCTCGACGCCGTGGCCGTCGACCGCGCCGGAAACCGCGACGCCCTCGCCCGCGGGCGCAACCGGGTGGTGTTCCACGTCCGATGAGGACGCTCGCGCCGGCCCTCCTCGCGTCGCTCGCCCTCGCCGCCCCGGCTGCGGCGGCGCCGCGCGTCGAGGTGCTCGTGGTCGGGAAGTCGGCGGTGCTCGCCGACGGCAAGCGCGTGCCGCAGCGGGCGGTGACCGTCCGCGCGAGCGGGCGGCGCTGCCGCGTGGGGGAGCAGACGCCGCTGGCGGCGCTCGTCCGGACCGGGCTGCCGCTGCGCATCCGCGACTACGGGTCGTGCGGCCGCCGGGCGCGCGACGGCGGCGGGCTGTTCGTGCGCCGGATCGGGCCGGACGCCAACCGCGGCGCCGACGGCTGGGTCTACAAGACGGGCCGGCGCACGGGCAGCGTCGGCGCCGGCGACCCGTCGGCGCGCGTGCGCGCGGGCGGGCGCGTCCTGTGGTTCTGGTGCGTCAGCGGCTCGGGCGGGTGCCAGCGGACGCTGGCCGTCGTGCCGGCCGCGCGGTCGGTGGCGCCGGGCGCGGCGCTGCGGGTGACCGTGCGCGGCTACGACGACGCCGGCCGCGGGATCGCGGTTCCCGGCGCGACCGTCCGCTTCGGCGATTCCGTCGCGACGACCGGCGACGACGGCACGGCGGTGCTGACCGCGCCCGCCGGCGCGGGGCGCCACCGGCTCGTCGCGGAGCGCCCGGGGATGGTCAGGTCGTTCGCCGAGCGGGTGGCGGTCGGCTGATGCGTCGCGCCCTCGCCGCGCTCGCGTGCGCCGCCGCCGCGGTCTCCGGCTGCGGCCTCGGCGCGGGCGACGCCTCGACCGACCGGGGCGTCTCGGTCGTGGTCTCGAGCGGCTTCGGCACCGACCAGCTCAAGGCGATCGAAGCCGAGCGGGTGCGCGAGGACGAGACGGTCATGCGCCTGCTGCAGCGCGAGTTCGACGTCACGACGCGCTTCGGTGGCGGCTTCGTGCAGTCGATCGAAGGCCTCGCGGGCGGTTCGCGCGGCGGCCGGCGCTTCGACTGGTTCTACTACGTCAACGGCATCGAGGCGTCCGAAGGCGCGGCGTCGCGCGAGATCGCGCCCGGCGACCGCATCTGGTGGGACCACCACGACTGGTCCACCGCGCCGCGGATCCCGGCGGTCGTCGGCGCCTTCCCGGAGCCGTTCGTGTCCGGCTCGGAGGGCGAGCGGCGGCCCGTGCGCATCGACTGCGCCCCGCAGTCCGAGCGCGAGTGCGACGAGGTGGCGCGCCGCCTGGTCGCGGCCGGCGTGCGGGCCACGCCGCGCAGCGCGCTCGGCACGTCGGCGGGGATCGAGATCCTGCGCGTGCTGGTCGGCCCGTGGGAGGAGGTCCGGCGCGACCCGACGGCGGCCGTGATCGGCAAGGGCCCGCAGCACTCGGGCGTCTTCGCGCGGCCGCACGCCGGCGGGATCGACCTGCTCGACCCGGAGGGGAAGGTCGTCCGCACCCTCACCGACGCCGGCGGGCTGGTCGCCGCCACGCGCTTCGAGGAGCAGCAGCCGACGTGGGTGGTGACGGGAACCGACGCCGCTGGCGTCGCCGCGGCGGCGTCCGCCCTCGACGAGGGCGTGCTGATGAACCGCTTCGCGCTCGCGGTGGAGGAGGGGCGCGGCGTCCCGCTGCCCGTCCAGCCGCAGGCGCCGCCGCAGGAGCCGTCGCAGCAGCCATGATCTACCGCCGCCGCGCGAGCCCGCTGCACGCCGCCCGCGCCGCGGCCGGGTCGGGCTGGTGCGTGGCGCTGGCCGCCGCCGCCCTCCTCGTCGACCACCCGCTGCTGTTGGCCGTCCTGCTCGCCTGCGTGCTGGCGGCGGCCGCCGCGGCGCGCGTCGCCGGACCCGTCGCGCGCGCGGCGGCCTGGGGGCTGCCGTTCGCGCTCGTGATCGCGCTGGTGAATCCGCTCGTGACGCGCGACGGCGTGACGGTCATCGCGCGCCTCGGCGAGCTGCCGGCCCTCGGGCGTCTGGACGTCACGCTCGAGGCGACCGCCTACGGCGGCGTCCTCGGCCTGCGGGCGCTCGTGC
>DATLGB010000067.1:0-19909 GCA_035540675.1 Solirubrobacteraceae bacterium | reverse complement strand
GCCGTGCTGGGAGGGCACGCTCAAGAACCAGCGCGCGCAGCCGGCGCCGTGCGACCCGCCCGACGACCGCTTCCCGTCCTTCGAGCTCTCGCACGCCGACGGCGCGGTCTCGATCACCGGCGGCCTGGTGGTGCGCGACCGCGCGCTGCCGACGCTGTACGGCCGCTACCTGTACGCCGACTTCGGCATGACCAACCTGCGCTCGCTGGCGCTGCGCGGGACGGAGGCGAGCGACGACCGCGCCGAGGCGACGCTGCCGGTGGCCGCCGTCTCCTCCTTCGGCGTGGGCCCGGCCTGCGACCAGGTGCTGGTCGCGTCGCTCGACGGCCCGGTCTACGCGATCCGCGACAGCGCGGGCAGCAGCGACTGCGGCGCGCCGCTCCCGCCGGAGAACCACTACGGCGGCACGGCCGGACCACCCGTGGCGTGCGGCCTGCGCGCGCGGGCGCCGCGGCAACGCCGCCGGCGCGCCCTCGAGCGCCGCGGCGTCGTCGTGACGCTGCGCGCCGGCGCGGTCCGCTGCGACGTCGAGCTGCGCGGCGGCATCCGGGCGCGCCACGTCCGCGTCGCAGCCAACGAGCGGCGCCGCGTGCGGCTGCGGCTACGGCGGGGCCACCGCCGCGTGCTGCGGCGGCAACTGACCCGCCGCCGCAGCGCGCGGCTGACGATCACGCTGCGCGCCACACCGCCCGAGGACGGGCCGGTGACGCGGAAGGTCCTGCGCGTGCGCGTGCGGCGCTAGCCGTCCGAGCCGCCGACGGTGCCCTTCTCCTCCGCCCGGTCGGAGGCGTCCTCGTTCTCGAAGCCGGGATCGGGCGGCGCGTCCGGGTCGGTCGGGCCGCCGGGGATCGGGTCGCCCTTGTACTGCTCGGGGTTGTCCACCTTCTCGCCCGCGACGCTGACGTCTCCGCCCTCGTGGTGGCGGACCTCGGCCGGTCCGAGCTTCTCCGTCGCGTCCTCGCCGTAGCCGGCCTCGCCCTCCGGGCCGCCGAAGGTCTTGTACTTCGCCTTGCCGCCGGGCCAGTCCTCGAGATCCTTGGGCGGGTCCTCCTCGACCTGCCGCATCTGCTCGTCGACCTTCTCGTCGTCGTCGGCCATTCGTGCTCCTCCCTCGGGGTCGAGGGTCGGGGCTACCCGGCTGGCGCGTCGCCACACGCCGCGATGCCGTCGGCCCGCGGATCGCTGCCGGCGTCGAAGCCGCCGCCCGGGCGGAGGCGCACGACCTGCGCGTGGCCCGCGGCGTCGCCCGACGCGCGCCGGCCGTCGGGGCCGGCGCGCGGCGCGGCCACGGCCTCCTGCGCCGCCGCGCCGGCGGCGAGCCGCAGCAGCAGCTGGGCGTGGATGAGCGGCTGGATCTGCCCGCCCATCGTCCCGTGCACGCCGGTCAGGCAGCCTCCGCGGCGCGTGAGCACGGGCATCAGGGTGTGCGCCGGCCGCCGGCCCGCCGCCAGCCGGTTCGGCCCGGGCTCGAGCGAGAACGCCGCGCCGCGGTTGTGGCAGACGATGCCCGTCGCCGGCTCGAGCAGGCCGGCGCCGAAGGAGGCGAACACGCTCTGGATCAGCGAGATGGCGTGGCCCTCCTCGTCGGCCGCGACGACGGCGACGGTGTCGCCCGCGCCGGCGCGCGGATCGCCGAGCGTCGCGTCGCGCTCGGCGGCCGCCGCGGCGAACCGGCGCACCAGCTCGGCGTCGCCGGCATCGGGCTCGAGCCCGTCGAGCATCCGCAGCAGCACGAACCCCTGCGTGTTCGGCGGCGACGTCAACACCTCCTCGCCCGCGAAGCCGCCGGCGAGCGGCGGCGCGAGCTCGGTCTCGTGGCTGGCGAGGTCGTCCGGGTCGATCGGGACGCCGAGGGCGGACAGGCCGGCGGCGAACGAATCGGCGAGCGACCCGCGATACAGCGCGCCGGCACCTTCGGCCGCCAGCACGTCGAGCGTCCGCGCGAGGGCCGGCTGGCGCAGGACGCCGCCCGCGCGCAGCGGGCGGCCGCGCGGCAGGAAGATGGCGGCCAGCCCCGGATCGCGGAGGAGCTGGGCCGCCTGGTCGGCGATCGCGCGGCCGAGGCCGGGGGCGATCGCGACGCCGTCGCTCGCCAGCCGCGCCGCCGGCGCCAGCAGCTCGGCCCAGCCGCGGCGGGCGCCGAGGCCGGCGATCGCCGCCCACGCCGCCACCACGCCGGGCACGGTCACCGTGTCGGGTCCGGTCGCCGGCATGCGCCCGGCGTGACGGGCGGCGACGGCTCCGGCGTCGGCCGCCGCGGGCGCGGCGCCGGTGCCGTTGACCACGACGACCTCCCCGTCCGGGCGCCGGACGAGTGCGACCGCGTCGCCGCCGAGCGCGCACATGTGCGGGTAGGCGACCGCCAGCACCGCGGCCGCCGCCAGCGCCCCGTCGATCGCCGTGCCGCCTGCGGCCATCGCCGCCGCGCCGGCTTCGGTGGCGGCGACGTGCGGCGTGGCCAGCGCGTAGCGCATTCGCCATAGGCTGCCAGCGGATGCGGATCGCCGTCGTGGGAGCTGGCGCCATCGGCACGTGGCTCGGCGCCGCGCTGGCGCGCGCCGGCCACGACGTCGCGCTGATCGCGCGCGGCCCGCACCTCGACGCCCTGCGCCGCGACGGCGTCCGCGTCACCGGCGCCGAGGAGTACGCGGTGCGGCCGCAGGCGACCGGTGACGCGGCGCAGGTCGGCGAGGTCGACGTCGTGCTGCTGACGGTGAAGGCGCACGACCAGCCGGCGGCGGCCCCGGCGGTGCGGGCGCTGCTCGGTGGCGAGACGGTCGTCGTGGCGGCGCAGAACGGGATCCCGTGGTGGTACTTCCACGGGCGCGGCGGCGGCCGCGTCGAGGCGGTCGACCCGGGCGGCGTCGTGTCGGCCGCCCTGCCTCCCGAACGCGCGTTGGGGCTGGTCGTCTACCTCGGCGCGCGGCTGCCGCGACCCGGGGTGGTGGAGGTCCGGCCCGAGGCCGGGCTGGTGATCGGCGAGCCGGACGGGTCGCGCTCGCCGCGCCTGGTGGCGGTGGCGGGCGCGCTGGAGGCGGCGGGGTTCCCGGTCCGCGTAAGCGACGACATCCGCACCGAGCTGTGGACGAAGCTGATGGGCAACGCCGCCTTCAACCCGATCAGCGTGCTCACGCGCGCCGGCCTCGGCACGATGGCGCGCGACCCGGCGGTGCGGCGCGTGGCGGCGGCGATCATGGCCGAGACGGTCGAGGTCGCCCGCGCCACCGGCGCCGATCCCACGATCTCCATCGACGAGCGGCTCGCGATCACCGAGCGCCTCGGCGACCACAAGACCTCGACGCTGCAGGACCTCGAGGCCGGCAAGCGGCTCGAGCTCGACGCCATCGCGGCGGCCGTGGTGGAGCTGGCCGACGCCGCCGGCGTGGCGGCGCCGACGCTGCGCACCGTCACCGCGCTGGCGGACCTGCTGGCGCGGCGGCTCGACCTGCGCTGACGCTCAGCGGCCGGTCAGCTTGCCGACGATGCCGCCGCGGCGGGGCTTGTCCGCCTTCTCCCCGGCGGCGGCCTCGCCATCGCCGCGACGCTCGAAGCGGCCGTTGCCATCCTCGCGCTGCGCGGTCGCCGGCTCGCGCTCCGCGACCTCGTCCTCGGCCACCTGCTCGCGTGCGAGGTCGGCGCCGTCCTTGACGTCCTTCGGCTCGGACCGGTGCGGCAGGAACGGCTCGGCGTCCACGGGGCGCATGCCGCCCTCGATGCGGCGCTGGCGCTCGAGCTCGGCGTCGAACTCGGCGCCGAACAGCAGCGCGAGGTTGCAGATCCACAGCCACGTCAGGCCGATCGGCACCGCGGCGAGGGCGCCGTAGGTCTCGCCGGCCGAGTTGAAGTTGGTGACGTAGAACGCGAACGCCGCCGAGGCGATGACGAGCACCACGAGCCCGATCAGGCCGCCGGGCGTCATCCACTTGAACGACGGCTGCTTGACGTTCGGCGCCGCCCAGTACAGCAGCGCGAACATCGCGGCGACGCCGAGGGCGAGGATCGGCCACTTGGCGTAGGTCCAGATCGTGACCGCGGTGCCGCCGAGCCCGACGACGTCGGCGACCGACTCGACGATCGAGCCGCTGGCCACGAACACGATCAGCCCGAAGCCGACGACCAGGAGGAAGAGCACGGTCAGGCCCAGCTGGAGCGGGCGCAGCTTGAAGAAGCCGCGGCCCTCGTCGACCTCGTAGATCGCGTTGGACGCCTTGAAGAAGGCGCCGATGTAGCCCGACGCCGACCAGATCGCCACGATCAGGCCGAAGCTGAGCAGCGCGCCCGCGCCCGTCTTGTTCGCCACGAGGTTCTCGATCATCGGCCGCAGCGCGTCGACGGTGCTCTGCGGCCCGATCGAGCCGATGATGTTGAGCAGCGAGTCGGTCGTGTCCGGCTGCTTGCCGAACACGCCGATCAGCGACACCAGCGCGATCAGCGCGGGGAACAGGGAGAGCACGGCGTAGTAGGTGAGCGCGGCCGCCCACGTCATCATGTCGTCGGCCCGGAACTCGGCGAACGCCCGCTTGGCGGTCGCCCACCAGCCGCCGCCGTGCAGCTCGGTCGGGTTGTCGGGCGTCTTCGCGTCGTGCGGCTGCCGCTGCGCGGCGGGGGCGTTCTCCGGGCTCATACGCCCTTGGGCTACCCGCGCCGGTTGCTCCTATGCGCCAGGACGACGGGGGCGAACTCTGCCGCCCACGTGCCTAGGAGCCGTAGGTGGGCGACGTTCTTCCCCGATATGGACTGGTTGTGCAGCCCACGTCGCCGGCGGCGGGGGGTGGGCTGCAGAATGCCCCGTGAGCGTCAGACGGTCGACGCGGCGATCGCGCGGGTCGCGGCGCGCCAGCACGGCGTCGTGAGCCGCGCGCAGCTGCGGGCGGCCGGGCTCGCGCCGTCGGCGATCGAGCGGCGCGTGCTCAGCGCGCGACTGCACCGCGTCCACCGGGGCGTCTACGCCCTCGCGCCGCCTCCGCACCATCCGTTCACGGGCCACCACGCCGCGCTGCTCGCGTGCGGCGACGAGGCGGTGCTCAGTCACGCCTCGGCGGCCGCCCTCTGGCGGATCGCGCCCGCCTGGCCGGAGCAGCCCGAGGTGAGCGTGCCGCGAAGCCGCCGCTCGGTCGCCGGCGTCACGCTGCACCGGACCCGCTCGCTCCCGCCCGACCAGACGACGCGCGGTCACGGCTTCCCCACCACCACGGTCGAGCGCACGCTGCTCGACCTGGCGGAGACGACGGGCACCGACGAGCTGGTGCGGGCGCTCGGCGAGGCGCAGTACCTGCGGCTGACCACGCACCGCCGGCTGACCCGCCTCCTCGACGCCTCACCCGGCCGCCACGGCGTCAAGCTCCTCCGTGACCTCCTGCACGACGGAGGTGCCACCCACTCGCAGCTCGAGGCGAGGTTCCTCGCGCTGATCCGGCACGCGCGCCTGCCGGCGCCGGAGGTCAACGCGCGCATCGGGCCGTACCGCGTCGACTTCCTGTGGCGCGAGCGGCGGATGATCGTCGAGACGGACGGCTGGCAGGCCCACGGCACCCGCACCGCCTTCGAGCGCGACCGTCGCCGGGATGCCGAGCTCGCGGCGCGCGGCTTCCGGGTGCTCCGCGTGACTTCGCGGCAACTCGAGCGGGAGCCGGTCGCGACCGTCGCCGCCGTCGCCGGCGCGCTCGCGGCCTAGCGTCCCGCGACTCGGTCGGCGACCGCGGCCAGCCGCGACGGCCGCTGCGTGCGCTCCTCCATCCGGTCCGCGGCGCGATAGAGGGCGTAGACGCCGTGGATGCCGAGCCAGCGCAGCGGCTCGGGCTCCCAGCCGCGCGACCGGTGGCCGACCCACGGCAGCCGGGTGAGCTCCGAGTCGCGCCCGAGCAGCAGGTCGCGCAGGGTGCGGCCGGCGAGGTTGGTCGTCGACACGCCGTCGCCGACGTAGCCGCCGGCCCATGCGACGCCGGTGGAGGCGTCGGCGCCCACGGACGGGCACCAGTCGCGCGCGACGCCCAGCACACCCGCCCAGCCGTGCTCGAGCCGCGCGCCCGCCGCGGCGGGGAACAGCCGCGCCAGCCGCTCGCGCAGCTGCTCGACCGTCTGCGTGGCGATCTCGCCGCCGCGGTCGGTACGCGAGCCGAAGCGGTACGGGATCCCGCGCCCGCCGATGGCGATGCGGCCGTCGGCCGTCCGCTGGAGGTAGCAGTAGGCGTGCGCGGCGTCGCGCAGGGTCTCGGCGCCGTCCCATCCGGTCGCCGCCCAGAAGTCCTCGCCCAGCGGCTCGGTCACCACCATGGCCGAGTTGAGCGGGACGACGGCGCGGCGCTCCCCCGCCAGCCCCGGGGTGTAGCCCTCGGTGGCCCGGACGACCCAGCGCGCGCCGACGTCACCGCGCGGCGTCACCGCCAGCCGCGGCCGGATCTCCGTGACCGGCGTGCGCTCGAAGATCTCGACGCCCGCGCGCGCGGCGGCGTCCGCCAGCCCGCGCACGAGCTTCGCTGGATGCACGCGCGCGCAGTGCGGCGTGAACAGCGCGCCGCGCGCCCCCGCCACCGCCACCCGGTCGGCCAGGTCGCGCTCGGACAGCCCCACCCAGTCGTCCTCGCCAAAGCCCCACGAGCGCTCCCAGGCCAGGTGCCGCTGCAGCCGCCGCAGCGCCGGCACCGACGTCGCCACGTCCAGCGTGCCGCCGCGGACGAGGTCGCAGTCGACGTCCTCCGCGTCGCACCAGGCGGCGACCTCGTCCACCGTCTCGAACATGGCGCGCTGCGCCCGCACGACCGCGTCGCGGCCGTGGCGCCGGGCCCAGACCTCGCGTGAGCCGGCCAGCAGCCCCGACAGCCAGCCGCCGTTGCGCCCCGACGCGCCGAAGCCCGCCTGCTCGCGCTCGAGCACGACGATCCGCAGCTCCGGCGCCGCCTGCTTGAGGTACCACGCCGTCCACAGGCCGGTGTAGCCGCCGCCGACGATCGCCACGTCGGCCTCGAGCGGGCCCGGCAGCGGGTCCCGCGCCGGCGGCATCCCGCCCAGCGACGCCCACCAGAAGGAGACGCCGCCGATCCGCATCAGACCGGCACCGGCGCGGCGTCGGCCACTGCCTTCGCCCGGTCGCGCGCCCCCGCCGCGCGCCGCTGGCGGCGCAGGTTGACGAGCATGAGGACCAGGACGATCAGCAGCAGCGCCGTCGCCAGCACGTTGACCTGCGGCGGCACGCCCTGGCGGGCGGCGCCCCAGATGAACAGCGGGAACGTGCTCGTCTGGCCGGCGTTGAAGTTCGTGATGACGAAGTCGTCGAACGACAGCGCGAAGGCCAGCAGCCCGGCCGCGCCGACGCCGGGCAGGATCAGCGGCAACGTGACCTTGCGGAACGTCGTCCACTCGTTGGCGCCGAGGTCCATCGCGGCCTCCTCGATGTGGATGTCCATCCCCTCCAGGCGTGCCTTGATCGTCACGACGACGTAGGAGACGTTGAACATCACGTGGGCTATCACGATCGTCGCGAAGCCGGTCGCCACGCCCATCGTCAGGAACAGCCCGAGCAGCGCGGCGCCGAGCACGACCTCCGGCGTCGCGAGCGGCAGGAACACGAACAGGTCGAGGGCGCCCCGCCCGCGGAAGCCGTGGCGGACGAGCGCGAGCGCCATGAAGGTGCCGAGCACGAGCGCGACCGCCGTCGAGATCGCCGCGATCAGCAGGGAGTTGGTCACCGCCGCGCCGATGCCCGGAACCGCGAACGGGTGCGTCCAGTGCTCGAGCGTGAAGCCCTCCCAGGTCAGGTTGAAGCGGCCCTGGTTGTCGTTGAACGAGAACAGCGCGACCACGAAGATCGGCAGGAACAGGTACAGCAGGGCCAGCCCGGCCCAGAAGCCGAGCAGCCGCGAGCGCCAGGTGTCGGCGCGCGTCCTCACGCCACCGCCTGAGACAGGTTGCGTGTGCCGAGCGCGCGCACGTAGACGAACACGATCACCAGCAGGACGCCCATCAGCAGGAACGACAGCGCTGCGGCCGCCGGGTAGTCGACGATCACGAGGAACTTCGACTGGATGACGTTGCCGATCATGTACTGGCGCGACGTCCCGAGCAGCTGGGCGTTGATGAAGTCGCCGACCGCCGGGATGAAGGTCAGCAACGACCCGGCGAGGATGCCGGGCACGGCGAGCGGCAGCGTCACCTTGCGAAACGCCGTGACGCGCGAGGCGTACAGGTCGGTCGCCGCCTCGATCAGCCGCCGGTCGACCTTCTCCAGCGACACGTACAGCGGCAGCGCCATGAAGGGCAGGAAGTTGTAGGTGATGCCCGCGATGACGGCGGTGCGCGTGGCCAGCAGCCGCCCGTCCTCCGCCACGAGGCCGACCGCCTGCAGCGCGCCGACGGCCGGCCCGTCGTCGGCGAGGATCGTCTGCCACGCGATCGTCCGCACCAGGTAGCTCGTGAAGAACGGCAGGATGATGAGCAGCAGCAGCAGGTTCTTCCAGCGGCCGCTCTTGAAGGCGACGAAGTACGCCAGCGGGAACGAGATCACGAGCGCCAGCGCCGTCGCCGTGGCGGCGTAGCCGATCGAGCGCGCGAACTGCTCGCCGTAGCGGCTGATCACCTCGCGGTAGACGTCGAGGTTGCCGCTGAAGACGTACCCGCGCTCGAGCGAGCCCGTCTGCAGCGACACGTACGCCTGGTTGAGCGACGGGATCGCGTAGAAGACGAGCAGCCACAGCAGCCCCGGCGCCAGCAGCGCCAGCGGCCACAGCACCCGCCGGCGCCGCAGGGTCACGCGCCGACGACCGTCTGCATCGCCTCGTTCATCTGGCGCTCCTCGTCCTCATCGAGGTTCACGTAGGCGTGGAGGTTCGCCAGCGTCTCGTCGCTCGGGAAGATCAGCTCGTTCTCCGCCAGCTCCGGGTCCTGCTTGGCCAGCTCCTCCTTGGCGCCGACCACCGGCGTGACGTAGTTGACGTAGGCGGCGATGCGGGCCGCGACGACGGGGTCGTAGACGTAGTTCATCCACGTCTCGGCGGCGTAGTAGTGCTGCGCGTTCTTCGGCATCAGCATGTTGTCCGTCCACAGCGTCCCCCCCTCCTCGGGGATGACGAAGTCGAGGTCGGGGTTGTCGGCCTGCAGCTGGATCAGGTCGCCCGAGTACGCCTGGCAGAGCCACAGGTTGCCCTTGGTCAGGTCCGTCGTGTAGTCGTTGCCGGTGAAGCGCCGGATCTGGCCGCTCTGGTTGATCTTGTCGATCTCCTCGATGGCGGCGAGGACGTCGTCGACCGTCGCGTCAGCCGGCTTCTTGCCGTCGCGCAGGAGGATCAGGTTCGCCGCCTCGCGGGCGTCGGAGAGCAGGGAGACGCGGCCCTTGAACTCGGGGTCGAACAGGTCCTTGATCGAGGTGATCTCGCGCCCGGTCTTCGCCTTGTTGTAGCCGATGGCGGTCATGCCGCTCTGCCACGGCAGCGAGAAGCGGCGGCCGGGGTCCCACTGCGGATCGGCCAGGCTCGGCTGCAGGTTCTTCGCGTTGGGGATGTTGTCCTTGTCGAGCGGCTCGACGTAGCCCAGGCGCACGCAGCGGGCCGCCATCCAGTCCGTGAGGACCATGATGTCGCGGCCGATGTCGCGCCCCTGCGCGAGCTGCTGGCGGACCTTGCCGAAGAACTCCTCGTTGTCGTTGATGTCCTCGCGGTAGCGGGTCGTGCCGCCGACCTCGCGGTCGAACTCCTTGACCGTCTTCTTGTCGATGTACAGCGGCCAGTTGGAGATGTTGAGCTGGTCGATCGCCGTCTCGGGGTGGTCGGCGGCGGCCGGCGTGGCGGTCCCCTGGGCGTTCTGGTTGTTGCCCTCGCCCTCGATCCCGCCGCACGCGGCCAGCAGCGCCGAGGCGCCCGAGATCGCGAAGCCGGCCGCGCCGAGCCGCTGCATGAACGCGCGCCGCGACTGCGGCGTGCCGCTCACCAGCTCTTCGAAGAAGCGATCGTCCACTGGGTGCCCTTTCACTCGCTGACGACGAACGTGTCCTCCGGGCGCCAGGCGAGCTGCACCTCGCGTCCCGGTCCGACGGGTTGATGGCTGCGGTTCTGCTCGACCACGGTCAGCTCCTCGCCGGCGGCGGTCCGGACCACGTACTGGATGGCGGTGCCGAGGAAGCTCGCGACGGTGACCTGCCCCGACAGCACGTTCGCGGCACCGTCGGGCGGGGCGCCCTCGGCGACCAGCGTCAGCTTCTCCGGGCGCACCCCCGCGCGGCCGCCGGCGCCGGCGCCGGCCGGCACGCGCAGGCGCACGCCGCCGCGCGTCTCGAACTCGCCCCGGCCGACGACGCGGCCGTCGAGCAGGTTCGAGGTGCCGAGGAAGTTGGCGACGAACGCGGTCGTCGGGCGCTCGTAGAGCTCGCTGGCGCTGCCGCGCTGCTCGACGCGCCCGGCGTTCATGACGGCGATCTCGTCGGCCATCGTCATCGCCTCCTCCTGGTCGTGCGTGACGTGCACGAAGGTGATGCCGACCTCCTGCTGGATGCGCTTGAGCTCGAGCTGCAGCTGCCGGCGCAAGCGCAGGTCGAGCGCGCCGAGCGGCTCGTCGAGCAGCAGCGCGCGCGGCCGGTTGACGAGCGCGCGCGCCAGCGCGACGCGCTGCTGCTGGCCGCCGGACATCTGCGCCGGCTTGCGCTTCTCGAGCCCGGTGAGCTGGGTGAGCTCGAGCGCCTCGCCGACGCGCCGGCGGATCTCCGCCCTCGGGACCTTGCGCCGCTCGAGGCCGAACGCGACGTTGCGCTCGACGTCGAGGTGCGGGAACAGCGCGTAGCTCTGGAAGACCGTGTTGACGTCGCGCTTGAACGGCGGCAGCTCGGTGATGTCCTGCCCGCCGAGGTGCACCCGCCCCGCCGTGGGCTCCTCGAAGCCGCCGATCATCCGCAGCGTCGTCGTCTTGCCGCAGCCCGACGGCCCGAGCAGCGCGAAGAACGCGCCGGCCTCGACGTCGAGGTCGACCGCGTCGACGGCCGTCTGCTCGCCGAAGTGCTTGGTCAGCCCGCGCAGGGAGATGTCCGCGCTCATGTGGGCGCCGCCTCCCCCACGGGCGCGCCCCAGTCGAACAGCTGCTTGACGAGGTCGAGGTACACGAACGTCTCCGTCGTCGTGACGCCGTCCAGGCTGCGGACGCGGTTGATCAGCTCGAGCAGGTCGCGCCGGTCGCGCGACACCAGCTCGACGAGGACGTCGAACCGGCCCGCGGTGATGACGACGTAGATCGCCTCGGGCCAGGTGGCCAGCACGTCGGCGACGCGCTCGGGCGGGCCGTCCACGGTGATGCCGAGCAGCGCCTGCGCGTCGTAGCCCATCCCGAGCGGGTTGGTGACGGCGGTCACCTGCAGCGCCCCGGAGTCCACCAGCCGCGCGTAGCGGTTGCGGATCGTCGCCTCCGACACGCCGAAGCTGGCGGCCATCGCCCGGAACGACTCGCGGCCGTTGGCCTGCAGCGCCGCGATGATCCGCCCGTCGAGCTCGTCGAGCGACGCCGGCCGGCGAACCGGGCCGCGCGTCAGGCCACGCGACTCCACGCCTCCTCCAGCACGGTCCCGAGGATGCCGGCGATCTGATCGAACACGGCCTGGTCGGCGATCAGCGGCGGGGAGATCTGGACCACCGGGTCGCCGCGGTCGTCGGCGCGGCAGATCAGCCCCGCGTCGAGCAGGCGCTGCGAGAGGAAGCCGCGCAGCAGCGACTCCGACTCCTCGTCGGAGAAGCTCGCGCGCGTGTCCTTGTCGCGCACGAGCTCGAGCGCGTAGAAGAACCCCGTCCCGCGCAGGTCGCCGACGATCGGCAGGTCGAGCAGCTGCGCGAGCGTCGCCCGGAACGCGTCCTGGTGCTCCACGACGTGCTCGACGACGCGCTCGCGCCGCATGATCTCGAGGTTCTTGAGGGCGATCGCCGCCTGCACCGGGTGACCGCCGAAGGTGATGCCGTGGCCGAAGGACGCCTGGTCGCGCAGGAACGGCTCGGCGATCCGGTCGGTCGCGATCACGGCGCCGATGGAGGCGTACGCCGACGAGAGGCCCTTGGCGCTCGTGATCAGGTCGGGCCGGATGTCGTACTTGGCCGAGCCGAACCAGTCGCCGACGCGGCCGAAGCCGGTGATGACCTCGTCGGCGACGAGCAGGATCCCGTGGCGGTCGCAGATCTCGCGGACCCCCTGGAAGTAGCCCGCCGGCGGCGTGAAGCAGCCGCCCGCGTTCTGGACGGGCTCCATGATCACCATCGCCACCGTCTCCGGGCCCGTCGCGTCGAGCGTGTGCTCGAGGTCGTCGAGCAGGAAGGCGGTGAACTCCTCCTCGCTCTCCCCCTCCGGCCGGTGGTAGCGGTTGGTGTTGCGCACGTGCGAGACCTCGGGCACGAGCGGCTCGAACGGCGCTCGCAGCGCCGGGATGCCGTTGATGGAGAGCGCGCCCATCGTCGTGCCGTGGTAGGCGACGTTGCGCGACACCGCCTTCCAGCGCCGCTCGCCGTTCTCGGCGTGCCACTGGCGCGCGAGCTTCCACGCCGCCTCGACCGCCTCCGAGCCGCCCGAGACGAAGAACACGCGGTTGAGCTCGCCGGGCGCCAGCGTGGCGACTTCCTCGGCCAGCTCGATCGCGCGCGGGTGGGCGTAGCTCCAGTTGGTGTAGAAGGGCAGCTCGCGCATCTGCGCCGCCGCCGCCTCGCCGATCTCCTCGCCGTGCGAGTAGCCGATCTGCACGGCGAACAGCCCCGCGAGGGCGTCGAGATAGCGGCGCCCGTCGATGTCGGTCAGGTGGCACCCGTCGCCGGACACGATGATCGGCAGGCCCTCCCCGCGCGCGGTCGACATGCGCGTGAAGTGCAGCCACAGGTGCTGCTCGGCGGAGCGGCGGAGCTCCTCCGGGGAGGAGCGCAGGGTGGGGGCGGTCATGGTTGCGCGAAAGCAACCACATACGCCGCCGGGATGCAAGCTTTGCGCAGCTTTATCGGCCGATCGCTGCGCATTGCGCAGCAGGCGCGCCGCACGACAACCCGTCACCACGTCGCCGCCGCGACCGCGTGGTGAACGTTCGGCCTCCGGGACGAGGACGACCCGCACCACGTGGCGGCGGTGGCCAGGTGGTGACGACTTCCCGGGACCCCGGCCTAGCTCTCCTGCGCCAGCGGCTCGCGCATCGACGCCGTCTCCGGCGCGCGCTTGTACGGGTGCTCGTCCGCCACGTCCTCCTCGTGGTAGACGGACTCCGCGTTGACGGCCCAGATGTCGTGCTGCGTCCCGTCGCAGATGTTCTCCACCGCGCGGATCGCCGTCAGCATCGAGTGATCGGAGTTGTTGTAGCGGTGCAGCCCGTTGCGGCCGACCTGCTGGAGGTTGTGGAAGGTCTCCAGCCATGCGCGGATGCTGGCCACGCGCTCCGCGTAGTCGGCGTCGTACATCGGGTAGGCGAGCGGGACGCGCGTGACGAAGCCGCGCTCGACCTTGGCGGGATCGGCGAGCCCGAGCCTGCCGATCTCCGACTTGGCGAGCTCGACGAGGTCGTCGTCGGCCATCTCCCAGAGGTCGTCGCCCTTGAAGCAGAAGTACTCGAGGCCGACCGACGCCTTCGTGGGGTCGGGCACCATCCACGGGCTCCACGAGCGGAAGTTCTGGATGCGGCCGACGCGCACGCCCGGCTCGTGGATGTAGATCCAGTTGTCCGGGAACAGGTCCTCGCCGTCGATGACCAGCGCGACCGTCAGGAAGTCCCGGTAGCGCAGCCCCTGCGCGGCCTCGCGCACGGCGGCGGGGGCCGGCGGCTCGCTGATGCCGACGGTGAGCCGCAGCGGCAGCGAGGAGATCACGTCGGAGCACTCGATCCGCTCGTCGCCCGACCAGACGGCGAGCACGCGGCCGTGGCGCGACTCGATGCGCGTGATCGGCGTGCTCATGCGCACCTCGCCGCCGGCGGCGATGATCTCGTCGGCCATCGTCTCCCACATCTGCCCCGGCCCGAAGCGCGGGTAGTGGAACTCGTTGATCAGCGACTTGATCTTGTTGCCGCGGTTGCCGAAGAACGCGGCCTTGGCGGCGGAGAAGAACGACAGGCCCTTGATGCGCTGCGCCGCCCACTCGGCGCGCAGCTCGGTGCAGGGCACGCCCCACACCTTCTCGGTGTAGGACTTGAAGAACAGCTGGTACAGGCGCTTGCCGAAGCGGTTGGAGACCCACGACTCGAGGTCGTCCTCGCGCCCCTTGGGCTTGACCGCCGCCCACAGGTAGGACAGCCCCGCGCGCGTGAGCTCGATGGGCCCGAGCTTGCGGACGACGTCCATCCCCTCGAGCGGGTACTGCAGGAACTTCTTGTTCCAGTAGATGCGCGACAGCCGCGGGCGCAGCAGGAACTCCTCGCGCATCACCTCGTGCCAGAGGTCGTTGACCTCCTTGGACTTGGTGAAGAAGCGATGCCCGCCGAGGTCGAACCGGTAGCCGTCGCGGACCTCGGTCTTGGCGATGCCGCCGACCTGGTCCTCGGCCTCGAAGACGATCACCGGCCGGCCGCGCTTGGCCAGCAGGTACCCCGCGGTAAGTCCGGCGGGCCCGCCACCGAGCACGGCCACGGGGCGGCGCTCGCCGCCGTGCCCGTTTTCGTGGTGCGGGCCGCCGCCGTTCGCGGCGAGGCGCTCGAACTCGGAGGTGTCGGAGGGGATCGTCGTCATGGGGAGAGCGGACAGTTCTAGCGGATGCCGACGCGCACGAGCACGGTTGCTCGCAGCGCGTTCGGCCGCGCGACCGGCGGGATCGCGGGTTGGTGGCCCACTACCCGAAACCTCGCGTCACTGCGCAGGGCGTGCTCCCACGCCGTGCTGCGCTGCCGCACGAGCGACGTCCACGGAGCGCTCCAGCGCTCGAGCGTGGCGATGACCGGCTGGACGAGCACGAGCCTGCGGCCCGGCGCGAGACCGGCGAGCAACGGCTCGAGGTCGCGCTCGACGCTCGACGCCCGCAGGCGGTCGACGCCGTCGCGCCAGTCGGTCACGCCGAGCTCGGTCAGCGGCCCGGTCACGGTGGCCCACCGCAGCCCCGGCGCGTCGCGCAGGTAGTGGTGCAGGACCGGGACCTGCTCGGGCTGCGTCGAGAGCACGAGGTCGCCCGGTGCCAGCGCCGGCTCGAGCGCCGCCGCGAGCTCGCGCGCGTTGCTCTTCTCGCTGGGGCCGTTCTGGGCCAGCCACATGACGGCCACGAGCGCGACGACCGCGATCCCGAGCGTGCCCGCGCGCGCGAGGCCGATGCCGATCGCCAGCAGCAGCGGCGCGAGCGCGGCCGCCATGTAGCGCACCGCCCACGCCGGAGCGACCTGCGACACCAGCCAGGGCAGCGCGAGCGTGACGAACGCGGCGAGCAGCAGCGCGACCGCCGCCCGCGCCTCAGCGCTCCACCCGCGCGCGCGCCGGCGCAGCAGCGGCACGAGACCGGCGCCGACGCCGACCAGCAGCACGTACTGCGTCGCCGGGCCGAGCAGCTGCTCGGGCGCGCGCACCAGTCCGGCGAGCGTCGGCGGCTGGCCCCAGGGCGCCCCTGTGTGCGCGGCCTGGTAGAGCATGGACGGCACCCACGGCGCGTAGAGGACGCCGACGGCGGCGGCCGCCAGCAGGCCGTCGCGCACCAGCGCCCGCCGGTCCTCCGCGGCCGCCAGCGCCACCAGCAGCGCCCACGCGAGGGCGAGCCCGGCGCCGAGGAACAGCGCCCAGTTGTGCGTGTACAGCAGCGCGGTGAAGGCGGCCGCGAAGCCGGCCAGCCAGCCGCGCCCGCGGCCCTGGACGAACGCGCCGGCGAAGCACGCGCAGGCGACGATGCCGAGCAGCACCACGAGCGCGTACATCCGCGTCTCCTGCGCGTAGCGGGTCAGGAACGGGTTGAACGCCACGAGCACGGCCACGATCCAGCCGGCCCGGCCGCCGAGCAGCGCCCGCACGAGCAGGAACGCCGCGGGGATGGCCACCGTGGCGACCAGCAGCGACAGGGCGTGCGTCGCCTCCTCGCCGCGATCGCCGACGAGCCGGATCCAGACGTGCAGCAGCATGTAGTACAGCGGCGGCGAGCCGTCCTGGCGCAGGACGCCCGGGATGTCCAGCAGGGGGCGATCGGCGATCCCGACGGAGAGGCCCTCGTCGATCCAGAAGCCGACGTCGAGGCGCACGGTGCGCAGCAGCACGGACGCCACCGCCAGCAGGCCCAGCGCCAGGGGAGTCGCGGCCGGGGCGTGCAGGATCGTCCGCGCCCGCGGCCTCCAGAGAGGCCTCACGGCCGAGGACACCGCCATGGCGCAGATCCTAGGGGCCGCTGTCGCAGCTCATGCGGACCGCCCAGCGCGTCGTGCGCGCCACCGCGACGAAGCGCGGGTCGCGCGAGAGCGCGGACCCCTTCGGGGCCAGCGCCGCGCCCGGCGGGAACGGGAAGATCTCGACCTCGTCGAGGTGGCGCCCGAGGGTCCACGCGACGAGCGGCACCTGGAAGCGCGTGGTGAACACGCCGGTGCCGCAGCCGTTGATCCGCGCCGCGCCGCCGGCGCCCGCCACGGCGCGGGACAGGTCCTGGACCGCCAGCGCCTCGCGCCGCGCCGCGAACTGCTCGCCGTCGAGCTGCTCGGCCTGCCCGGCGAGCGCCCACGCCGCGCCGGCAAAGCCGACCGCCGCCAGCGCGACCGCCGCCGCGCGCCCGAGGTGGCGTCGCGCGGCGCGCACCGCCTCGACCCAGCCGGCGGCGCCCAGCACGCACACGAAGGCGACGGGCAGCAGGACGTAGCGGAGGTTGCCGGAGAAGCCGCCCTGAGTCATGGCCGCAACGCCGAGCACGAGGGTCACGGCGGCGGCCGCGAACGCCAGCACCATCCGGTCGTGCGTGCTCTGCCGTCGCCGCAGTGCCGCGCCGACGCAGGCGACGGCGCCGACCGCCGTCACCAGCGGCAGCATCTGCAGCGAGAGCTTGACGACCTCGAGCGCCGGGAAGGGCGCGTAGGCCGGGGAGTCGAGGTTGGGCTGGCGCGCGCGCGAGGCGGCGCGCAGGAAGTCGCCCGAGCCGAGCCACTCCGGCACGAACCACAGCAGCGGCACGGCGGCGAACCCCGCGGCCACCAGCGCGCGCGTGCGCGGGTGGCGCCACGCCAGCCAGAGGCCGTACAGCCCCCAGAACGGCCACAGCTCGGGTCGCAGCAGCGCGGCAGCCGTGCCGAGGACGAACGCGGAGGCGCGCCGCCCGTCGAGGTGCCGCTCGACCGCCCACAGCGTCAGGCCGACGAGCAGGCCCTCCGAGTTGCCACGCGCCGCGTGGTAGAGGAAGGCGTCGGAGGCGGCGACGGCGATCCCGGCGGCGGCGCCGGCCACCGGCCCCGCCACGCGCGCGGCCAGCCGCGCGGCGAGCGCGATGCCGAGCAGCCCGCCCGCGCGGGCGACGACGAGCCACAGCAACGGCGCCGCGCCGTCGCCGAACAGCGAGAACGGCGTCGTGAACAGCACGGGCAGCGGCTTCCACGACGGGCCGTTCGTCGTGACCAGCTCGCCGCCGGCGACCTCGCGGCCCCAGATGATCCATGACCACGGGTCGTAGGTCGGCGCGCTCGGCAGCAGCAGCGAGAGCGCCGCCAGCGCGACGCAGCCCGCGACGAGCGCGCGCCACGGCGCCACGACGGGCGCGGTGGCGGCGGGCGCCGCGGGCGCGGGCGGACGCGGGCGGGCGAGCCGCGGGCGGCTGACGGTCGGAGCGGACACCGGGCGCCGCGGACGTTACCCGCGCGCGGTGCGCCGGCGGCGCACGACGCGCAGCCCCGGCGCCACCTCCTCGGGGTCCAGCGGCCGGATCGCGCTCACGCCACGCGCAGCGCGGCGCGGATGGCGTCGTGCTCGGGCGGCTCGACCGGCGCCGTCGAATCCCACAGGGCGAGTCCGCGGTCCAGCGCGGCCAGCGGCACGCCGGTCGCCCCGGCCAGCGCAGCCGCGCGGCGCTCGAGCAGCAGCGCGTCGCCCGAGACGAGCGCCCGCTTGGCGGCCAGCGTGGTGGCGTCGTCCTCCTTGACCGCGACGTGCAGCGCGTCCGCCTCGAGCTCGTACAACCCGGCGGCGCCCAGGATCACCAGGAACTCGAAGCGCGGCGCGCGCCCGAAGCCCGGCAGCGCGAGGCGGTCGAACACGCGCGCGAACCGGCGCTGCGGCGTCCACGCCGCCTCGCCGGCGATGGCCGCGGCCTGCGAGCCCGCGCGCTGCGCCCACGCGCGGTAGGCGGCGATCGTCCGCGCGGTTGGCTCGCCGAGGCCGGCATCGTCCCCGCCGCCCGTCCACGGCGGCCGCGCCGCCAGCAGGGCCGCCTGCAGCTCGGGCCGTTCCGGGCCGGCGAGCGCCAGCAGGAACGCCAGCCATGTCGCCTCCTCGAGCGCGCCGTCGAGCTCGGCCACCTCCGGATGCGGTCCCGGGAACTCGAGCCGCGCCGCCGCCACCGCCAGGCAGGCGGCCAGCCGCTCGGCGTCCGCGGTCGCCCGGATGCCGGGCACGAGGTCGTTGCTGTAGCCGTCGTCGGCGGCGCGAGCCAGCTTGCGCGTGACGAGGTGCCCCGCGCGCTGGCCGCTGCCGTGCCGGCGCGCGGCCGGGGTGGACGGCGCGCGGCGCGTGGTGGAGCCGGTGCGCGCGCCGCTCGAGCCGCCGGGCCGGCGCGCGGCCGCCTTCTCCTTGGAGCAGATGGGGCAGCTGGCCTCGAAGCGGTTGTGGCGGCAGAACAGCGGCACGACCTCCATCGTTACAGAGGGCGCGGGACGACGCGGCCGCCGCGCGCCGGCGTGAGCGTGACGGCGCGCCGGCGGACCGCCTCGGCGCGCGGGCGCTCGGGATCGAGCCGCCAGCGGCCGGCGACGGCGCGCAGCACCTCCCGCATCTCGAGCGTGGCGAACGCGGCGCCGAGGCAACGGCGGACGCCGCCGCCGAAGGGGATCCACGCGTACGCGCCGGGCGCCCCGCCGTCGAGCCAGCGCTCGGGCCGGAACGCCGCCGGATGCGGGTACAGGTCGGCGCGCCGGTGCGTGAGGTGGATGCACGGCGCCACGTGCACGCCGGGCGGCAGCGTCCAGCCGGCGACCTCGAACGGCGCCACGACCTTGCGCGCGGCGACCGTCAGCACCGGCCGCACGCGCAGCACCTCCTTGACCGTCGCGTCGAGCCACGCCTCGTCCCCCGCGCGCAGGCGGTCGAGCACGCGCGGATGGCGCGCGAGGCGCTCGAGCGCGAAGGCCAGCGCCGCCGCGGTCGTCTCGTGCCCCGCGGCCAGCAGCGTCACGACCTGGTCGCGCACCTCGGCGTCGGTCGCCGGCCGCCCGTCCTCGTCGGTCGCCGCCAGCAGGTCGTCGAGGATCCCGCCCCCGGGACCGCCGGCGCGGCGGGCGCGGATGACCTCGAGCAGGCGCGCGTCCACGCGCGCCACCGCCCGCCGGAACGCGCCCCACGGGCTGCGCGGGCCGGCGTCGCGCCGGAGCACCGCCATGGCCACGAGCCGCGGCAGCGAGTGCGTCATGTCGAGCGCGCGGCGAATCTCCTCCTGCAGGTCCGGCTGCGGGCCGCCGAAGACGGCCGCCATGATCACCCGCAGCGTGAGCGCGCGCATCCGCGGCAGCGCCGTCACCGGCCGGCCCGGCGGCCAGCGCTCGACCTCCGCCGCCGCCTCCGCCGCCACCACCGGCCGCCACGCGTCGAGCCGGTCGCCGTGAAAGGGCGGCAGCATCAGCCGGCGCTGGCGCAGGTGCTCGGCCCCGTCGAGGACGAGGATCGACGCCGGCCCCGCGAACGGCTCGAGGATCGCCGAACTGGCCCCCGCGCGCAGCGCCCCCGGCGGCGCGGTGAACACGCGGCGCACCGCCTCCGGATCCCACACCATCACCACCGGCGCGTCCGCCCACTGCGTGCGCAGCGTGAACGGCTCGCCGTAGCGGGCGGCGCAG
>DATLGB010000066.1:0-4776 GCA_035540675.1 Solirubrobacteraceae bacterium | reverse complement strand
GCGCTGCGGCCGCTGGAGGCGTGGGAGCGGATGGTGGCCGACTACGCCACGACCGGGCTCACGGCGGGGGCGCACCCGATGGCGCTGCTGCGCGACGAGCTGCCGGAGGGCACCGTCGCATCGGACGCGCTGGCGCGCCTGCCGCACGGCACGCGGGTGCGGATCGGCGGCCTGGTGGTGGCGCGCCAGCGGCCGGCGACCGCCAACGGCATCGTCTTCATGCTGCTCGAGGACGAGCTCGGGACGATCAACCTGATCGTGCCGCCGCCGACCTACGAGCGCGACCGCCTGGTCGTGCGCGGCGAGCCGCTGGTGATCGCCGAGGGGCGGCTCGAGCGCCACCCGAAGGCGGCCGGCGCGATCAACGTGGTGATCGACTCGCTGCGCCCGCTCGACGTGCAGCCGGGGACGGCGGCCGCCGACGTCGTGCGGCTGCTGCCGGCGCCCGGCGAGGGCGGCGGCCGCGAGGAGCTCGCCGACGGCGCCGCGCCCGAGCCGTGGACGGCGCCGGCGGTCGCGGCGGCAGGAGCGGGCGGGCGCGACTTCAGCGCCGTCGCGCCACCTGTGCAGAGCTTCGCGTCCGGGCGCCGACGGTGACGGCCATGACGGCCGCCGATCACGGCAAGAAGCAGGCCATGCCGCGCACCGCCGCCGCCCCGCCACGCCGCCCCGCGAGCCGGTAGGGTTCCCGCCCGTCATGGCTGTCGCCGCCTTCGTCGCCTTCTGGGTCCTCGTCGCCATCGGGCTGTTCTTCATCGCCGTCAGCGGCGGTCCGGGCGGTGCGCGGGAGCGCCTCCACAACCAGTCGCGCGGCGGGCGCCGGCTGGCGATCATCGCCTTCGCGGTCGTGCTGCTGGTGTTCGGCGTCGGGATCCCCGTCGCCGCCAGCATCGGCGTCAACACGCGCACGGCGATCCCCGAGGCGGACATCAACGAGCTGACGAAGCAGGAGGAGCGCGGGCGCGAGCTGTTCGCCGAGTACTGCAGCCTCTGCCACGCGCTGGAAGCGGCCAACGCGGTCGCGCAGGTCGGGCCGGACCTCGACCAGCTGCGGCCGACGCGCGGGCTGGTGCTCGACGCGATCCGCAACGGCCGCGCGCGCGGCAACGGCGCCATGGCGCGCGACCTCGTGGTCGGCAAGGACGCCGAGGACGTCGCCGCCTTCGTGGCGCGCGCCGTCGGCCAGCAGGACCAGCCGGCCGAGTAGCCGCGGCGCCGCCCGCGCCGGGCGCCGCCGACGGACGCCGCCAGCGCCGGGCGCCGCCGACGGACGCCGCCCCTATGCACGCTGACAGCGCGTTGCTACCCTCCGGCGCGTTCCGCTGAGTTCCCGGGGTGCCGGGGAGCGGGGGACCCACTTGTTTGGGGCGAATCGGCGCGCGGCCGTGGCCAGCGCGCGTAGCGCCACTCTTCGGCGCGAGCCCGGCAGCTAACCCCGTAAGCCGTTTTGAAGAGGACGTCCGACGCATGAATCATTCTGAGGCCGCCATCTCCGGCCTGTATGACCACGAGCAGGAAGCTGAGCGCCAGCACGAGCGTCACGCTCCCGACTGGGGCGCGGACGAGCTGTTCAGCTCGACGCCGCGCCGGCGCCGCTTCGACCGCGACCGCGAGCGCCTGCGCGGGGCCGGTGCCGAGCGGCCGCGCCTGCGCGACACGAGCGAGCACCGCCTGCGGCAGCCGTCGCGGCCGGCCGCCGCGCGGCGGCCGCTCGACGACCCGCTGGCGCGTGCCGCCGCCGAGCGCGCCGACCGGCGGGCCGCCGGCGCGGCCGAGCTCGCCGCCGCCGCGGACGGGCCCGCCGCCGCGCCGGAGCGCCCCGCCGAGCGCGCGCCGGAGCCGGTCGCCGGCGGCGCCGAGGTCACCGTCGCCGCGAACGGCCGCCGCACCGTCCTCGTCACCGGCCGCCCCGACGCGCAGGTGCAGCGGGCGCCGCGGCCGCTCGACGCGCCGCGCCGCCGCCCGGCGCCGACGCTCGACCAGTACCTCGGGCACCGTCCGGACCGGCTCGCCGGCTGGGCGTTCGGGCTCGGCCTGCTGCTGATCGTCGTCGCCGCGCTGACCGCGGGCTGAGCCGCCCACACCCCGAACGTCCGAAACACCACCCGATAGGGAGGTGCGCCGGACGTTCGCGCGTTTCGCGCGCCCGGCAGCCGGGCGCGGCGGGCGTTCGCGCGCCCCGCAGCCGGGCGCCCGCGCCCCCTTCCGCTCGCCCCCGACCGGAGCTACACTCACCGAAGGTAAGAACCTTCGAGAAGTGAAGTCGGACGGTGGCGCCCATGGCTGCGCGGATGAGCCGGTTCAAGATCCATGACGACGAGAGCGCGCCGGAGGCGGCGGTGCCGATCCTCAAGGGCGTGGTGAAGTCGGGCGGGCAGGTGCCGAACCTCCTCGGAGTCCTGGCCAACGCGCCCGCGGCGCTGCGCGGCTACGTGCGCATGCGCGGCGAGCTGCGCAACGTGACGCTGCCGCGCGGGACCCAGGAGCGGATCGCGCTGGCGGTGGCCGCGCACCACCGGGCCGAGCCGGACCTGTCGGTGCACTCGCGGGCGGCGCAGCGCGAGGGCGTCGGGCTCGACGAGATCGCGCGGGCGCAGGAGTTCACCTCCGCCGACCCCGCGCAGGCGGCGCTGCTGGCGTGGCTGCGCCCGCTCGTCGAGCGCCGCGAGCCGGTGCCCGTCCACCTGCACGAGGCGGCCCTCGAGGCCGGCTGGACCGAGGAGCAGCTGGTCGAGGCGATCGCCGTGGTGGCGCTCGAGTCCTTCGCCGCCATGGTCGACGTGGCCGGCGACGTGCCGGTCGACGGCTCCGGCGAGGAGACCCGGCAGCTGCGCGCCGTCGCCTGAGGCCATGGCGGCTCGCGGCGAACCTCGTGGTCGGCGCGTCGCGGTCGCGACGCAGGAACGGCCCGCCGGGTGCTGCCCGCACCTGCACGAGGCGGTCGAGCTGGTCGGCAAGCGCTGGACCGGCGCGATCGTCTACGTGCTGCTCGAGCACCGGCAGCCGATGCGCTTCACCCAGATCGGGCAGGCGATCCCCGACCTCTCCGACCGGCTGCTGTCGGAGCGGATGAAGGAGCTCGAGGCGCGCGGCATCGTCCGCCGCCGCGTGCATCCCGAGGCGCCCGTGCGCGTCGAGTACGAGCTGACGAGCGCCGGCCGGGAGCTCGCGCCGGCGCTGCGCGAGCTGCGCCGGTGGGCGCTGCGGCACCTCGAGTAGGGCGCGGCACGAGCGCCGGCAGGGCGAACCGGCGGGCGCTCGAACTGGCCCCGCGGACAAGGCCGCACCGCCCGGCCTGCCGCTAGGCTCCGCGCACCTTGGGCGCCGCCGACGACACTCCGCAGACCGCCGACGACGTCCTCGCGTACGTCGAGGAGCACGGCATCCGCTTCATCCGGCTGTGGTTCACCGACATCCTCGGGCGGCTGAAGTCGTTCTCCATCAACACGGAGGAGCTTCCGGACGCGTTCGCGGGCGGGATCGGCTTCGACGGCTCGTCGGTGACGGGCTTCAACCCGGTCGAGGAGTCGGACATGATCGCCGTGCCCGACCCGTCGACGTTCGCGCTGCTGCCGTGGCGGCCGGACGAGCACGGCCGCGGCGTCGCGCGCATGTTCGCGGACATCCAGACGCCGGAGCGGCAGCCCTACGAGGGCGATCCGCGGCACGTCCTGCGCCGCGCCGAGGAGCGCATGAACTCGCTGGGCTTCGACCACTTCTACGTCGGCCCCGAGCTCGAGTACTTCCTGTTCAAGGACTCGTCGGGGACCGAGGTGCTCGACGAGGGCGGCTACTTCGACCTGACGACGCTAGACGCCGGCTCCGACGTGCGCCGCGACACGGTGCTCGCGCTCGAGCAGCTCGGCATCCACGTCGAGTACTCCCACCACGAGTCGGGGCCGTCGCAGCACGAGATCGACATCCGCTACGCCGACGCGCTCAAGATGGCCGACGACTGCATGACCTACCGGATCACGGTCAAGGAGTACGCGCTCAAGTACGGCTGGCACGCGACCTTCATGCCGAAGCCGCTGTTCGGCGAGAACGGCTCGGGCATGCACACGCACCAGTCGCTGTTCCGCGGCGGCCAGAACGCGTTCTACGACGCCGACGACAAGTACTTCCTGTCCGACGTCGGCAAGGCGTTCATCGCCGGGCAGCTGCGCCACGCGCGCGAGATCTGCTCGATCTTCGCCCAGTGGGTGAACTCGTACAAGCGCCTGGTCCCCGGCTACGAGGCGCCCGTCTACTGCGCGTGGAGCCGGCGCAACCGCTCGGCGCTCGTGCGCGTGCCGCTCTACCACCCGGGCCGCGAGGAGGCGACGCGGATGGAGCTGCGCTGCCCCGACCCGGCGTGCAACCCGTACCTGACCTTCGCGGTGCTGCTGCACGCGGGGCTCGAGGGCATCGAGAAGGGCTACGAGCTGCCCGAGCCGATGGAGAAGAACCTCTACCACCTGACGCCCGACGAGCGGCGGCGGCTCGGCATCGAGCAGCTGCCCGAGACGCTCGGCGAGGCGATCGAGCTGACCGCCGAGTCCGAGCTGTGCCTGCGCGCGCTCGGCGAGCACGTCTTCAACCGCTACGTCGAGATCAAGCGCGCGGAGTGGGAGGACTACCGCGTCCAGGTCACGCCCTGGGAGCTCGACCGCTACCTGTCGATCCTGTAGACGGCCGCGCCGCCCCCGAGGGGACGGCGCGGCCGTCTACAGGATCGACAGGTAGCGGTCGAGCTCCCAGGGCGTGACCTGGACGCGGTAGTCCTCCCACTCCGCG
>DATLGB010000065.1:0-9338 GCA_035540675.1 Solirubrobacteraceae bacterium | reverse complement strand
CTCCCGCTCTTCGGGCGTGAATGTCTCCACCGGGTAGCGCACCGCTCACGGCACCCTAGCGCGGGTCTCGGCGGCGCTCGCGCGGCCGTCCGCAAAGTGCGGGCGCCGGCGCGCGAGCGAGCAGGGCAGCGCGCGGGACGGGCGCGAACGACGGCTGGTGAGGACGGGCGAGCCGCTGCGTGGCGCGGGATGCGGCGTGGTGCCGCCCCGGCCGGGGCGGCCTTTGTCAGTGCCCGCAGTTCGCCCCGCGCCATCGCAACCGCCGGCTGGCGAGGCCGGCGCTTCCGGGCGCCGGGGCGAGCTTGGTGCGTACACGGTGCATTTCTCGCCCCGACGCCCGCCGACGGCGCTACACGCCGAGGCAGTCGCGGCGGCGCGCCGGCAGCGGCCCCAGCACCTGCGCGTCGACGAGCCGGCGGCGCGTCTCGGTCCGCTCGTGCTCGTGGCCCAGGCGCCCGCCGAGCGAGATCGAGAAGCTCGAGTCCTCGCTCGTGCGCTCGACGGCGTACGTGAACCGCTGCCACGCCATCCGCTCCCCGAGCGCGCGCGCCACCGCCGGCACGCGGGCCGCGGCGCGGATCGGCGTCCCGCTCGTCCCCAGGACGCGCACCAGCGCGTCGCGCACGACGCCGTCGGTGAGCGGCATCCGCCCGACGTGCTCGACCGCGCGGCCGCCGGCGGTGGTCGTGGCGCGCACCGTCAGCGTCGGCGGGGAGCCGGTCGTCAGCTCGACCACCGCGCGCCCGGAGGCGGCGAGGCCGGGGACGACCGTCGAGACGTCGTCGCCGCCGTCGAAGTAGAACGTCGTGCGGCCGCGGCCGGTGCGCCGGCCGAGGGCGCGGCGCGCGGCCGCCTCGGCGAGTCCCTCCGACGTCGCGGCGCGGCCGCTTCCGAGCTCCAGGCCGGCGTCGCCCGCGGCGGCGGCCCCGCCGGCGACGAACCGGTACGTCGGCGCCGGCAGGTGGTCGCGGACGCGGTCGTGGCCGGCGGCCAGCGCGCGGGCGAGGGCCGCCTCGTCGGCCAGCTCCCACGTGCTGCCCGAACGGAAGGCGAGGCCGGCCTGCCCGCTGGCGGCGAGGTCGAGCGCCGGGCCCAGCTCGACGCCGACGCCGGCCGTGGCGCCGCCCTCCGCGCCGTCCTCGTAGGTGAGGGCGATGGTCCCGTCCGAGCGCCGCTGGGCGCTCCAGGCGGAGTCGCGCCCGAGGCGGACGAACGCCAGCGAGACGCCGCGGCGCTCGCGGTCCTCGCCGTCGACGACGACGCACGGCTCGAGGCCCTGCGCGCGGGCGTCGGCCGTGCGGCAGACGTCGCCGCCCACGACGCACAGCGCGACCCGCACGTGGCGCACGACGGTGCCCGGCAGGTCCGGCGCCAGCACCGCGGTGCCGGCGCCGCCGAGGACGAGCACGAGCAGCGCGAGCACGCCGACGTACTCGAGCGACGCCTGGCCGGAGCGGCAGCGGAGGGAGGGCATGCCCCTCCTAGGGGGCGACGCGCCCGGATTCGCCCCCTAGACGAGGCTGAGGATCGCCTGGCCCGCGTCGCGGGCGGCGTCGAACAGCGGCTGCGGGTAGACGCCGAAGCCGATCGTGGCCGCTGCGCAGACGACGGCGACGGCCACCGCCCACGGATGCGCGGCGCGCCGCTCGCCGGGCGGCAGCGCGGGCGGACCCGGCCCGGTCACGTCCTCCTCGGCCTCGGGTGACGCGCCGGCCATGACCGGGCGGCCGGCGGGCGTCCGCCGCGGCTCCTCGTCGCCGCGCACCCACACCGCGGCGACCACGCGCAGGTAGTACGCCAGCGACAGCGCCGAGCCGAGCACGATCGCCACGCCGAGCCAGGCGTAGCCGTTGTCGACCGACGCGTTGATGAGGTGGATCTTGCCGAAGAAGCCGACGGTGGCCGGGAAGCCCGCCAGGGCGAGCATCGCGATGCTCATCACCCACGCCAGCACGGGCCGCTCGGCGCCCAGCCCGTTGAGCGAGGAGATGTCGTCACCGCGGTCGGTCTCGCGCTCGCGCACGGCGATCACGGCGAACGCCGCCAGGTTCATCAGCAGGTAGGCGGCGAGGTAGAAGACCGTCGCGGAGATGCCGAGCCGCGTGGTGACGACGACGCCGGCGAGCATGTACCCCGCCTGCGCGACCGACGAGTACGCCAGCAGGCGCTTGAGCGACGACTGCCCGAGGGCGCCGACGTTGCCGACGACGATGGTCACGACGGCCAGCACGGCCAGCAGCGGCGCCCACGTGGCGGCGGCCGGGATCAGGGCGACGTCGAAGAGCCGCAGCAGGACGCCGAAGGCGGCCGCCTTGGTCGCCACCGCCATGAAGGCCGTGATGCCGGTCGGGGCGCCCTCGTAGACGTCCGGCGTCCACTGGTGAAACGGCGCCACGGACGCCTTGAACGCGAGCCCGGTGATCGTGAGCGCCACGCCGGTGAGCAGCAGCACGTCGCCGGCCATGTCGCCCTCAGACAGGACCCGTGCGATGGAGCCGTAGCCCATCTGGCCCGTGGCGCCGTAGACGAGCGCCAGCCCGTAGAGCAGCGTGGCCGAGCCGAACGAGCCGACGATCAGGTACTTCAGGCCCGACTCGAGCGACGTGGCCCGCCGCAGCTCGGTGGCGCAGAGGACGTACAGCGGGATCGACAGCAGCTCGAAGCCGATGAACAGCGTGACGAGGTTCTGCGCCCCCGCCAGCACCACCATGCCGAGCACGCTCGACAGCAGCAGCGCGTGGAACTCGCCGTGGCCGGCGTCCTCGGACGCGGCGCCGCCGATCGACAGCAGCACGCCGCCGATCCCGCCGGCGCAGAACAGCACGGTGAGCGCGAGCGTCAGGTTGTCGATCGCCATCGTCCCGGAGATCACGCCGACGTTGCGGTCCCACTGCCAGATCGCCAGGCCGATGGTCACGCCCAGCGTGACGACCGTCAGCGCGGGCACGAGCCCGGCGCGCACCGAGCGCGCCCGCAACAGCCCCAACATGAGCACGACGCACGCGCCGGCGGTCAGCGCCAGCAGCGGCGAGATCGCGGCCCAGTCGATGTGCGGCGCCTGCGCGCGCTCGTTCACGGCGCCACCTCCGCTCGTGCGGCCTCGAGCGAGCGATCGTCGCCCGCCACTCTCTCCAGCAGCGGCGCGGGGCCGCGCAGTGCCTGCTCGCCGTCGCGCAGCGCCGCCTGCGGGTACAGCCCGAACGCGATGATCGCCAGCACGAGCGGCACGAGCACGAGCGCGTCGCGGAACCCGATGTCGCGCGACTCGCCCGTCTTCGGGCCCGTCCGGTTGTGCATCGTGCGGATGTAGGCGCGCAGCATGTACACGGACGCCATCGCGACGCCAAGGAACGCGATCACCGCGATCACCAGCTCGGAGTTGAAGACGCCGAGCAGGATCAGGAACTCGCCGGCGAAGTTGGCCGAGCCGGGGATGGCCAGCGTGGCCAGCGCCACGATCAGGAACAGGGTCGCCAGCACCGGGCCGCGGAAGGCGATGCCGCCGAGGTCGCGCAGGTCCTCCGAGCCGCCCGCGCGCTCGGCGACCAGCATGACGATGAAGAACAGCGCCGCGACCACGAGGCCGTGGTTGACCGACTGCAGGATCGCGCCCTGCACGCCCTCGTCGCGGAAGGCGAAGATCCCGAGCGTGATGAAGCCGAGCTGGGCGATCGAGGAGTAGCCGAGCACGAGCCGCAGCTCGGTCTGCGTGAACGCCATCGCCGAGCCGTAGACGATCCCGACGAGGCCGATCAGCAGGATCACGAGCTGGAAGTCCACCGCGGCGTCGGGCAGCACGGGCAGCACGATGCGCAGGAAGCCGTAGGCGGCGACCTTCGACAGCACGCCCGAGAAGACGGCGAGCGCCGGCAGCGGCATGGTCCCGTAGGCCTCGGGCATCCAGCCCTGGAACGGGAACGCGGGCATCTTGATCAGGAACGCCAGGGCGAAGCCGGCGAACAGCCACCGCTGCGTGCCCTCGTCGAGCTGGACCTGCGCGAGGTCGGACAGCACGAAGGTCAGCGGCCCGCCGCTCGCCTGCGCGCCCAGCACGGCCGTCGCCACCGCCGCCGCCAGCATCAGCAGCGAGCCGACGAGCGTGTAGATCATCATCTTGATCGTCGCCGCGCGGCGCTCGCCTCGGCCCCAGCCGAACATCAGGAACAGGAACGGGACGAGCATCAGGTCGAAGAACAGGACGAACAGCGCCAGGTCCTGGGCCATGAACGCGCCGAGCAGCGCCGTCTCCGCGAGCGCCATCAGGAAGGCGAACTGCCGCGGGCGCTCGACCGGCCGCACGAGCAGCCACAGCGCCGACGCGGCGAACAGCAGCGTCGACAGCGCGATCAGCCACAGGCTCAGCCCGTCGACGCCGAGCTTGTAGCGGATGCCGAGCTCCTCGATCCAGGCGTCGTCGGTGACGTACTGCAGCCCCGGCCGGGCGTGCTCGAAGTCGAACAGCATCAGCACCGCGTAGCCCAGCGGGACCAGCGTCCCGGCCAGCAGGAACAGCGGCGCCAGCCGCCGCGGCGCGAGCCCCGACAGCAGCGCCAGCGCCAGCGGCCAGAAGAGCAGGATGGACAGGTGGATCGTCACGAGGAGGCCGAGATCAGGAAGTAGAGGGCGAGCCCGCAGACGCCGAGCAGCAGCAGCGCGGCGTAGGCACGCAGGAAGCCGGACTGGACCGCGCGCACCGCCTGCGAGCCGGCGCGCACCACGGTGGAGGTGCCGCCGACCAGCAGCCCGTTGACGACGACGCGCTCGAACGTGTTGCGCGCGAAGCGCCCGAACCACGCGAACGGCCGCACGATCAGCGTCTCGATCAGCTCGTCGAAGTACCACTTGTTGACGAACAGGCGGTGCAGGAGGCCCGCCCGCTCGCGGATCCGCGCGGGCGCGTGGCGGCGCTTGACGTACAGGCCGTACGCGAGCGCGATGCCCGCCAGGCCGATCAGCGTGCCGACCGCGATCCCGATCCACGCCTCGGTGGCCGACGGGTGCAGCTCGGCGTAGAAGCGCGAGTCCTCGAAGGTCGGCTCGAGGAAGTGGTGCACGACCTCGGTGACGCCCGGGATCTGCAGCGCGCCGAGGCCGACCGCGCCGATCGCCAGCAGGCCCATGGCGATCTTCATCGCGCCCTCGCGCTCGGCGATGTGGTGCTCGGCGCCGGGGAAGCCGACGTCGGTGTCCTCCTCCTCGCCCGTCGCCGGGTTCGTCGGGACGTCGTGGTGGGCGAGGTGGCCGTGCGCGAGCTCCTGCGCCTCCGGGACCGGGTCGTTGTGGAAGGCCCGGAAGATCATCCGGAACGTGTAGAGCGCGGTCAGGAACGAGCCGACGTAGCCGAGCACGCCGAGAACGACGTGCCAGTCGTCGCGCGCGAACAGCAGCGTCAGGATCTCGTCCTTGGAGAAGATGCCCGAGAACGGGAACACGCCCGCGAGCGCGAGGCCGCCGATCAGCATGCAGGCGTAGGTGAACGGCATCACCTTGCGGAAGCCGCCCATCTTGTCGAGGTTCTGCGCGCCCGCCATGGCGGCGATCACCGAGCCGGCGGCCATGAACAGCAGGGCCTTGAAGAACGCGTGCGTGAGCAGGTGGAACATGCCGGCCGCGTACGCCGCGCTCGAGACGGCCATCACCATGTAGCCGATCTGCGACATCGTCGAGTAGGCGATGACGCGCTTGAGGTCGGTGGCGGCGAGGCCGATCGTCGCGGCGATCAGCAGCGTCACGCAGCCCACGATCGCGCCGACGTCGGCGGCGATCGGCGCCTGCTCGAACAGCGGGTGCATGCGCGCGATCAGGTAGACGCCCGCGGTCACCATCGTCGCGGCGTGGATCAGCGCCGAGACCGGCGTCGGGCCCTCCATCGCGTCCGGCAGCCAGGTGTGCAGCGGCACCTGCGCCGACTTCGCGAAGGCGCCGACGAGCAGGAGGATCAGGCCGGCGACGAGGTCGGCGTCGTTGGGCCCGAACGCCTCGCCCGTGCGCTCGAACGCCTTGATGAAGTCCAGCGTGTGGACGTGCTTGAAGATGAAGTACGTCCCCAGCACGAGCCCGACGTCGCCGACGACGTTGATGACGAACGCCTTGATGCCGGCCGAGGTGGCGGTCGTGCGGCGGTACCAGAACGAGATCAGCAGGTACGACGCCGCGCCGACGAACGCCCAGCCGATGATCAGGATCACGAAGTTGCCCGCCAGGACCAGCAGGAGCATGCTGAACACGAAGAAGTTCAGGTACGCGAAGAAGCGCGTGTAGCCCTGGTCGGAGGCCATGTAGGCCGTCGAGTACAGGTGGATCGTGGTCGAGACGCCGGAGACCACGAGCGCCATGAAGATGCTCAGCGGGTCGAGCAGCAGCGACAGCTCGCCGTCGATGCCGACCGTCTTCATGTAGTCCCAGCCGACGGCGACGACCTGGCGCTCCTCGTGCGGGAGGCGCTGCAGCTCCAGCAGCGCCAGCACGGCGAAGGCGAACGAGCCGGCGATGGCCAGCGTGCCGATCGCACCGTGCGCCCGCCACGGCAGCAGGCGCCACGTCAGGCCGATCAGGACGCAGCCGGCCAGCGGCAGCGCCAGGACCAGCCAGCCGAGGGTCTCGAGGCTCATCCCTGCAGCTCCCTGAGCTCGTCGACGTCGATCGGCAGCCGCCGGCGGTAGATGGCCACGATCAGGCCGAGACCGATGGCGACCTCACAGGCGGCGACGACCATCACGATCAGCGCGAACACCTGGCCGTCCTGGTTGCCGTGCGCGCGGGCGAAGGCGACGAGCGCGAGGTTGGCGGCGTTGAACATCAGCTCCAGGCACAGCAGGATCACGACCGGGCTGCGGCGGACGAGGAGCCCGCCGGCGCCGATGCAGAACACGAGCGCCGAGACGACGAGGTACCACGCGATGCTCATCGCGAGGGCGACCCCTGCGATTCGATCTGGGTGCCCTGCGGGGTGTCGTCGATCGTGCCCGTCCGCTCCGTGCGCGAGAAGAGGTCGCCGACGGCGATCGTCCCCGTCGGCTCGAGCCCCTCGCGGCGGCGGGCGAGGATGACGGCGCCGACGGCGGCCACCAGCAGCAGGATCGACGCCAGCTCGAACGCGAGCAGGTACTTGGTCAGCAGCAGGCGGCCCATCTCTTCGGGCGTCCCGAAGGCGGCGAAGAAGCCGGTGCCCTCGCCGTCCATCTGCTTGAGCCCGGTGCCGAGGGTCGCGATGCACAGCTCGACGAACAGCGCGCCCGCGAACAGGAAGGACACGACCCTCAGCCCCGGCCCGGGCGCCGTGTCGAGCGACTTGTCGCGGCTGCCGACGTACGCGGCCACGAACACGTAGAGCACCATCACCGCCCCGGCGTAGACCACGACCTGGGCGGCGGCGACGAACTCCGCCCGCAGCAGCAGGAAGAGCGCAGCCAGGCACAGCAGGTGCGCGACCAGCGACAGGACGGAGTAGAACGGGTTGCGCAGGGCGACGGTGCCGACAGCGCCCGCCACCGCGCCGATCCCCGCGATGAAGAAGACGACTTCGGCCATCGGCGGGTCGCAATCCTACGGAGCGGCGCGCTCGGCCGCGCTCTCGCGGCCCCCGATCGTCAGAATCCCCCCTCGATGCTGATCGACCTCACCGCCTCGGCGGCCGTGTTCGTCGCCGTGACAGCGGTCGCGATGGCGCTCGGCGCCGCCAATCTCGGCACCGCCGCGGGCGTCGGCCAGGTGGCGTTCGTCGCCGCGCTGACCGCCCTCGTCGTCCGCCGCTGAGCCGCGGTCAAGAGCGCGGCCCCGCGCGCCGTTACGTGTTGTATGCGGCACCGCCGTCTTGTCGCGCTGTGGGCCGGGCTGGCGCTGTGCGCCGCCGTCGGCGGTGGCGTCGCGATGGCTGCGCTCGCCGAGCGCGCTCGGGTGGGCTTCGTGGTCGCCCCCGTCCAGCCGCCGGCGCCGCCGCCCGCTGCGGCCGCGCCGGTCCCGTCGCCCGCGCCCGAGCCCGAGCCCGTCGCGACCGTGCAGCCGCGGCGCCCGCGCCTGCCGGCCGGGCGCTCGGTGCGCACGGCGCTGCGGCGCGCGCTGCTCACCGGCGCGATCGAGCGCCGCGATTGGGCGCGCTGGCGGGCGACGCACCGGCGCGCGCGGGCGGCGCTGCGGCGGCTGTCGGGCGCGCGCCGTGCGGAGCTGGCGTCCGTGGTGGGCGTGGTGGACCGCCTGGCGTCGGGCGGCCAGCTCACGGCCGGCCGGATGCCGCTGGCCTTCCTGACGCTCGAGCGCAACGTCGAGGTCTGGACGCGGCGGCCGTTCCCGGCGCCGCGCCGGCGCATGACGTTCGGGCGCGACCCGGCCGTCTTCCAGTACTACGCCGGCGCCGGCGTGCAGCACCACCCGCTCGGGTCCGCCGGGCAGATCAACGCGCTCGTGCAGCCGTGCCTGCGGCGCCGCGAGGCGCTCGACCGCCGCCGGATCGCGCGGGCACGCGCAGCGGCGGCGGGGCGGCGGACCGGCGCGCCGCCGGTCGAGGCGGGCGCGGTGCGCGTGCCGATCCGCTGCCACGAGCAGCGCGTGCGGCGGGCGCTCGACCGGCTGGCCGAGCTGTCGTCGCGGCGCGGCGACTTCGCGGCGTGGGAGTACCTGTTCGACTACGGCGCCGGCCGCGCCCCGTGGGTGAGCGGGATGGCGCAGGCGACGGCCGCGCAGGCGCTGGCGCGCGGCGCGCAGGCGTTCGACGAGTCGCGCTACCGCGAGCTCGCGATCGCGTCGCTGGGCGCCTTCGAGGCCGCGCCTCCGCTGGGCGTCGCGATCCGGGACGGCGGCGGCCGCCACTACCTCATGTACTCGTTCGACCCGGGCCTGAAGATCCTCAACGGCTTCCTGCAGTCGCTCATCGGGCTGCACGACGTCGGCGAGCTGGCGCGGTCGCCGCGGGCCAGGCGCCTGTTCCGGCTCGGCGAGCGCGCGGCGCGGCCGACCATCCGCGGCTACGACACCGGGGCCTGGTCGCTGTACTCGGCCGCCGGCCGCGAGTCGACGCTCGACTACCACCGCCTGGTCACCGGCTTCCTCGAGGGCATGTGCGAGCGCACGGACGAGCCGGACTACTGCGCGCCCGGACGGCGCTTCGCGCGCTACCTGACCGAGCCGCCCGAGGTGCGGGTCGGGGTGTCGCCGCGGCTGCGCGCCGGCCGGCGCGCCGTCGTCGCGTTCCGCGTCTCGAAGCTGTCGGCGGTGCGGGTGTCGGTGCTGCGCGGCTCGCGCCACGTCGTCCGGCGGGCGCTGTCGGTGCCGCGCGGGCGCTTCACGGTGCCGTGGGCGCCGGCGCGCGGCGGGCGCTACGTCGTGCGCGTGCAGGCGACGGG
>DATLGB010000064.1:0-24666 GCA_035540675.1 Solirubrobacteraceae bacterium | reverse complement strand
GGTCGGCGCGTTCACGTCGGTCGCCGGCCTGCGCGTGCAGCCCGACTTCCCCCACGGCCTGACGATCGAGGTGCTCGAGCGCGAGCCGGTGGCGGTGGTGAGCCTCGGCGGGTCGCGCTCGAGCACCTCGATCGTCAGGCCGTGGGGGAAGTCGGGCTGCACGCGCAGGCCGGCGACCGACGTGAACGCGCCGACCGCCTCGCGCAGCTCCTCCTCGCGCACGTCGAGCGTCGTCATGTCGAGCGCCGTCGCCCGCAGGGCTTCGCGCACCTGCGGGCCCTCGCTGGACGAGATCCCGACGACGGCGACGTCGCGCACCTCCACCAGCGACGACGTCCGCAGCCACAGCCAGCCGCCGCCGAGCAGCAGCGCCAGCACCACGAGCGCGGCCAGCCACCGCACCGGCAGGCGCGGGCGGCGGACCCGCGGGCGCGCGGATGCACCGAGGCGAACGACGCGCTCCATGCCCGCGCCTTCGACGCGCCCGCCGCGATCCCTCCCCCACGAACGTCCCGTAGTGCGCGCTCCAGCGCGCATTCCGGGACGTTCAGGTGACGAGGCGGCGCCCGAGCGAGTCGACGTCGCCGGCGCCGAGGGTCAGGCAGAGGTCGCCGTCGCGCAGGATCCGCCGCAGGTGCGACTCGGCGTCGTCGAGCGCCGGCAGCCACGCGACGGCGCGGCCGCCCGCGGCGTCCGCCGCCGCGCGGGCGACGTCGAGGCCGCTCACGCCCGGGAAGTCCTCCTGGCGTTCGCGCGCGGGGTAGATGCCGGTGACGATCGGGACGTCGGCCGCCGCCAGCGCGGCGCCGAACTCGCGCGCCTGCGCCTGCGTGCGCGAGAAGAGGTGCGGCTGGAACACGGCGACGAGGCGCCGCGGCTCGAGCGTCCGGGCCGCGGCGATCACCGCCGCCACCTCGCTCGGGTGGTGCGCGTAGTCGTCCACGACGACGGCGCCCGCGGCGGAGGTGCCGAGGTGCTCGAAGCGCCGGCCGGCGCCGGCGAAGTCCTTCAGCGAGGCGGCGGCGGTCGCCAGGTCGGCGCCGGCGAGCCGGCACGCGGTGAGCGCGGCGGCCGCGTTGAGCGCGTTGTGCGCCCCCGGGATCGGCAGCTCGACGGTCACCCCGTCGAGGATGAAGCGCGATCCGCCCGGGAGCAGCTCGGGCGCCGGGACGTCGAACGCGGCGGTGGGACCGTCGCGCAGCGCCAGCAGCTCCGGCCGGTCCCAGATCACCGCCTGCTCGGCCCGCGCCAGGAAGGCGCGGAACGTCTCGTGGACGTCACGCAGCGACGCGTAGGTGGCGTGGTGGTCGAGCTCGGCGTTGGTCAGCACCGCGATGCGCGGGTCGAGCTTGAGCAGCGAGCGGTCGGACTCGTCGGCCTCGACGACGAGCCACGGCCCCTCCCCCCATGCGGCGTTGGTCCCGGTCGAGCGCACGTCGCCGCCGACGAGGTAGGCGGGATCGAGCCCCGCCGCCCGCAGGGCGTGGACGATCATGCTCGTGGTCGTCGTCTTGCCGTGGGTGCCGCTGACGGCGATGGTGGGCCGCGCGCGCGTCAGCTCACCGAGCAGGTCGGCGCGGTGCAGCTCGCGCTGGCCGCGCTCGCGGGCGACCGCGCGCTCCGGGTTGTCGGGCGGGATGGCCGACGACACGATGAGCTCGGCGCCGGGCGGCACGTGCGCCGCGTCGTGCCCGGGTGCCGGCTCGATGCCCGCGGCGCGCAGCCGCGCGACGATCGCCGGCGCCGGCGCCCGGTCCGATCCGGTGACCTGCGCGCCCAGCGCGCGCGTCACCAGGGCCAGGCCGGACATGCCCGCGCCGCCGATGCCCACGAAGTGCAGGCGCCGGCCTGAGAACGGCTCGCTCATACGGGCCGCGACCCTACACGCGCGAATCTCCTCACCAACTCGTGACGATCGTGGCTATGTTTGCCGCCAATCGCCTCTTGTAGGGAGGGGCAGTCGACACACAGAGAGGGGAGCGACTTGCATCGCTCGTGCATGCTCGCGGCGGTCGCCATCGCCGTGCTGGCCGTCACCGCACCGTCCGCCGTCGCCGCGAAGCCCATCGCGGGCCACTACATAGTGCAGGTCGCCGGCGGCAAGGACCCGGCGGCGGTGGCGCGCAGCCACAACGCGAGCCCGCGCTTCGTCTACCGCGCCGCGCTCAACGGCTTCGCCGCCGAGCTGACGGACAAGCAGCGCGCCGCGCTGCAGCGCAACCCGAACGTCACCCTGATCGAGCAGGACCAGGAGGTGACCCTGAGCGCGACGCAGTCGATGGCCGTCGGCGGCGGCCTCTGGGGCCTCGACCGCATCGACCAGCGGGCGCTGCCGCTCAGCGGCACGTACACGTACAACTCGGTGGCGGCGACCGTCACCTCGTACGTCATCGACACGGGGCTGCTGGCCGAGCACAGCGACTTCGGCGGCCGCGCGCGCAACGTCTACAACTCGGCGGGCGGCAAGTCCACCGACTGCAACGGCCACGGGACGCACGTCGGCGGCACGATCGGCGGGGCCACGTACGGCGTCGCGAAGGCGACCCAGCTGCGCGGCGTGAAGGTGCTCGGCTGCAGCGGCTCGGGCTCCTACTCGGGCATCATCGCGGGCGTCGACTGGGTGAAGGCCAACGCCGTCAAGCCGGCGATCGCCAACCTGTCGCTCGGCGGCGGCGCCAACTCGTCGCTGAACACGGCGGTCACGAACCTCGCCAACTCCGGAGTGTTCGTGGCGGTGGCCGCCGGCAACGAGAGCACCGACGCGTGCACCACGTCACCGGCGAGCGCGCCGGCGGTGTACACCGTCGCCGCGTCGGACAAGACGGACACCCACGCGTCGTTCTCGAACTTCGGCAGCTGCGTCGACGGCTACGCGCCGGGCGTCGGCATCACGTCGGCGTGGAAGAACGGCGGCACCAACACCATCTCCGGCACGTCGATGGCCTCGCCGCACGTCGCGGGGGTCGCGGCGCTCTACAAGGGCACCAACGGCGACGCGTCGCAGGCGACCGTCGAGAGCTGGATCAACACGAACGCCACCAACGGCGCGCTGAGGTCCGTCCCGAGCGGGACGGTCAACCGCCTGCTGTTCAAGGACACGCTCTAGCGTCCGCGCCGCCCGAACGTCCCGCGGCGCACCCCGCGGGACGTTCGCGGTGCGGGCGAGCGTCCGCGGCGGCGGGTATCCATCCGCCATGGACGTCGCCGACGAGCTCTACGCGCTGGCGCCGGAGGAGTTCACGGCGGCGCGCAACGCCCTCGCCAAGCGGTTGAAGGCCGGCGGCGACGCGGAGGCGGCGGCCGCCGACGAGGTCCTCGTGGACGCGCGGACCGCGAGGCGCTGCGGGCGGCGGCGGAGGCCGAGCGCGCGGCGGTCGCGGCGTTCACGGCGGCGGCGGCCGAGACGGCGCAGGCGGCGGGGCGGCCGCTCGCGCCGGCCGCGCTGGACAAGACACGCCAGACGCTGCACGCCGCGGCGCTGGACGAGGCGGTGCGGGCGGCACTGGCGGGCGGGCGGCTGGAGCGGGAAGCCGAGGCGGCGGGCGCCGGACCCCTGCCCGGCGGCGCGGTGACGGCCCCGGGCCCGCCGGTGCGACGCGATGCGCCGGCGCCGGCACCGCCGCCGCCGGCGAGGGCGGCGGAGCTGCGCGCCGCACGCGAGGCGGCGCGCGAGCAGCTCCGCGACGCCGAGCGCGCGGTCCGCGCCGCCGAACGCGACGCGGAGCTGCGGGGGCGCCAGGCGGAGCTGGCGGCGGAGGCGCTCGAGGCGGCGCGCGAGCGGCTCGCGCGGGCGGAGGCCGAGCATGAAGCCGCGCAGGCGGCGCAGGCGGACGCGCGGCGGGCGCTGCTGGCGGCCAAGGAGGCCGCCGCGGCGGCGCAGAGCGCGCTCGACGACGCGGTCGGCTGACCTACCAGAAGCCGTCGGACGGGCAGCCGCCGCCGGCGGGAGCGCAGCGCCGCACGAGGCTGCCGTCCGCCGCCTGCTCGGCCTCGAACCGGCGCCCCGACCGCGAGTCGACCATCACGAGGAAGCCGGCCGGCTCGGTGCGGACGGTCCAGCCCGGCGCCTGCGACATCTCGGGCGCGATCCGGGTCACGTCCGCGGGGGTCGCCTCGTAGGTGCCCTGCTCGATCGCGTACGTCTGCAGCGCCACCTGGGCCGTGCGCACGAGCGCCTTGGCACCCGCGTCCTGACCCTTGCCGCGCTGGTCGATCAGCGACGGCAGCACGATCGAAGTGAGGATCCCGAGGATCAGGATCACGACGAGCAGCTCGATGAGCGTGAAGCCGTCCTCACGCCTGCTGCCCGAGAATGGAAGTGGTCCGCCGCCCGACATAGGTTCCCAACCCCATATCGGAAGCTGACGCGGGGAGTTGAGCCGCCGCCCGCCCGCGCTGGACGGACGTCAGAGGCGCCGCGCCGCCGCGAGCACCTCGCCCGCGATGTCGCGCGCGGCGTGCGGCCGCGCCAGCGCGGCGGACGCGGCGGCCATCGCCTCGCGGCGCCCCGGGGTCTCGAGGATCGCGCGCACCTCGCGCAGCAGGCGCTGGGCCGTCAGCTCGGCATCCGGCACCACCAGCGCGGCGCCGGCCTGCTCCATCCAGCGCGCGTTGGCGGTCTGGTGGTCGGCACTCGCGTGCGGGTACGGGACGAGCACGGCGGGGATGCCGTACTGCGCCAGCTCGAAGACCGAGCCGCCCGAGCGCGCGACGGCGAGGTCGGCCGCCGCGAGCGCCGGGGCGAACGGCGTCACGTAGTCGCGCAGGTCGTAGTGCGGGCCCGGCGCGGCCAGCTCGGCGAAGTCGCGCCGGCCCGCGACGTGCAGGATCCGCCACGGCACGTCCGCGAACGCCTCGACGGCCGCCAGGTTGATCGAGCGCGCGCCGAGCGAGCCGCCGAACACGAGGATGCACGTCTCGTCGTCGGCCAGGCCGAAGGCGGCGCGGCCGCCGGCGCGGTCGGCGCTCGCCGGCGGCACCGCGCGGCCGGTGAGGCGGTAGCGCTCGCCCGTCCGCCCCTCGATCGGGAAGGCCAGGCACACGCGCCGCGCGCGCCCGGCGAGCAGGCGGTTGGTCAGCCCGAGGTGCGAGTCGGCCTCGGTGAGTACGATCGGGATCCGCATGGCGACCGCGGCGAGCCCGATCGGGCCGGCCACGTAGCCCCCGCCGCCCAGCACCGCGTCGGGGCGGTGGCGGCGCAGGATCCGCCGCGCGGCGGCCACCGCTCCGCCCGCCCGCACGACGGCACGCGCGGCCCTGAGCGGGTTCGTTCGCGAGATGCCCTCGACGCGCAGCGGTTCGAGCGGGTAGCCGGCCGCGGGAACGAGCTCGGCCTCGGCGCGCTGGCCGCCGACGAAGACGACGTCGGCGCCCTCAGCCCGCAGCGCGTCGGCGATGGCGATCGCCGGCACCACGTGCCCGGCCGTCCCGCCCGCCGCGATCAGGACCTTCACGCTCACGCCGCCCGTCCACCGCGCGCAGGTGCGCCGAGCCCCCGCCGGCGACGTTGAGCAGCAGCCCCATCGAGCACAGCAGCACGATCAGCGACGTGGAGCCGGACGAGATGAACGGCAGCGGGACGCCGGTGAGCGGCGCGAGGCCGAGGACCGTGTAGACGTTCAGCAGGGCTTGACACAGGATCAGCGAGGTCAGGCCGGCGGCGAGCAGCTTCGCGTACACGCCCCGCGCGGCCTTGGCGGTCCGCAGTCCGGCGTAGGCGATCATGCCGTACAGGCACAGCAGGGCGCCGATACCCACCACGCCCAGCTCCTCGCCGATGACGGCGAGGATGAAGTCCGTGTGCGCCTCGGGCAGGTAGAAGATCTTCTGCACGGACTGGCCGGGCCCGAGCCCCGTCAGCCCGCCCGAGCCGATGGCGATCTGTCCCTGCACGGACTGAAAGCCGGTGTCGCCGGCGTCGGCCCACGGGTTCATGAACGCGGTCAGCCGCGCGCGCCGGTAGGGCTCGATCAGCGCGTAGATCAACACGAGCACCGCCCCCACGACCGCCACCAGCGCGAGCTGGCGCACCGGCACGCCCGCGATCAGCAGCATCGCGGCCAGCGTGAACGAGATCACGAGCGCCGTCCCGAGGTCCGGCTGCACCGCGATCAGCAGCAGCGCGCAGGCGCCGGGCGCGAGCACCGGCCCGGCGATCAAGCGCAGCTCGCGGCTGATCCGCGGCCGCGCGGCGATCGCCGCCGCTGCGTGCAGCACGAGCGCGAGCTTCATCACCTCCGACGGCTGGAACTGCAGCGGCCCGGCGCCGAGCCACCGGCGGGCACCGTTGACTTCGACGCCGATTCCCGGGACCAGGACCAGCAGCAGCATCGCGAACGACGCCATCAGCAGCACCGGGGTGACCCGCCGCACCGCGGCCAGGCCGTGCCGCGACAGCACGTGCATGGCGACCAGCCCCGCGGCGCCGTAGACGAGGTACTTGACCAGGTAGGCGGTGCCGTCGCCGTGGCCCTCGAGGAGGGTCCGCGCCGACGAGGCCGAATAGACCATGACCGCACCGCCGGCCAGCAGGCAGAAGGTCGCCGTCTGCAGCAGCCGCTGCTCGATCGGCTGCTGCGCGCGGGCGCGGGCGGCGGGGCGGGGCATCCCGGAGAGCTTCGACGCGCCGCCGGACGAATCCTGCGCCGTGCGTCGGCGGCGGCGCGTCGCCGCTCAGGCGGAGGGCTCGCGCGGGGCCGCGCCCACCAGCGCCCGGAAGTGGTCGCCGCGCGCCTCGAAGCGCTCGTACTGGTCGAACGACGCGCACGCCGGGCTCAGCAGCACCGTCTCCCCCGGCCGCGCGGCCGCGCGCGCGGCGGCGACCGCGTGCTCGAGGTCGCCGCACTCGCGCACCGGCACGCCGGTGCCGGCCAGCGCAGCGGCGAACACCGGCGCCGCCTCCCCGATCAGGTACGCCGCGCGGCCGCGCTCCGCCACCGCGGCGGCCAGCGGCGCGAGGTCACCGCCCTTGTGGCGGCCGCCCAGGATCGCGTGCACCCCGCCGTCGAACGAGCGGATGCCGGTCACCGCGGCCTCGACGTTGGTGGCCTTGGAGTCGTTGACGTAGAGCACGCCGTCGACGCGCGCGACCTCCTCCAGCCGGTGCGCCACGCCGCGGAAGGTCTCCAGCGCGCGCCGCACCGCCTCGACCGGGAGCCCGCGGGCGAGCGTCACCGCGGCGGCCGCCATCGCGTTCTCGCGGTTGTGGCGCCCGCGGATCCGGATCGCGTCGACGGCGATCAGCGGCTCGTCGTTCCACCACAGCCAGCCGGCGCGGTCGGCCACCTCGGCGCCGTCGCCGCGGCCGAAGCACACGCGGCGCCCGCAGCCGCCGAGGTCGTCGATCCCGAGGTCCAGCGGCGCGACCGCGACCGCGTCGTTGCCCTGGCGCGCGAACACCTGCAGCTTGGCGGCGGCATAGGCTTCGAAGCTGCCGTGGCGGTCGAGGTGGTCCGGCGTGATGTTGAGCAGCACGGCGGCCTCCGGCGCGAACAGCTCGGTGTCCTCGAGCTGGAACGACGACGCCTCGCAGACGACCACCGTCCCCGGCGCGAGCGCGCCGACGAGCGACGACAGCGCGGTGCCGACGTTGCCGGCCACCGCCACCGGGGCGCCGGCCTCGCGGTGCACGTGCCCGATCAGCTCCGTCGTGGTGGTCTTGCCGTTGGACCCGGTGACGGCGACGAACTCGTGCGGCAGCAGCCGCCATGCGATCTCGAGCTCCCCGACGACGCGCAGGCCGCGCCGGCGGGCCGCCGCGACCACCGCGGCGTCCTGGGGGACGCCCGGGCTCTTGACCAGCGTCCGCGCGCCCGCGAGCAGCTCGACGCCCGGATCGGGCGCGCGCACTTCCACCCCCAGCGCCTCGAGCTCCGCCCGCACCGCGGCGTCGACGGGCCCGCCGTCGCAGGCGCGGACGGCGTGGCCGGCAGCGCGCAGCGCGCGCGCGACGGCCGTGCCCGAGCGGGCGAGCCCGGCCACGACGAACGGGCCGTCGGGCAGCGGCGGACGGGTGGGTACGGCGGCGGCCACGCCCCCATTGAACACGGGGGTGCGGCCGCGGCGGCGCGCGGTGGCACGTGGCGCCTACGTCGCGGCCGCCAGCGGCTGCGGCACCACCCGCCGCGCGGGATCGGCGCGCCCGCCGTCGAACTCGAGGCCCTCGGCCTCGAGCCGCCGGCGCACCTCCGACGGGTCACCGAGCGCGGTGCCGCCGACGCTGCCGTCCGCCTTGAGCACCCGGTGCGCGCCCTCGTGCTCGGAGCGGATGAAGCGCCGGTTGAGGGCGCGCGCCTGCAGGTCGCTGCCGCCCGCGGCGCGCGTGACGTCGCCGTAGCTCGCCCAGTGCCCCGCCGGGATGCTCGCGACCACCTCGCGCAGTGCCTGCTCGTCCATGTCTCCTCGTGCCTCCCCGGCTCGTTGTGCCTGCGAGCCGCGACCGTACGCGCCGCGCGCGCCGCACCGGCCGCGTTGCGCGGGATCGGCACGAAGTTGGTGCAGCGCCGTCGCGAACGGCGCGAGTTACGCCGTCAGCGACTGCTGGTACAGCGTGAAGCCGATCGCCGCGCAGATCGCGGCGACGATCCAGAAGCGCAGGATGATCTTCGTCTCCGACCACGCCAGCAGCTCGAAGTGGTGGTGGATCGGCGCCATCAGGAACACGCGCTTGCCGCGGGCCTGAAACCAGAAGACCTGGATCAGGACCGACAGTGCCTCGACGACGAAGATGCCGCCGAGGATGATCAGCAGCAGCTCGGTCTGCGTCATCACGGCCATCGCGGCGACCGCCCCGCCCAGGCCGAGCGATCCGGTGTCGCCCATGAAGATCGACGCCGGGAACGAGTTGAACCACAGAAAGCCCACGCAGGCGCCGACGACGCAGCCCGCCGCCAGCGCCAGCGACGTCAGCCCCGTGATGAAGGCGATCGCGATGTAGGCGAGCAGGACGATCGCCGCCGACCCGGCCGCCAGCCCGTCGAGGCCGTCGGTGAGGTTGACGGCCGAGGTGGTTCCGGCGAGGACGAGGTAGATGATCACCGGGTACGCGTAGCCGACCGGGATCGAGGCGTCGATGACGTGCAGGCGCAGCGTGTCGGGCAGGTCGGCGGCGCGCGTGGCGACGAGCCACAGGCCGATCGAGATCAGGACGGTGACGCCGAGCTTCGTGCGCCCCCGCAGACCCAGCGAGCGCTTCTTGATGATCTTCGTGTAGTCGTCGGCGAAGCCGAGCGCCGCGCAGGCGAGGGCGACGCCGATGACGCCGAGCGCGCGCGCCTGGTCCGGCCCCGGCGACTTGTCGGCCAGCAGCAGGAACAGGAACGGGATCGTGATGGCGGTGAAGATGATGAGCCCGCCCATGGTCGGCGTGCCCGCCTTGGCGTGATGCTCCTGCGGGCCCTCCTCGCGGATGTGCTGGCCGAACTCGCGCAGGCGCAGGAAGGCGATGAACTTCGGCGACAGGAAGACGCACATCAGCAGCGAGCCCGTGCCGCCGATCAGGACCTCGCCCATCAGGCGGCCGCCTTCTCGGCGAGGGTCTCGGCCACGACCTCGAGGCCGACGCCGCGCGAGCCCTTCACCAGCACGAGGTCGCCCTCCCGCAGCCGCCCGCGCAGCTCCTCGGCCGCCGCGGCGGCGTCGGCCACGCGCACGGTCTCGCCGCCGAACGCCGAAGCCATCTCGGCCGCGAGCGGCCCCACCGTCACGAGCAGCTCGACGCCGGACCGCGCGGCGTGCTCGCCGATCTCGCGGTGCAGCGCGCGCTCGTCGGGCCCGAGCTCGAGCATGTCGCCCAGGACGGCGATCCGCCGCCCGGTGGGCGTCTGCACGGCGAGGTCGTCAAGGGCGGCGCGCATCGACAGCGGGTTGGCGTTGTAGCAGTCGTTGACCAGCACCGCCCCGCCGGGCAGCTCCACCCGCTCGCCCCGCAGCGCGGACAGCTGCACGTCGACGCGGCCGGCCGGCTCGACGCCCGCCGCGCGGGCCGCGGCGACCGCGGCCATGGCGTTGCGGCGCATGTGCGCCGAAGTGAACGGCAGCTCGATCCCGTCGAGGGAGACGTCGCCGCCGTCGCCGAAGCGGACCACCCGCAGGCCCGGCCGCAGCCAGCGCTCCAGGCGCGGCTCGTCGACCGGGACGACCGCGGTGCCGCCGTCCGGCAGGCCCTCGAGCAGCTCGGCCTTGGCCGCGGCCACCCCGTCCAGCGAGCCGACCAGCTCGAGGTGGACCGGCCCGATGTTGGTGATCACGCCGACGTCGGGCTCGGCGATCGCCGCCAGCTCGGCGATCTGGCCGTGCCCGCGCATGCCCATCTCGAGCACGAGCACCTCGGTGCCGTCGGCCGCGGCGAGCAGCTCGAGCGGCAGCCCGATCTCCGTGTTGTGGTTGGCGCGGCTGAAGTGGACGCTGCGGTGCGGGGCGACCAGCGCCGCCGTGAGGTCCTTGGTCGAGGTCTTGCCGACCGAGCCGGTGATCGCGATCACCCGCGCGCCGAGGGCGCGGCGCCAGGCGCGGGCCAGCCGCTGCATCGCCGCCAGCGGGTCCGCGGCCGTCAGCACCGCGCCCTCCCGCGGCAGCCCCGCGACGTGTTCGGGCGCGACGAGCACGCCCCAGGCGCCGGCGCGCAGGACGTCGCCGGCGTAGCGGCCCCCGTCGGTGCGCTCGCCGCGCAGCCCGACGAACAGCGCGCCCGGCTCGACCGCCCGCGAGTCGATCGCCGCCCCCCGGGGACCGCCCGGGGCCGCCCGCACCAGCTCGGCGCCCGCGGCGGCCGCCACGCGCTCCGCGGTCCAGGAGATCACCGCGCAGCCACCGCCCGCAGCGCCTCGGCGGCCACGACCCGGTCGTCGAACGGCTCCTTGCGCCCGCCGGCGAACTCCTGCCCCTGCTCGTGGCCCTTGCCGGCGATGACCACGACGTCGCCGGGCGCCGCCAGCTCGACCGCCCGCGCGATCGCGCGCCGGCGGTCGACGTCGCGCTCGAACGCCGCCGCCCCGGCGCCGGCGACGATCTCGTCGAGGATCGCCTCGGGATCCTCCGAGCGCGGGTTGTCGCTCGTCACGATGGCGACGTCCGCCAGCTCGGCCGCCACCCGCCCCATCGGCGCGCGCTTGCCGCGGTCGCGGTCGCCGCCCGCGCCGAAGACGCAGATGACGCGGCCCGCGGTCAGCTCGCGCGCCGCGCGCAGCACGTTCTCCAGCGAGTCCGGCGTGTGGGCGTAGTCGACGAGCACGGCGAACGGCTGGCCCTCGTCGACGGGCTCGAAGCGGCCCGGAACGCGCCCGGCGGTGGCCAGCGCCGCCGCCGCCGTCGCCAGCGGAACGCCCAGCGCGCGGGCGGCGGCGAGCGCGGCGAGCGAGTTGAGCACGTTGAAGCGGCCCGGCAGCGGCGCGCGGACCTCCACCTCGCCCTCCGGGGTCACGGCAGTGAAGCGGGTGCCGGTCAGTTCGGAGGCCATGTCGACGGCCCGCCAGTCCGCGTCCTCGCTGTCGAGCCCGTACGTCTGCGCGCCGGGGAAGTCCGCGGCCAGCCGGCGCCCGTACGGGTCGTCGGCGTTGACGATCCGGACGCCCTCGGCCGCCTCGAACAGCTTGCGCTTGGCGAGGAAGTAGGCCTCCATCGTCGGGTGGAAGTCCAGGTGGTCCTGCGTGAGGTTGGTGAAGACGGCGACCGCGAAGTGGATGGCGTCGGCGCGCCGCAGCTCGAGCGCGTGCGAGGACACCTCCATCGCCACGGCGCGGTCGCCGCCGCCCAGCATCTCCGCGAAGGCCGCCTGGAGGTCGATCGCCTCCGGCGTCGTGCGCACGGCGGTGCGGACCTCGCCGCCGACCACCGACCGGATCGTCCCCAGCAGGCCGCTCTGCAGCCCGCCCGCCTCGAGCAGGTCGCGCACCAGGAACGCCGTCGTCGTCTTGCCGTTGGTGCCGGTGATGCCGACCACGCGCAGGTGCGCCGTCGGGTCGCCGTGGAAGCGCGCGGCGGCGCGCGCCATGGCCGCGCGCACGTCGTCGACGACCACCTCCGGCACGCCGGAGGCGAGCGGGCGCTCGACGACGAGCGCCACCGCCCCGCGGGACACGGCGTCGGGAGCGAAGTCGTGGCCGTCGCGGGTGAAGCCGGGGACGCAGAAGAACAGCGTGCCCGGCGCGACGGCGCGGTTGTCGAAGGCCAGCGCGGTGACCTCCACGTCGCCCGGCCCTTCGCCGAGCAGCTCGCGAAGGTTCATGCGGCGGGAGTCTACGGAGCGCTCAGGCGGTGGCGGGGACCGCCACGGGGCGCCGCTGCCACGGCGCGCGGCCGGTCGCGGCGAGGTACGACCCGGAGAGGATGAGCACCAGTCCGGCGATGGCGGAGAGGGTGATCGGCTCGTCGACGAACAGCGCGCCGTAGGCCAGCGAGAACGCCGGCGCCAGGTACGCGACGACGGACGCGCGCGCCGCGCCGATGTCGGCGATCAGGACGTAGAAGATGCCGAACGCGATGCCGGTCCCGAGGACGCCGAGGGCGACGACGGCGAGACCGGAGGTGAGGCTCGGCAGCGCGGCCGGCGCCTGGAGCGCGGCCATCGGCGCGGTCAGCACGGCGGCGGTGCTCATCGACGCAGCGGCGACGCCGAGCGGCGCGACGCCCTGGAAGCGCGCCCGCAGGTAGACGGCGCCGACCGAGTAGCCGAGCGACGCCACCAGGATCATCGCGCCGCCGAGGACGAGGTCGCTGGAGCCGGTCAGGTCGGAAGCGAAGAGCACCAGCACGCCCGCGATCCCGACGACGACGCCGCCGAGGCTCCAGCCCTGCACGCGCGGGCCGAAGCCGGCGAAGGCCAGCAGCGCCGTGAAGATCGGGGCGGAGGCGATCAGCACGCCGGTCAGGCCGGAGGCGACGTGCTCCTCGCCGTAGGTGATGAGCAGGAACGGCACGACGACCTGGACGGCGGCGAGAACCAGCACGGCGCGCCAGCGCTCGCGAAGGCCGGCGAAGGCGCCGGCGCGGGCGGCGAAGGGGATGAGGACGAGGCCGGCCAGCGCCAGGCGGCTGAAGACGATGAACGCCGGCTCGAGCGTCTCCAGCCCGAGCTTGATGAACAGGTACGACGCGCCCCAGAGGAGGGCGAGCGTCCACATCAACATCCATGCGCGGCGATCCATGGCCGTCACTATTGCAAGCGCAACTATCAGTAGCCAGTCGGATCAGGTGCCGGCGCCATCAGTGGCGCTTATGGCTTCAGGCGGGCAGCGCGCGCGCCACCACGGCGTCGCCGTCCACGCCGCGCGGCAGCGTCCCGAAGGCGCGGCCGCGGTGCTCGCCGAGCCGGCCGGCGCAGAACGCGTCGGCCACCGCGGGCGGCGCGTGGCGCACGAGCAGCGACGCCTGGAAGGCCAGCGCGAGGTCCTCGACCAGGCGCCGCGCCTGCCACTGCGCGTCCTCCTGCAGACCGGCCAGCGTGCGCGGCAGCGCGTCGAGGTGGGCGTCGAGGCGCGCGTCGCCGCCGCGGGCGAGCTCGCACTCGGCCAGGAACGCCGGCAGGCCCTCGGGCTCGCGCGCGAGGGCGCGCAGGACGTCGAGCGCCATCACGTTGCCCGAGCCCTCCCAGATGCCGTTGATCGGGGCGTCGCGCAGCAGCTGGGCCATCGGGGCCTCGTCGACGAAGCCGTTGCCGCCGTGGCATTCGAGCGCCTCCGCCGCGTGCGGCGTCGCGCGCTTGCAGACCCAGTACTTCAAAACGGCGGTGGCGAAGCGGCGCAGCGCGTTGTCCTCCTCGTCGTAGGCGCGCGCGAGGCGCAGCGCCGTCGCCGTCGCCGCCTCCGACTCGATCGCCAGGTCGGCGAGCACGTTGACCATCAGCGGCTGCTCGGCCAGCAGCCGGCCGAACGCCTGGCGGTGGCGCGCGTGGTGGACGGCCTCGGCGACACCGCGGCGCATGCCGGCGGCCGAGCCGATGACGCAGTCCAGCCGCGTGTGGTTGACCATCTCGATGATGGTCGGCACGCCGCGTCCCTCCTCGCCGAGCAGGCGCGCGGGGACGGCGCGGAACTCGACCTCGCTCGAAGCCAGCGAGCGCGTCCCGTGCTTGTCCTTGAGGCGCTGGATCTCGAAGCCGGGGCCGCGCTCGACGACGAAGCACGACAGGCCGGCCGGCGCCTGCGCGAGGACGAGGAAGACGTCGCACATCGGGTGCGAGCAGAACCACTTGTGGCCGGTGAGCTCCCACCAGCCGTCGCCGGCGTCGGCGGCGCGGGTCGTGTTGGCGCGCACGTCGGAGCCGCCCTGCTTCTCGGTCATCGCCATGCCGCACAGCGAGCCGGCGTCGTAGTCGGTCGACGTCAGGCGCGGCTCCCACTGCGCGGCCAGCTCGGGATCGCGGCGCAGCGCCGGGATGGCGGAGTAGGTCATCGACACGGGGCAGATGACGCCGGCGTTGGGCTGCGTCCAGAGGATCTCCAGCGCGGCGCGCGCGACGTGGGCGCCCGGCCGCGGGTCCCGCCACGGCAGGGCGTGGATCTCGCGCTCCACGGCGCCGCCCAGCAGCCAGTGCCAGCTCGGGTCGTAGTCGACACGGTCGATCCGGTGGCCGTAGCGGTCGTGCGTGAGCAGGCGCGGCGCGTTGCGCTCGGCGCGGCGGCCGTGCTCGATCGCCTCGCTCGAGCCGGCGACGCGGCCGGCCTCGTGCAGCCGCTCCGTGGCCCACGCGGCGCCCTCCCGCTCGACGGCCTCCCGCAGCGGGCGGTCCGTCGCGTAGAGGTCGACGTCGGCGAGCGGCGGCGGCTGGTTGAGGACCGCGTGCGTCGCGCGGTCAGGCGGGCTGAGGGTGTCGGACATGCGGGCTCCGGATCGCGGACAGGCAGAAGGACTGCAGGTGGGCGACGAGCGCGTCGTCGCCGCGGTCGCGGGCGGCGAGCGGCCCGACGAGCGCCTCGCCGAGCGCGCCGACGAGCGCCGCGGCGACCAGGTCGACGTCCATCGGCTCGAGCTCCCCGCGGGCAACGCCGTCGGCGAGCGCGCCGGCGAACAGGCCGGCGTAGGCGCGGCGGAAGATCAGGCGCTCGATCTCGACGGCGGGATCGACCGGCTCGGCGAGCAGCGCGTACGCCCGCACCGGCTCGGCCAGCGCGCGCCGGACGAAGGTCTCCACGGCGGCGGCGATGCGCTCGCCGGCCGAACGCTGCCGGTCGCCCGCCGCGGCGGCCACGGCGTCCACCTCGCGCTGCGACGCACGGCGGAACACCTCCCCCAGCAGATCCTCCTTGCCCGGGAAGTGGCGGTACACCGTCCCGGTCGCGACACCCGCCCGGCCCGCCACCGCCTGCACCGTCGCCGCCATGTAGCCGCCCTCGGCCAGCAGGTCGTGCGCCGCCTCGAGAATGCGCGCCCGCACGCCGGCGGCGCGCGCCCGGGTGCGGTCGGTCGGCCGGTAGGGCACACGAAGAAGTGAACCAGGATTCACCGCTTCACGCAAGCGCTGAAGCGCGATCTCACCGGCGCAACCCCCATTGCGGGGTCAGACCCCTACTTGCGGCGGGCGCAACCCCCCATTGCGGGGTCAGACCCCCTACTTGCGACGCAACCCCCGTTGCGGGGTCTGACCCCTCTTAGCGGGGCGGGATGCGCAGGTAGTTCAGCGCGAAGCTCGTGATGTCGCGCCAGGCGGGGGCCGCGACGGAGCCGCCGTAGATGTCGCCCTGCGGCTCGTCGACCATCACGAGGGTCAGCAGGCGCGGGTTGCGCGCCGGGGCGAAGCCGACGAAGGACGCCACGTACTTGGTCTTCGAGTAGCCGCCGTAGACCGGGTCCGGCTTCTCGGCGGTTCCGGTCTTGCCCGCCAGCGCGTAGCCCTCGATCGCCGCGCCGGAGGCGGTGCCGCCGGGGCCGAGGACGCCTTCGAGCATGTCTCGCAGCGCGGCTGACGTCCGCGGCGAGAGCACCCGCCGCCCCTTCGGCATCGGCGTCGGCCGGCCCCCGACCGCCTGGACCACCCGCGGGGGCCGCAGGATGCCGCCGTTGGCGATCGCCGCGTACGCCGCCGCCATCTGCATCGGCGTCACCGCCTCGCCCTGGCCGATCGGCAGGTTGCCCATCGACGAGCCGGAGTACTTCTCGAGCGGCAGGACGATGCCCGGCTGCTCCCCGGGCAGGTCGACGCCGGTCGGCTTGCCGAACCCGAACCTGCGCACCCAGTAGTCGAAGCGCTTGGCCTCCAGCCGCTGCCCGATCATGATGGTGCCGACGTTGGAGGACTTCTCGATGATCCCCGACGCGGTCAGCGTGCCGTAGGACTGATCGTGGGACTCGCCGATCTCGCGGTCGGCGACCATGATCGTCGCGGGCAGCTGGAAGACGTCGTCCGGGCGCACCTTGCCGTCCTCGAGCGCCCCGGCCATCGTGAACGCCTTGAACGTCGAGCCGGGCTCGTAGCTCGCCTGCACCGCGCGGTTCTGCTTGGCCCACTCCGGCGCGTCCTCGACGTCGTTGGCGTCGACGCGCGGCCAGTTGGCGACCGCGAGCAGCTCGCCGTTGCGCGGGTCCATGACGATGGCGGTCGCGCCCTTGGGGCTCCACTTCGCGCCGACGTCGGCCAGCACCTCCTCGGTGGCCTCCTGGACGCGGTCGTCGATGGTCAGCCGCAGGTCGTCGCCCGGACGCGGCCGGCGCTGGTCGCGCAGCTCGATCGCCTCACCCAGCGCGTCCTTGACCAGCATGCGCTTGCCGTCGCGCCCGCGCAGCTCCGAGTCGTGCTGGTGCTCGAGGCCCGCCAGCCCGACGCCGTCGGTGCCGGTGAAGCCGAGCACCTGCGACGCCAGGAAGCGCCGCGGGTAGACGCGAGTGGACTCCTCCACGAAGTCGAGGCCCTCGATGCCGAGCGTCTGCAGCTTGCGCGCCGGCCCCATCGGCAGCTTGCGGGCCAGCCAGACGAAGCCGGTGTCTCGGCGGCTGAGGTCCTCGAGCACGTCGCGGGCGTCGCGGCCGAGCAGCGGCGCGATCGTCCGGGAGACCTTGAGCGGGTCGCGCACGAGGTACGGCGTCGCCGCCACGCTCATGGCGGGCTTGGAGACCGCGAGCTCCTCGCCGTCGCGGTCGGTGATCGCCCCGCGCCGCGCCGGGACCGTCAGCGTGGCCTTCTGCTGCGTGGCCGCCACGCGCTTGAGCGCGTCGGCGCGCACGACGCCGAGCCACAGCGCCCGCACGCCCGCGATCGCCAGCGCCAGCAGGAAGATCGCGAAGACGAACCCGATGCGACGCTCGATCAGCCGCATCGGCCGCGCTACCCCTCGGGCGCCGCGGCGGCGCCCGTCGCGCCGGCCGCGCCCGTGGTGGGGGCGGGCGTCGCGGTCGGCGCCGGGGCCGTCGCACCTGGGGCGGGCGTCGGCGCAGTGGTCGTCGCCGGCGGAGCGGGCGTCGTCGTCGTGGTCGTGACCGGGGCGGCGGTCCCGGGGAGCGTCGCCGGCGCCACCGGATCGCGACCGCCGGCCGCCAGCCGGCGCCGGGCCTCCTCGCTCGGAGGCTGCAGGTTCAGCGCCGCGCGCCGCTCGTCGACGCCGGGCCGAGCGCGCAGGTACTCGACGCTCCCGGCGTCCGGCATGACCATCCCGAGCGCGGCGGCGCCCGTGCGCAGCCGCTCGCCCGTCGACAGCGCCGCCACCTGCTCGCGCAGGCGGGCGTTGGAGCGCTCGAGCGTCGCGCTGGTCTCCACCGCGCGCGAGATCCCGGAGTTGAGCTTGAGCAGCGACACCTGCATCGCGACGATGCCGCCGAGCCCGATGCCCATCAGCCAGATCCACGCGCGACTGTGCAGCAGCCGGTCGAGCATCCGGTGGTCGGGCACGGCCCGCAGCCGCCGCAGCGCGGGCGCCGGCGCGCCGACGGTGGCGCCGCTGAGCGGCCGCCGCGGCGGCAGCGCCGGGACGGGACGCGGCGCCGGCCGGCGGGCGGGGCCGCTGACCCGGCGCGGCGCGCGCGGCGCGTAGGTGCTCGCGGTGGCGTGCCGGCGGGCGGCGGCGGTGGCGGCGGCACGGGAGGCCATCAGGATTCCTTTCCTCGATCGGCGATCTTGCGCGCGGCGCGCAGGCGCGCCGACTTCGCGCGCGGGTTGCTCTCGACCTCGCCCGGCGTGGGGACGATCCCGCCGCGCGCGATCAGCTCCGCCTCGGGCTCGTGGCCGCAGACGCAGATCGGCAGGTCGGGCGGGCAGACGCAGCCCTGCGCCCGGCCGGCGAGGAAGCGCTTGACGCGGCGGTCCTCCAGCGAATGGAAGGAGATCGCCGCCAGCCGGCCCCCGGGCCGCAGCAGGTCCCACGCCAGCGGCAGCCCGTCGTCGATCTGCGCCAGCTCGTCGTTGACGGCGATCCGCAGCGCCTGGAACGTCCGTTTGGCGGGGTGACCGCCGGCGAAGCGCGCGGGCGCGGGGATGGCGGCGGTGATGGCGTCGACGAGCTCGAACGTCGTCTCGATCGGGCGCTCGGCGCGCCGGCGCACGATCTCGCGCGCGATCCGGTCGGCGTAGCGCTCCTCGCCGTAGTCGCGGATCACCTTGGCGAGCTGGCGGCGCTCCCACGAGTTGACCGCCTCGCGCGCCGACAGCGACGCGGACGGGTCCATCCGCATGTCCAGCGGCGCGTCGTAGGAGTAGGAGAAGCCGCGCTCGCGCGTGTCGACCTGCATCGACGACATGCCGAGGTCCATGTAGACCATGTCCGCCCGCACCTGCTCGTCGCCCAGCTGCGCGAGGCCGGCGGCGAAGTCGGCGCGCAGGAAGCGCGTGCGGCACGGCGCGTCGGCCGCCAGCCGGGCGAACGCCTCCTCGGCCGACGGGTCGCGGTCGATGCCGATCAGCAGCCCGGCCGGGCCGAGCCGGTCGGCGAGCAGCCGCGCGTGCCCGCCGCCGCCGAGCGTGCAGTCGACGGCGATCTCGCCCGGCTGCGGGTCGAGCGCCTCGATCAGCTCGCCCGCCAGGACCGGGACGTGCTCCTTGGTCATGTCAAGCAGGATGGCCAACGGTCGCGATGTGTTCAGCCGCCCGCGGGATCAGGTCGGCGTCGTAGGTCTGCCAGGTGTCGCGATCCCAGATCTCGAGGCAGTGGCCGGCGCCGATCACGACCGCGTCCTTCGAGATCCCCGCGTACTGCAGGAACGGCGGCGGCAGCATGATCCGCCCGGCCGAGTCGAGCTCGGTCGGCAGCGTGTTCCCGTAGAGGTGCCGGCTGAGCGCCCGCGCCTCCGGCCCCAGCGGGTTGACGCCGGCCAGCGCCGCGCTGGCGATCCGGTCGTACGTCGCCGCCGGGTAGACCTGCAGGCAGGTCTCGAAGCCCTTCGCGAGAACCACTCCTCCTGCGAGCTCCGGCCGGAAGCGCGCCGGGACGGTGAGCCGGTTCTTCGCGTCCAGCGTGTGGTCGTGGATCCCGTGGAAGGGCAAGGCTCATACGTCTCGTGCAGCAGAAGGTCAAGTCGAACCGAGGTGGCGGAGTGGGAGGAGCCCCGCCACCCCGGTCCGGCTATTCGAGGCGCAAGGTACCCCACTACCACCCACTTTGCAACACGAACATGGTCCTGCCCCCCACTTGGGCCGCTCCCAACCTCCTGGTCAGCATTGCTTTTCCTTGGATTTGCGGCAATTTCCCGCGGCGAGAGGTGGTGGGACACTCGCCCGCGGAGTAGCGTTCTCTGCATGCTCCGTCCCACCCGCGCCCTCGCCTGCTTCACGGCCGCCGCCGCACTGACCGCCGCCGGCTGCGGCAGCGCGGCGTCCTCCGGCGACCTCGACCCGGCCACGCTGCTGCCGGCCGGCTCTCTCTTCTACGCCGACGTCGTCGTCCGGCCGGAGGGCGACCAGGAGGAGCGGATGCGCGCGCTCGCCGGACGCCTGCTTCAGACGGACGACCCCGGCGCCAAGCTCGTCGACATGATCGAGCGGGCCGCCGCGGATGCCGGCGAGGCCGGCTCCTACGAGAAGGAGATCGAGCCGTGGCTCGGCCGCCGCGCCGGAGCGGCCATCACCGCCGTCGGCGGAGACCGCGACGAGGCACGCGGGGCGCTCATCGCCGCGTCCCGCGACGACGACGCCGCGCGCGAGCAACTGGCGGCGTCGGCCAGGGCCGACAAGGAGCGCCGCGGCACCTACAAGAACGTCACCTACTGGGTGGACGCGGACGGTGCCGTGACCGGCGCGCTGGAGGGCGCGGTCGCCTTCGCGTCCGACGAGGCCGCGTTCAAGCGCGTCGTCGACACGGCCGAGGGCGGCGCGAGCCTGGCGAAGGCCAAGGCGTTCAGCGACGCCGTCTCGGCGCTGCCCGACGAGCGCGAGGGCACGCTGTACGTGGACTTCCGCAGCCTGGTGAAGACCGCCATCGCGCAGAGCGGGACCGACCCGAGCAGCGCCGCCATCGTCGAGCGGCTGCTGGGCACGGCGGCGCCCATGGCCGCCGCGCTCGTGGCCGAGGAGGACGCGCTGGCGATCGAGTCGAGCACCAAGGTCCCGAAGGACGCCGGCGGGATGTCGCTGTTCGGGCTGCCGAGCACCGGCGGCAGCGCGCTCCTGCGCGAGCTGCCGGCGGACGCGTGGGCGGCCGCCGGGTTCCCGGACCTCGGGCAGTCGCTCGACGGCTATCTGAAGCTCGCGGCCGGCGCCCTGGGTGGCAGCGTCATCCAGCAGCAGCTCGAGCAGCAGTACCGCCTCGACCTCGAGCGCGACGTGCTCTCGTGGCTCGGCGACGCGGCCGTGTTCATCCGCGGTGAGGAGGTCGCGGCCCTCTCGGGCGGCGTCACGGTGGAGGTCAAGGACCCGGAGGCGGCGGCGACCGGGCTCGCGAAGCTGATGGGGCTCGCCCGCCGCGAGGGGGCGCCGGTGCAGCCCACGCGGGTGGCCGGCGCGCGGATGGCCTTCGAGCTGCCGCTCGACGCCGGCGAGCCGGGGCCGCTGGTGATCGCGCTGGCCCAGGAGCGCCTCGTGCTCGCCTACCGGCGGGGCACGGCCGAGGAGATGCTCGATCCGGAGCGGACGGTCGAGGACGCCGGCCTCTACGACCGGGCGCGCGACCTGGCGGAGATGAATCCGTCGCTGTTCCTGTCGTTTCCCGTCGTGGCGAAGTTCATCGAGGCCGAAGAGGCCGGGGACCCCGGTTACGCAAAGGCGAAGCCCTACCTCGACATGATCGACCTCGTCGCCGCCGGCTCGCGCCGCGAGGGTGACCGCCTCCGCGGCCGCCTCGCGATCAGGTTGCGCTGAGGACGGCCGGCGCGAGCGCAGCCGCGACGAGCAGCAGCACCGAGGGCACGAGCAGCAGCGCGACGACGAGCTGGATCTTCGGGGCCGCCCGGGCGGCGGCCTCGGCGCGCCGGCGCGCGCGGTCCTCGCGCGCCTCGCGCGCCAGCGCCGCCAGCGCCTCGGCGGGCGGGGTGCCGAGCCGGTCGGCGCGGTCGAGCGCTGCCGTCAGCGCAGCGACCCCCGGCAGCGGCGCGCGCCGGCGCAGCTCGGCCAGCGCGGCGGCGCGCGGGCGGCCGACGGCGGCCTGCGCGGCGGCGCGGCGCAGCTCGCCGGCGAGCAGGCCCGGGTGGCGGCGCCCCACCTCGGCCAGCGCGCGGGTCGGCGGCAGCCCCGCCTGCAGCGCGACGCGCAGCAGGTCCACCACGTCGGGGAGCTCGACCGCCATCACTCGCGCGCGCCGCCGCGAGCGCCCGCGCAGCCACAGGTCCGGCGCGAGGAACCCGGCCGCCGCGGCCGCGACCGGCAGGAGGTAGCCAAGCCGCCCGGGGGCTCCGGCCGCCGGCGGCAGCGACGCGAGCAGGCCGGCGACGGCGCCGCCGGCCTTGGCCGCCATGGCGTCGGCGACGGTGAGGCGGGCGGCGGCGGCGTCGATGCGCTCGGCGAGGTCGCGCGGCGCTCGCGGGGCGCCGACGCGGCGGCCGAGCCGGGTGATCGCGCCTGCGACGGTCGCGGCCAGCGGCCGGCGGGCCCGACGCGGACGGACGGCGAGCGCACTGGCGAGGTCGCCGATCCCGGCGGCGGCCAGCGCGCCGGCGACGACCGCGGCCGCGACCGCGGCGCTCACGCGAGCGCGCTCCGGCCGATCAAGCGAATGGCGCCGAGGGCCACCGCCTGCAGCACGAGCGCCGGCACCGCGAGCGCCGCCGACAGCGGGTCGCCCGCGAGACCGGCGACGAAACCGGGACTCGCCAGCTCCGCCAGCCCCGCCGCCAGCGCCGGCAGCCCGGCGACCAGCCACGCGGTGAAGCGCGCCTGCGCGGTCGCCGCCAGCGCGTCGCGCTCGCTGCGCTCGGCCGCGTCGAGCGACGCCGCGAGGTCGCGCAGCAGGGCGGCGAGGTCGCCGCCGGCGTCGCGCTGGAGGAGCACGCCGGAGATGAGCGCGTCCCACGGCGGGCTCGCGGCGCGCCGCCGCAGCGCCTCGAGCGCCGCGTCGGTCGGCTCGCCGGCGGCGAGCGCCGCCGCCGCGTGCCGCAGTTCGTGCGCGACCGGCCCCTCCAGGCCCGCCGCGGCCTCGGCCACCGCGCTGCGCACGGAGCGCCCGGCGGCGAGCGAGGCGGCCAGCGCGCGGGCGGCGCCCGCGGCGCCGGCCGCCAGCCGCGCGCGGTAGCGGCGCCGGCCGGCGCGCACGACCGCCGCCGCGAGCGCCGGCCCGGCGACGGCGGCGGGCAGCGCCAGCGCAGCGCCGCCCACGATCCAGCCCGCGCCGAGCAGGCAGCCCGTGGCGAGCGCCGCCAGGCGCCGCCGCTCGGGCGCCGTCGGCGGCCGTCCCTCCCCGTGCGCCCGCCGCAGGGCGCGCAGCGCGGCGTCGATCCAGGCCCAGGCGCGGGCGCGCTCGACGGCGGCCAGCAGCTCCCAGGCACCGGCCACGGCGGCGGCGCCGGCGGCGAGCGCCATCAGCCCGGCGGCGCTCATAGGACAACCTCCCGTTGCCGGGTTGTTGTTCTTTCTTTCCTAGAGAGGGAGATCTCGTCCGACCGAAGGGAGGACGAGCTTGAGAAGTTCCCGGCGTATAGGGCTGACCACCGCCGGAAGAGGGCCTGTGTCGCTTGCCGCTGAGACGGCCCGCGTGAGACTTGCCCCTTCCGGCGGTGGGAGGCACCCAGAGCGGCAACAGGGCGTCGCCCCGCTGAGGGCCTGCCTATGAGCATCCGCCACGGTACCTCCCGGTCGGCTCGTCGTGAAACGACCTCGTCCGGGGAGGACATCGCATGGGCGCAATCTGCGGGATCGACTGGGCCGACGAATGGCACGACGTTCGCGTCAGCGACGCCGACGGCGAGCTGCTCAGGCAACGACGCTTCGTCCACGATGAGGCTGGCATCGATGCCTTGGTCGCGATGCTCGTCGAACTCCACGTCGAGGTCGCGGCGATCGAGCGGCCTGACGGGCTGCTGGTCGGCCGGCTGCTGGCCGCCGGGATCACGGTGCTGGCCATGCATCCCAACCAGGTCAAGGCCGCGCGCGATCGCTTCCGCGCCGCCGCCGGCAAGACCGATGTCTTTGACAGCTTCGTGCTCTGCGAGCTCGCGCGCACCGACCGCCACCGCTTCGCGGCCCTGGCGCCCTGCGGCGACGAAACCGCCGCGCTGCGCGCCCTCGTTCGCACCCGCGAGGATCTCGTCGACGCGCGCGTCGCGCTGGCCAACCAGCTGCGCGCCCAACTCGACGCCTTCTGGCCCGGCGCCCGCCGCATCTTCGCCGACGTCGACAGCCCGATCGGCTTGGCCTTCTGCGAGCGCTACCCCAGCCCCGCCGACGCCCGCGGCCTCGGCGAAAAACGCCTGCAGGCCTTCCTGGCCCGCCACGCCTACTGCGGCCGGCGCCCCGCCAACGAGCTGCTCGAGCGCCTGCGCCAAGCGCCCGTCGCCGTCGTCGGCGAACTCGAAGCCGACGCCCGCCGCCAAACCATCCTCGGCCTCGTCGCCGTTCTGAAGCCGATCGTCGAGCAGATCAGCCAGCTCACCAGCCAGATCGCCGGCGCCGTCCGCGCCCACCCCGACGGACCGATCTTCCTCAGCCTGTTCCGCGACGCCAAGAGCGTCATCTGCGCCGCCGGCCTGCTCGCCGAAATCGGCGACAACCGCCACCGCTACCCGACCCGCGACAGCCTCGCCGCCGACGCCGGCATGGCCCCCGTCGCCATCGAATCCGGCAAACGCCGCACCGCCAGCTTCCGCTGGGCCTGCGACAAACGCCTGCGCAACCACATGTGCGTTCTGGCCGACAGCACCCGCCACTGGCACCCCTGGGCCCACGACATCTACGCCCGCGCCCGCGCCCGCGGCGCTAACCACCCACACGCGATCCGCATCCTCGGCCGCGCCTGGAGCCGCGTCCTCTGGACCTGCTGGCAAGACCAACAGCCCTACGACATCACCCGCCACCAAGCGGCCACGCGCCACCTCGCCGCAGCAGGTTGACACAGGGCGTCTCACGCCGCCGCCGCCTGCTCGGTGGCGTCCATCCGCAGCACGACGGCCGCCCTCACGTGCTCCGGCCCCACCTCGGCACTGCCCGCGAGGTCGGCGATCGTGCGCGCGACGCGCAGCACCCGGTGGTGCCCGCGCGCGCTGAGCCCCTCGCGGTCGTGGGCCTCGTAGAGCAGCCGCATCGCGCTCGGCGTGACGCGCGCGAGCCTGCGCAGCGCCGCCCCCGTCAGCTCGCCGTTGCAGCGGATGCCGGTGCCGGCGTAGCGG
>DATLGB010000063.1:0-29357 GCA_035540675.1 Solirubrobacteraceae bacterium | reverse complement strand
TCACCCGCAGCCGGTGTTGTTGCCGCAGCTCGAGCACGTGTAGCACGACCCCGTGCGCTGCATCATGCCGCCGCACTGGGCGCAGGCGGGGCCGAGGTCGAGGCCCTGCATGCGGGCCGGGACGACCGGCGGCGTGTCGGTCAGGGCCTCGGCCGCCGCGCGCGTCGTCGCGGGCTCGCTGCCCGCGACCGTGCCCATCGGGCCGTGCGGCGCGCCGTGCTTGGCGGCGCCGCTGCCGCCGTTGGCCGGCCGCGACCGGTCGGAGGCGGTCGCCGACGTGCCGGCGTCCTCGGCCATCTTGCGCGCGCGGACCTCCGGCGTGAGGATGCCGAGCTCCTCCTGCGTGTCGGTGTCGAGGAAGCGCGACGCCAGCCAGCGCATGATGTAGTCGGGCATCGACTTCGCGAACGGGATCTCCGGGTTCTGCGTGATGCCCTCGGGCTCGAAGCGCATGTAGCTGAACTTCTGCACGAGCGTCTCGAGCGGCACGCCGTACTGCAGCGCGATCGAGATCGACGTCGCGAACGCGTTCATCATGCCGCGCAGCGTCGAGCCCTCCTTGCCGATGTCGGTGAGGAAGATCTCGCCGACGGTGCCGTCCTCGTACATGCCGGCGGTGATGTAGCCCTCGTGGCCGCCGAGCGAGAACTTGTGCGTGATCGACTGGCGCTCGCGCGGCATCCGGCGACGGGCCGGGTCCGCGGAGTCCTTGGCCTTCGCCACGGCCTCGACGACGGCCTCCTCGACCGCGGCCGTCACGAGCGCGTCGACCTGCTCCTTGGTGTAGAGGCCCTCGCCCGTCTCGGCGTCGACGCCCTTGGCCTTGTGCGCGTCGGTGCGCAGCGCCTGCGCCGTCTTGGAGCCGTCGCGGTAGATCGCCAGCGCCTTGATGCCGAGCTTCCACGCCTGGATGTACGCGTCGGCGATGTCGTCGACCGTGACCTCGTTGGGCATGTTGACGGTCTTGGAGATCGCGCCCGAGATGAAGGGCTGGACCGCTCCCATCATCTTGATGTGGCCCATGTGCGAGATCGCGCGCTCGCCGACGGCCACGTCGAACACGGAGAGGTGCCTCGGGTCGAGCTCGGGGGCGCCGACGATCGTCCCGTGCTCGTTGATGTGCGCCTCGATCTGCGCGATCTGCGACTCGTTGTAACCGAGCGTCTGCAGCGCCAGCGGCACCGTCCGGTTGACGATCGTCATCTGGCCGCCGCCGACGAGCTCCTTGTACTTGACCAGCGAGAAGTCGGGCTCGATGCCCGTCGTGTCGCAGTCCATCAGGAACGAGATCGTGCCCGTGGGCGCGAGCACGGTCGCCTGCGCGTTGCGGTAGCCGTACAGCTCGCCGAGCGCGACCGCCTCGTTCCAGACCTCGCGCGCCGTGGCGAGCAGGTCGCTGTCGTCGCACGTCGAGTCCGGGATCGCGTAGGACGCGTCGCGGTGCATGCGCATGACGTTGTTGTGCGCCTCGCGGTTCTCGCCGTACTTCTCGTACGGCCCGATCGCCGCGGCGACCTTGGCCGACTGCAGGTACGCGCGCCCCGTCATCAGCGCGGTGATCGCGGCGGCGGTGCCGCGGCCGGCGTCGGAGTCGTACGGCGTGCCGTTGGCCATCAGGTAGGCGCCGAGGTTGGCGTAGCCCAGGCCGAGCTGGCGGAACGCGCGGGCGTTCTTGCCGATCTCCTCCGTCGGGTAGCTCGACGGGCCGACGACGATCTCCTGCGCGAGCAGGACGACGTCGACGCAGTGCTCGAACTTGCCGACGTCGAACGACCCGTCGGGCCGGCGGAACTTCATGAGGTTCAGCGAGGCGAGGTTGCAGGCCGAGTCGTCGACGTGCATGTACTCCGAGCACGGGTTGGACGCGTTGATGCGGCCCGAGTTCGGCGACGTGTGCCACTGGTTGATGGTCGTGTCGTACTGGACGCCCGGATCGGCGCAGCGCCATGCGGCGTCCGCGATGTCGCGCATGAGCTCGCGCGCCGGGACCGTCGCCACCGGCTCGCCGGTGCTGCGGGCGGTGAGCGCCCAGTCGGCGTCGGCCTCGACGGCGTGCATGAACTCGTCGGTCACGCGCACCGAGTTGTTGGCGTTCTGGTACTGGATCGACGTGAAGCCGTCGCCGTCGATCGACATGTCGAAGCCGGCCTCGGCGAGCGCGCGCGCCTTCTCCTCCTCCTTGGCCTTGCACCAGATGAACTCGCGCACGTCCGGGTGGTCGATGTCGAGCACGACCATCTTCGCCGCGCGGCGCGTCTTGCCGCCGGACTTGATCGTGCCGGCCCAGGAGTCGGCGCCGCGCATGAAGGAGACGGGGCCGGAGGCGGTGCCGCCCTTGCTCAGCGGCTCCATGGACCCGCGGATGTTGGAGAGGTTGATGCCCGACCCGGAGCCGCCGCGGAAGATCTTGCCTTCCTTGGTGTTCCAGTCGAGGATCGAGTCCATCGTGTCCTGCACGGACAGGATGAAGCAGGCCGAGCACTGCGGGTTCTCCTCGAAGCCCACGTTGAACCAGACGGGGCTGTTGAACGCCGCCATCTGGTGCAGCAGGATGTAGGCGAGCTCGGCCTCGAACGCGTCGCCGTCCTCGGCGGTCGCGAAGTAGCCGCGCTCGCGGCCCCAGTCGGCGATCGTCCCGGCGACGCGGGAGATCATCTGCTTGACCGAGCGCTCGCGCGTGGGCGAGTCGAGCTGGCCGCGGAAGTACTTCTGGGCGACGATGTTGGTCGCGTTCTGCGACCACGTCGCCGGGAACTCGACGCCGCGCTGTTCGAACGCGACCTTGTCGCCGTGCCCGATGCGCGCGTCGCGCAGCTCCCACTCGACGGACTCGAACGGGTGCACGCCGGGCTGGGTGAACAGCCGCCGGACGCTGATCGCCTCCCCGGCGCGCTGCGCGGGTGTGGTGAGTGCGGTCTGCGGCGAGTGCTCCATCATGACTCCTCTTCGGTCCGGCGGCGGCGGCCCTCAGGACTTCCGTTTACAGGGGTCGCTGATAGTTGCGCGACCCTCGGATGGACCGGAGGACACAACCCGCAAACACGGCGGTTCTGAGCCGAAGAAATCTTCTTCAGAGTCTAGGGCGCGACGCCCTCAGCGCCCGAGGCGCAGCCAGTCCCGGAAGTCTTCCCAGGTGCCCTGCGAGCGCCAGCGCAGGTCGCTCCACGCGTGCGCCGCGCCCGGGAAGCGGTCGGCCAGGCCGAAGCGCCGCGCGCCGAGCGCCAGCAGCGCGCTCATGGCCAGCAGCAGAACGAGCAGGCCGAGCAGCAGCACGGGCGCGGGCGCCGTGCTGGCGGGCCGCGCGGTGGCGACGCGCTCGAGCGCGGCGTCGGGCCGCGTCGGCACCGGAGTGCTCGTCGCGGCGACCGTCGCCGTCTCGGGCTCCGGTGGGTCCGGCACGACCGTCTTCGTCGGGACCGCCGTCGGCACCGGTGTCGGCCGCGGCGTCGGCGCCGGGGTGGGCGTCGCGGCCGGCGGCTGGATCAGCCCGGTCGCGGGCTTCTTGCCCTCGCAGTCGCCGCGGGCGCGCGCCTGCAGCGCCGCCTTGATCGCCGCCGGGTAGTCGGCCGCGTACTGCTCGATGTCCGGCGGGACGTTGTCGAGGGCGAGCTTGAGCTCCTGCGACGTGTGCCGGCACGGGTCGATGCGCCCGTCCGTGACGTAGTCCTGGAAGACCTTCAGCGCGGCCTTCTGCACGGCGCCCGACTGGGCCTGGGCCGCGGCCGGCGCGAGCGCCGCCAGCAGGCAGGCGAGGATGAACGGGCGCAGGCGCACGGCCCCCCGAGTCTAGCTGCGTCCGGGGGCCGCGACCGGACTACGTGGACGCAGGTACGACAGCGCCTCCCGCAGCAGCGCGCGCTCGAACCACAGCGTCAGCGCCGCGCAGCCGGCGAAGAACAGCGCGAGCTCGGCGGCGGCGGTCAGCCCGGTGCGCGTCCCGCTCTCCACGAGTCGCAGCGCGAGCACGGCCAGCGCGGGCGGCAGCGTCGGCGCCAGGCCGCGCCCCGCGTACGGCCAGAAGCGGAACTGCGGGAACAGCCGGTGCACGTAGTAGAGGCGGACGATCATCGACGCGAGCACGAGCAGCGCCATCCCCGCCGCCAGCCCCGGCAGGCCCCAGATCGCCAGCGCGGGCAGCACGACCGCGACGCAGGCGACCGCCACGACCGCGCTCATGACCAGCGCGGGGCGCGTGTTGCCGAGCGCGCGGTAGAACGCGCCCCAGTTGAACGCGACGTGGTTGAGCGCGGCGACGGCGCCGAAGGCCTGCAGCAGCCCGATCGCCAGCTCCCAGCGCTCGCCGATCACGAAGCGCACGAGGTCGGGCGCGAACAGCGCCAGGCCGATGCCGAACGGCGCGCCCCACATGAGCGCCAGCCGGTTGGACTTCACGAACGCCTCGAACAGCGCGTCCGTGCGGTCCCGCACCGCGCAGATCGCGGGATACATCGTCTGCGTGATGATCTGGTCGACGCGGTCGACGTACTGCGTGATCGACGACGCGAAGGTGATCGCGCCCGCGCCGGCCAGCCCGAGCGTCGCCTGCCCGACCGACAGCGTCCCGATCGCGACGAGCATGCTCGCCCCCGACCCGGCCACGAGCGGCCACGAGAAGCGGATGTAGGTGCGCGCCACGCGGCGGTCGAAGTTCCAGGCCAGCTTGTACGGCGAGCTCCAGACCGAGACGAGCGCCGCGGCCCACGCGCCGGCGATGACGCCCACCAGCAGGGCCCAGAAACCGGCCCCGGCCGCGGCGAGCGCGATGGCCACGGCGAACGACACGATCGGGTCGATCGACTGCAGCAGCCGCTGGCGCGCGAACTGCATGCGCCGGTAGTGGATCCACAGCGGCGCCTGCAGGGCGAGCGCGGGCATGACCGCCAGCGACACGAGCCCCGGCGCCAGCAGCCGCGGCTCGTCGTAGACGGCCACGATCAGCGGCACCGACAGCGCCATCAGCGCCGTCGCGATCGCCGTCGCCAGCACTTCGAGCGTGAACGCCTGCTGGAAGGCCACTTCCTGGTCGTCGTCGTCCTGCTGGACGTACTTGTCCGAGACGCCCATCTGCTTGAGCCACAGCACGAGGCTCATGGACACGACGAGCACCCCGAAGATCCCGTAGTCCTCCGGCGTGAGGAAAGCGACCACGACCAGCCCGCGCAGCACCGACAGCGTGTTGACGCCGACGAGGAAGACCGCGTTGACGATCGTCCCGCGCGCAGTCATCTGGCGCAGGGTCCGCCCCCGCAGGGAGAAGCGGCCCGGATGCTCGGGTTCGGGCGCCGCGGTCACGGGAGGCGCAGTATGCCCGACCCCCGGCGGATCCCTGGTAGCGTGGCCGCGCGCTTGAGATGGTCGTCGCTCCGCCGCACGCACCCCCGCAGGCCGCGGCGGCCGCGCCCGCCGGCGCCGCCCGCCCGCAGGGCGAGCGCCCCGCCCGCGCGCTGCTGATCGCCTTCTTCGCGTGCCTGCTGTACGCGGCGTTCTCGTCCGGCGCGACGCAGCTGCCGCAGGAGAGTTGGCTGCAGATCGCGCTGGCGGTCGTGGCGACCGTCGCCTGCGCCGCGTGGCTGTACGGCTCGCTGCGCCTGCGCGCGTCGGCGGCCGGCTGGGCCGGGCTCGGGCTGCTCGTGCTGTTCGCGGCGTGGACGGGCGCCAGCATCGCCTGGAGCGTCGCGCCCGACCGCTCGTGGGTCGAGCTCAACCGCGCGATCGCCTACGTCCTGACCGTCTTCGTGGGCCTCGTGCTGGGGACGTCGCTGGCGCGCGCGCCCGAGCGGGTCGCGCGGGCGCTCGCGTACGCATCCATTCCGGTCGCGCTGTACGCGCTGGGCGGCAAGACGCTGCCGGGCTTCCACATCGACGGGCTGATCAACCTCGACCAGGCCGGCGGCGTCAACCGCCTCAAGGCCCCGCTGCAGTACTGGAACGCGCTCGCGCTGTTCTGCGTCTCCGGCCTGCTGCCCATGCTGCGGATGGCGGCCGACCCGTGGCGGTCGCCGGCCGGCCGCATCGGCGCGCTGCTCGGCGTCTACCTGCTGCTGCTGGTGATCACGCTGACCTACTCGCGCGGCGGCATGCTCGCGCTCATCGCCGGCCTCGTCGTCTTCTTCGCGCTGTCGACGGAGCGCGTCCGTGCGGCCGTGGTGTTCTTCGCGGCGCTGTTCGCGTCGTCGATCCCGCTGTTCGTGGCGCTCACGCGGCCCGACCTGATCGCGGATCGCGTCCCGCTCGAGCGCCGCGAGGACGACGCGCTCGTCGTGCTCGTGACGGTGCTGGTCGTCGCGCTGCTGCTGGCGGCGTTCGGCGTCGTCGTCGACCGCCTGCGACGCAGCCGCGCGTTCTCGCCCGAGCGCGCGCGCCGGATCGGGCGGCCCGCGATGGCGGTCGTGGGCGCGCTGCTCGTGTTGAGCGTGGTCAACGCGGCGGTCAGCGGCCGGATCGCCGCGAGCTTCGAGTCCTTCAAGGACACGAGCGCCCCCGCCCGGACGACCGATCCGAACCGGCTGCTGTCGGCCAACTCCGGCAACCGCTGGACCTGGTGGGAGGAGGCCGCGGGCGCGTGGTCGGACAAGCCGGTGGCCGGCTGGGGCGCGGGCTCGTTCCCGGTCACGCACAAGCTCTACCGGCGCAACCTGCTGGGCGTCCAGCAGCCGCACTCGGTGCCGCTGCAGTGGCTGGCGGAGGTCGGCCTGGTGGGGCTGCTGCTGGCGGCCGGTGGCATCCTCGCGCTGCTGGCCGCCGCGCTCGCGCGCGTGCGGGCGACGCCGTGGGCGCTCGCCGGCGCGCCGCCGGACCGCGGGTACGCCGCCGCGCTGCTGGCGGTCGCGGTCGCCTGGATCGTGCACAGCTTCCTCGACTGGGACTGGGACATCCCGGCGGTGACGCTGCCGATGCTGCTGGCGCTGGGGGTGCTCGCCGCCCGCCCGCGGCGCGGGGCCGGCGCCGTGCCGTCGGCGCGCGGCCCGGTGCTGGCCGCGGCCGTCCTGGCCAGCGTGCTCGTCGTGGTGTCGGCGCTGCTGCCGGCGCTCGCGGACACCCGGACGGGGAGCGCGATCGAGGCCAGCGGCGCGGAGGGCGCGTCGGCCGGGCGGCTGGCGGACGCCGCCGCCGACGCCGAGGTCGCGGCGCGGCTGAACCCGCTGTCGGTCGAGCCGCTGCTGGCCGCCGCCACGATCGCCGTCCGCCGCGGCCGCCGCGAGGAGGCCCGGGCGCTCGTGCTGCGCGCGCTGCGCCGCCAGCCGGACAACCTCGACGCGTGGGTCCAGCTCGCGGCCTTCGAATTCGAGCGCGGCGACCGGGCCGGGCTGCGACGGGCCAGCCAGCGGGCGCTCGAGCTCGACCCCCGCAACCCGGGCCTGATCGCCCTGGCGCAGCGCGCGCAGTCGAACTCCGCGCCGCCGAACGAGTCGGCCACCGCGACCGGGTCGCCGCTGCCGACCCAGGTCCCGATCACCGAGCCCGAGATCGGGCTGCCGGCGCCCGCTCCCGTGCTGCCGCCCGCTCCGCTGCCGTGAGCCGCCGCGTCAGATGATGCGCGCCGTCAGCAGCAGGTAGGCGACGACGAGGAACAGCGCGACGACGAGCAGCGCGACCGTCCAGTCGGCGCGCCGGCTGCGCGACGAGCCGTTGCGCGTCCGCTCCGGCGCGCGGCGCCGCTGCTCGGCCCGTTCGCTGGCGCGGCGCGCCGCCGGCGTCGGGGCGGCACGCCGGGCGGGCGCCGGCGCGGGCGCGACCGCGGCGGCGGCCGGACGCCGGGTCGCCGGCTCGGGGCGCGGCGGCGAGCGGCGGGCGAGCTGCTCGCGCAGGCGTTCGAGCTCGTCCTCCAGCGCGATCCGCTCGCCGAGCGCCTCCTGCGCGATCGCCTCCGTGTCGGCCACCCGCTCGCGCTCGGCGTCGAGCGCGGCGGCGAGCTGCTGCAGCCGCCGGTCGGGCGACCCGTCGGCGGCACGCTCCTCGAGCTCGGCTCGCACGCGGTCGAGCTCGGCCTGCGCGGCGGCGGCGGCACGCGTGCGCTCGTCGAGCTCGGCGCGCAGGCGGGCGGCATCCTCATCGGCCGCTGCGAGACCCTGATCGCGGGCGGCGAGGTCGCGCGCCGCGTCGGCTTCGCCGGCCGCCAGCGCGTCCACCTGCGTCTGGAGGCGGTCGCGCTCGGCGGCGGCCTCGGCCGCGGCCTGGCGCAGCCGGGCGACCTCCGCGGCGCGCTCCTCCAGCTGCTCGCGCAGGAGCTCGGCCTCGGCGCGGCGCTCGCTCAGCTCGCCCTCGCGCTGCGCGAGGCGCGATGCGAGCGCGGCCGCCTCGGCCTCCGCAGCACGGACCTCCTCCGCGCGCTCGTCGAGCCGGCCCTCGAGTTCGCGGCGCGCGGTGGCGGCGTCGTCGACGCGGGCGGCGGCGTCCGCGCGCGCGACGTCGAGCTCGTCCGCGCGGCCGCGCAGCCATGCGAGCTCCGACTCCACGGCCTCGAGCGCGGCCGTCCGCTGCGCGAGCTGCGCGCGCAGCTCCGCGGTCTCGGCGTCGGAGGCGCCGCGGGCGGCCTCGAGCGCCGCCACGCGCTCCTCGCGCTCGGCCTCGACGGCCTCCAGCCGCGCCTTCAGGTCCGCCGCGGCGGCCTGGTGCGCGGCGATGTCGGCGAGCGCCGCGTCGAGGCGCCGCTCGCGCTCGTCGTGCTCGGCCCGCAGCCGCTCGAGGTCGGCCTCCGCGCCGGCCGCCGCCGCCGCCCGCTCCTCGAGCTGCGCGCGCAGCTCTGACACCTCGCCGGCCGCCGACCGGGCCGCCGCCGCTCGGGCCTCGGCCTCCGCGCGCAGCCGGGCGACCTCGTCCTCGCCCTCGCGTGCCTGCGCCTGCGCTGCCTGCACCGCCGCGCTCAGCTCGTCGCGCCCGGCCTCGACCGCCGCCAGCTGGGCGCGCAGGTCGGCGACCTCGCCCCAGACGGCGGCGACGTCCTCCTCGCGCTGCTCGAAGTCGCGGCGCAGGCTGGCGAGGTCCTCCCGCGCCTCGTCGAGCGCGGCGCCGCGCTCGTCGCGCTCCTGCTCGGCGGCCTCGAGCGCGGCGGCAGCGCGCTCGGCGTCGGCTTCGGCGCGGGCGAGGCGGGCGCGCAGCTCGCGGGCCTCGTCGGCGACCGTCGCGAGCTCGGTGACGCGCGCGCGCAGCGGCTCGACCTCGGCGGCCGCCGACTCGGCCTGGGCCAGTCGCGCGCCGAGCGCCACGAGCTGGTCGGCAAGGCCCTCCGCCTCGGCGAGGCGCTCGCGCAGCGTTTCGACCTCGGCGGCGAGCGGCTCGAGCTCGGAGATCCGCGCCCGCAGGGTCTCGGCGTCGCCGGCGCGCGCTTCCGCTTCGCGGAGGCGGACGCGCAGTGGCTCGACTTCGGCCGCGACGGGCTCGAGCTCGGCCAGGCGCGCGCTGAGGACGTCGGTTTCGTCGGCGCGCGCTTCGGCCTCGCGGAGGCGGGCGCGCAGCGGCTCGGCTTCGGCGGCGACGGGCTCGAGTTCGGCGACGCGCTCGCGCAGGGCGTCGGCTTCGTCGGTTCTCGCCTCCGCCTCACGCAGCCGCGCGCGCAGCGGCTCGACTTCAGCAGCCGCCGATTCGGCTTCGGCCAAGCGGGCGCCGAGCGCGACGAGTTGGTCGGCAAGCCCTTCCGCGCCGGCGAGGCGCTCGCGCAGCGAATCGACTTCGGCGGCGACGGGCTCGAGCTCGGCCACCCGCGCCTGTAGAGCTTCGGCGTCCTCGGCGCGGGCTTCGGCTTCGCGCAGGCGATCGCGCAGGGGCTCGACTTCGGCGGCTAGCGGCTCGAGCTCTGCGACCCGCTCGCGCAGGGCGTCGGCGTCGCCGGCGCGCGCCTCCGCTTCGAGCAGCCGCGCGCGCAGCGGTTCGACTTCGGCGGCCGCCGCTTCCGCTTCGGCGAGCCGGGCGCCGAGCGCGGCGGCCTGGTCGGCGAGGCCTTCGGCCTCGGCAAGCTCGGCACGCAGCGCCTCGACTTCGGCGGCGAGCGGCTCGATCTCGGCGACCCGCTCACGCAGCGCTTCCGCGTCGCCGGTGCGCGCCTCCGCTTCGAGCAGCCGCGCGCGCAGCGGTTCGACTTCGGCGGCCGCCGCTTCCGCTTCGACGAGCCGGGCGCCGAGCGCGACGACCTGGTCGGCCAGGCCGTCGGCCTCGGCGAGCTGCTCCCGCAGCGACTCGACTTCGGCCGCGAGCGGCTCGAGCTCGGCGACCCGCTCGCGCAGCGCTTCCGCGTCGCCGGCGCGGGCTTCGGCCTCACGGAGCTGCGCGCGCAGCGGCTCGACTTCGGCGGCCGCCGCTTCCGCTTCGGCGAGCCGGGCGCCGAGGGCGGCGGCCTGGTCGGCGAGGGCGTCCGCCTCGGCGAGCTGCTCGCGCAGCGACTCGACTTCGGCGGCGAGCGGCTCGAGCTCGGCGACCCGCGCCTGCAGAGCTTCCGCGTCGCCGGCGCGAGCTTCGGCTTCGCGCAGCCGCGCGCGCAGCGGCTCGACTTCGGCGGCCGCCGCTTCGGCCTCCGCCAGGCGAGCGCCGAGGGCTACGACCTGGTCGGCGAGGCCGTCCGCCTCCGCGAGCTGCTCCCGCAGGGACTCGACTTCGGCGGCGAGCGGCTCGAGCTCGGCGACCCGCTCGCGCAGCGGTTCGACTTCGGCGGCCGCGGCTTCGGCCTCCGCCAGGCGCACGCCGAGCGCGACGACCTGCTCCGCGAGGCCGTCGGCTTCGGCGAGCTGCTCCCGCAGCGGCTCGACTTCGGCGGCGAGCGGCTCGAGCTCGGCGATCCGGGTGCGCAGGTCCTCGACCTCGCGCCACGCGGCGGCCACGTCCTCCTCGCGCTGCTCGAGGTCGCGGCGCAGGCTCGTGAGGTCCTCGCGCGCGTCGTCCAGGGCCGCGCCGCGCTCGTCGCGCTCCTGCTCGGCGGCGTCGAGCGCGGCGGCGGCGCGCTCGGCGTCGGCTTCGGCGCGCGCGAGCCGGGCGCGCAGCTCGCGGACCTCCTCGGTGGCGCCCTCGAGCTCGGCGACGCGCGCGCGCAGCGGCTCGAGCTCTTCGGCGGCCGCCTCAGCTTCGGCCAGGCGGGCCCCGAGCGCGACGAGCTGGTCGGCGAGCGCGTCGGCCTCGGCCAGGGACTCGCGCAGGGTGTCGACCTCGGCGGCGACCGGCTCGAGCTCCGCCACCCGCGCGCGCAGCGCGTCAGCTTCGTCGGCGCGCTCTCGCAGCGCCTCGAGCTCCGCGGCCGCGGCCTCCGCCGCCTCGAGCCGGGCATGCAGGTCGTCCGCTTCGCGGCGGCCGGCGACGAGGTCGGCCTCGCGCTGCGCGAGGTCGTGGCGCAGGGTCGAGACGTTCTCGCGCGCGTCGGCGGCAACGCCCTCGAGCTCGGCCACCCGCGCGCGCAGCGGCTCGAGCTCTTCGGCTGCCGCCTCGGCTTCGGCCAGACGAGTGCGGAGCGCGCTCAGCTCGCCGGCGAGGGCGTCCGCCTCGGCGAGGCGCTCGCGCAGCGACTCGACCTCGGCCGCGACCGGCTCGAGCTCCGCCACCCGCGCGCGCAGCGACTCGACCTGGTCGGCCCGCGCCTGCGCCTCCGCCAGGCTGGTGCGCAGCGGCTCGACCTCGGCGGCGACGGCCTCGGTCTCTGCCAGCCGCGCCCCCAGCGCCACGAGCTGGTCGGCCAGCGCGTCGGCCTCGGCCAGGCGCTCGCGCAGCGACTCGACCTCGGCCGCCGTCGCCTCCGCTGCCGTCAACCGCTCGTGCAGATCGGCGGCGTCGCCGCGGGCACCGGCGAGCGCCTCCTCGCGCGCCGCGAGCTCCTGGCGCGTCGCTGCGAGCTCCGTCGTCAGCCGGTCGCTCTCGGCGCGCGCCTGTTCGAGCTCCGCGGCCGCGCGATCGCGCTCGGCGCGGGCCGTCTCCGCCTGCGCGACGCTCTGCTGGACCTGCTCGGCCGCCGCCGTCGCCCGCTCGCCTTCGGCGTCGAGCAGCGCGCGCAGCTCGTCGCGCTCGCGTTCGGCCGCCGCGCGGGCCGCGCGGTCGCCGTCGGCGCGCTCGCGCAGCGCCGCCGCCTCCGCCCGGGCGGCCTCGGCCGCTGCCTGCGCCTCCTCGGCGGCGCGTTCGGCGGCCTCGCGGGCGGTGTCGGCCGCCTCGCCGCGCGCCCGCGCCTCCCGCTCGCGCGCGGCGGCCGCCTCCGCCTCGGCCAGCGCCTCGTCGCGCTCGGCATCCGCGTCCGTGGCCCGCGTCGCGGCGAGCGCCGCCTCGGCGTCCGCGCGGTCGGCGCGGCGGCGGGCGGCCCGCTCCGCCTCCGCCGCCCCGGCGAGTCTCGCGTCGAGCTCCTCGACGCGCGCGGCGGCCGACTGGGCGCGATCGGCCGATGTCGCGACCTCGCCCTCGAGCTCGCCGACCCGCTGCTCCGCGCGCCGCAGCTCCGCCTGTGCGGCGCGCAGCCGCTCGGCCGTCTCCGCCCGCTCGCGCTGCAGCGCCTCGACCCGCTCAGCCGCCTCCGCCGCCTCGCGTCCGCGCGCGGCGGCCGCGGCCTCGGCCCGAGCGCGCGCCTCGGCGGCGGCGTCGCGGGCCCTCTCCGCCTCGGCCGCCCGCGCCTCCGCTGCCGTGCGCGCCTCGGCGGCCTCCGCCGCCGCGGCCTCGGCGGCGTCGACGCGCGCCTGGGCCGACGTGGCCGCGGACTCGCCGGCCCGCGCGCGCCGTTCGGCCGCCTGCGCGGTCGCCTCCGCCTCCGTCGCGCGGGTCTCCGCCGCGCGCGCCTCCGACTCGGCCGCTTCGGCGCGGCCGGCCACCTCGCGCTCCCGCGCCTCCGCCGCCTCCGCGCGCCGCAGCGCCTCGTCGCGCGCCGCCTCCAGCTGGCGCAGCCGCGCCGCCGTGTCCTGCTCGCGCTCGACGGCCTCGCGCGCCGCCGCCAGCGCCATCTCGATCTCCGCGCGTGCCCGCTCCTGAGCCTCGGCGGCCGCTGCCTCCAGGGTGTCGCGCTGCGCGACCCCGCCCGCCTCGGCCTCCTCGGCCGCTCGCCGCGCCTCGGCGGCCGCGCGCTCGGCCGCCTCCCGCGCCTCGCGCTCGGCGGCGGCGCGCGACTGCTCCTCGCGCCGCTGCTCCGACTCCTCGCGCAGGCGGCGCTCGAGCTCGTCGACCGTCCGGCGCCGCTCGCCGGCGAGGTCCTCGAGCTCGCGCTGCAGCGCTGCCGCCGCCTGGTTCGCCTCGGCCGCGGCGGCCGCCGCCTCCGAGCGCTCCCGCGAGAGCCGCTCGACCTCGCTGCGCAGGTCGGCCGCGGCGCCCTCGGCCGCAGCGGCCCGCTCGGCGGCGGCGCGCGCCTCGCGGTCGGCCAGCTCCTGGCGCTCGCGCAGCGCGGCGGCCGACCGGATCGCCTCGTCGCGCTCGCGCTCGAAGCGCTCCGCGTCCCTGCGCAGGGCCGCGCCCTCGCGCGCCTGGCGCTCGAGCCACTCGGCGTCGACGTCGGCGCGGCGGCGGGCCGGCGCCTCGACCGGGCCGCGGCGCGGCCGCGGCGGCAGCGGCGCAAGCGACCGGCGGCCGCCCGGGCGCGGGAGGTCGACGATGCCGCCGCCGCCGCTGAGGGCGAACGCGACACGGCCGCTGTCGAGCAGCTCGGCGGGCACCGGGAACGCCGCGCGCCACTCGCCTGCTCCCGGTGCGCCCCCGGCCGGATCGGGCAGCGGCGCCACGCGCCGCACGCCGCGGCCGTCGTCGACCACGAGCTCGGGGGTGCCGCCGGGCGCGTCGTCGAAGCGGCCGTGCAGGCGCAGCAGCGCCGTCCCCGGCGACGCGTCGACGCGCTCGAAGCGCTCGACCTCGAACCCGAGGCTCACGGCTGCGCCCTCATCAGCGGTCGAAGTTTAGGTCGCGGTCTGGCGCGCGGGACCCGCGTATCCTGCCCGGCCCCATGAGGCTCCTCGTCACCGGCGGCGCCGGCTACATCGGCAGCGTCGTCGCCGCCCAGCTGCTCCGCGCCGGCCACGAGGTCGCCGTGCTCGACTCCCTCTACCGCGGCCACCGCGCCGCGGTGCCCGACGGCGCCGAGCTGCTCGAAGTCGACCTGCTCGACCTCGGCGCGACGCGCGACGCGCTCGCCGGCGGCTTCGACGGGGTGCTGCACTTCGCCGCGCTCGCCCTCGTCGCCGAGTCGGTCGAGCACCCGGAGCGCTACTGGCGCGGCAACGTCGTCGCGTCGCTGAACCTGCTCGACGCGATGCGCAACGGCGGCGTCAGGCGACTCGTCTTCTCGTCGACCTGCGCCACCTACGGCGAGCCGGACGTCGTCCCGATCGGCGAGGACACGCCGCCGGACCCGGTCAACGCCTACGGCAACTCCAAGCTCGCCGTCGACCGCATGATCGCCGACGAGTGCCGCGCCCACGCGCTCGGCGCCGTCTCCCTGCGCTACTTCAACGTCGCGGGCGCCAGCGGGCCCCAGGGCGAGGACCACGAGCCCGAGACGCACCTGATCCCGCTCGTGTTGCGCGCGGCGGCCGGGCGGCGGCCGCACGTCTCGATCTTCGGGACGGACTACCCGACCGAGGACGGGACGGCCGTGCGCGACTACATCCACGTCGAGGACCTCGGCGAGGCGCACATCCTGGCGCTCGACGCGATCCGCCCCGGACGCCACGAGATCCTCAACCTCGGCACGGGCACGGGCTACTCCGTGCGCGAGGTCATCGACGCGGCGCGGCGGGTGACCGGCCGCGAGATCCCGGTGGTCGAGGAGCCGCGCCGGCCGGGCGACCCGCCGCGCCTGGTGGCGGCGTCCGAGCGCGTCCGCGAGGTGCTCGGCTGGACGCCGCGCCGCGACCTCGAGACGATGATCGCCGACGCCTGGGACTGGTTTCAGGCGCACCCGGACGGCTACGCCAGCGCCTGAAGCGCCGCGTCGAGCACGACCTGGGGCGGCTGCGCGGCGTCGAGCACGACGAAGCGCTCCGGCTCGGCGGCGGCGAGCTCGTCGTAGGCGGCGGCCACCCGCCGCAGCAGCTCGAGCGACTCGAAGCGGTCCCCGGCGCCGCGCCCGCCCACGCGGTCGAGGCCGCGCTCGGGCTCGATCCGCAGGTACAGCGTGACGTCGGGCGCGAGCCCGCCGGTGGCGAACGCGTTGATCGCGCGGACCGCGTCGAGCCCGAGGCCGCGGCCGGCGCCCTGGTAGGCCAGTGACGAGTCGACGAAGCGGTCGAGCACGACCGTCTCACCGGCATCCAGCCGCGGCCGCAGCGCCTCGGCCACGAGCTGCGCGCGGGCGGCCGCGAACAGCAGCGCCTCCGCGCGCGCGTCGCACTCGGAGCCCTTGACGATCTCGCGGATGCGCTCGGCGATCTCGACGCCGCCCGGCTCGCGCAGCGCCGTCGCCCCCAGCTGCTGGGCGAGCGCCGTCGCCAGGGTCGTCTTGCCGGCGCCGTCGAGCCCCTCGACGGTGATCAGGCGCCCCGGCATCGGCCGCGAGGCTACCTAGACTGCGGCGGGTGCGCCTGCCCGACCTCGTCGCCCATCCGCACGCGTCGGCCGTGCTGGGCTCGGCGCTCGGTGGCGCTCTGAGCCACGCCTACCTGCTGCAGGGGCCGGCCGGCTCCGGCAAGCGGGCGGCGGCGCGCGCGTTCGCCGCCGAGCTGCTGGCCGAGGGCGCGCCCGAGCCGGAGGGCGCCCGCGCGCGCGTCCACAGCGGCGCCCATCCGGACCTGACGTGGGTGACTCCGAGCGGCGCCCACGAGATGCGCCGCCCCGACGTCGACCAGGCCGTCGTGGCCGCCGCCGCGCACACGCCGTTCGAGGCGCGCCGGCGCGTGTTCGTGCTCGAGCGCGTCGACACGATGAACGACGAGGCCGCCAACACGCTGCTCAAGACGCTCGAGGAGCCGCCGGAGTACGTCGTCCTGCTGCTGCTCACCGACCGGCCCTCGCAGGTGCTGCCCACGATCAGCTCGCGCTGCCAGCCGGTCCGCTTCGACGCGGTGCCGGCGGCGGTGCTGGCCGAGCGGCTCGAGGCCGAGGGCGTCGAGCCCCCGCGCGCGCTCGCGTGCGCGCGCCTGTCGCTCGGCGACGGCGACCGCGCGCGGCTGCTGGCGGGCCCGGCGGGGGAGGCGCTGCGGGCGTCGGCCGAGAAGCTCGCCCGCGCCTCGCTGCACGGCACCGCGGCGCGCGAGAAGCCGTGGCACGCGCTGCTGGCGGCGGGGGGCGAGCGCGCGGCGGTCGCGCGCGCCGAGCTCGAGCGCGCGCGGGACGAGGAGCTCGAGTTCGTCCCGACCAAGGAGCGCCGGCGGCGCAGCTCCGACTACGACGAGCGCATCAAGCGCGCCGAGCGCCGCGCGCGGACCGAGGCGATCGAGCACGCGCTCCAGCTCGCGGGCCTGTGGTACCGCGACCTGGCCTGCGTGGCGTCCGGCGCTCCCGACCTGGCGCACAACGCGGATCGTGGGACGGTGCTCGCGCAGGACGCGCAGGGACGCCGGCCGGCGGCGCTGCGCGAGGCGGTCGAGCTGGTCGACGACACCCGGGCGCGCCTGGCGCTCAACGTGTCCGAGGAGCTGGCGCTCGAGGCGCTGGCCTACCGGCTCGAGCGCGCGCTGGCATGACCGACGTCCGCGTCCACGGCCTGACGGCGACGGTGCGCGGGCCGCTGGTGGACGACGAGGTGGCCGTCGAGGAGCCGCTCGAGATCCGCGTCGACGGCCGCCCGCTCGCGGTGACGATGCGCACCCCCGGCCACGACGAGGAGCTGGCGCTCGGCTTCCTCTACGGCGAGGGCCTGATCGACGGCCCGCGCCCGGCGGCGCCGCCCGCCGACCTCGCCGCCAACACCGTCGAGGTGACCGGCCCGCTCGCGCGCGACCCGGCGGCGCGATCCTTCTACACGTCGTCCTCGTGCGGCGTCTGCGGCAAGGGCGCGATCGAGGAGGTGGCGGTGACCTCGTCGCCGCTGGCTGCCGGGCCGGTGGTGGCGCGCGAGCTGCTGGCGGCCCTGCCCGACCGGCTGCGCCAGCCGGGCTTCGAGCGCACGGGCGGGCTGCACGCCACCGGCCTGTTCGACGCGGCGGGCGAGCTGCTGCTCGTACGCGAGGACGTCGGCCGCCACAACGCGATGGACAAGGTGGTCGGGCGCGCGCTGCTCGACGGGCTCGTGCCGCTGCACGGGCGCCTGCTGTGCGTGTCCGGCCGGCTGTCGTTCGAGCTCGTCCAGAAGGCGTGCGTGGCCGGCGCGCCGGTGCTGGTCGGCGTCGGCGCGCCGACGTCGCTGGCCGTCCGGCTCGCCGACGAGCGCGGGCTGACGCTGTGCGGGTTCGCCCGCGGCGGGCGCGTGAACGTCTACACGGGCGACGCGCGCGTCAGCGGGTGAGCTGGGCGGCGATCGGGCCGAGGTTCGGCTCGAGCCCGTGCAGCTCGAACCCGCGGAAGCGGTTGAAGCGCTCGTGCTCGAGCGAGTGGAAGTCGGTGGAGCCGGTGGTGATCAGGCCGCGGCCGGCGCACGCGTCGTGCAGCAGACGCGTCTGCTGCTCGTCGTGGGTCGGGTAGAACACCTCGACGCCGTCGAGCCCCGCCGCGTGGAAGCGGGCGATCGCCGAGAGCACCTCGTCCGGGTCGTCGACGTCCCAGAACGGGTGCGCCCAGATGGCGATGCCGCCCGCCGCGTGGATGACGTCGATCGCGTCGGAGACGGTGGGGTGCGTGCGCGAGACGAACGCGGGCGCACCCGGGACGATGTACTTCGGGAAGAAGCCGTTCTTGTCCGAGATCCCCTCGGCGCGCAGGCGGTCCTGGTTGTCCGGGTGCTCCAGCACGGCGTCGGCGATGTGCGGGCGCCCGATCGGCTTGCCCTCCCGCCGGCGGCGCTCGAGCGGCGTGCGGTCCAGAGCGAAGCCCATCTCCTCGAGGCGGTCGGCGATCGCCTCCGTGCGCTGCTGGCGGTCGTCCCGGAAGGAGGCGAGCGCGTCCGTGAGCGTGGAGTCGGTCAGGTCGAGCTCGTAGCCGCACACGTGCAGGTCCTCGTAGACCCCGTCGACGGCGGAGATCTCGGCGCCCGGCGTGATGGCGATGCCGTGGTGGCGGGCGGCCTCGATGGCCTCCGGCACGCCTTCGATCGTGTCGTGGTCGGTCAGCGCCACGAGCTCGACGCCGTCGCGCCTGGCGACCGCCATCACCTCCGCCGGCGGCAGGGCGCCGTCGGAGTAGCTGGAGTGGCACTGCAGGTCGAACGCGGGCGTGGCGGGCATCCGGCCAGACCCTATTCGGTGGTTCGGGGAGCGCCGTCCCTGGGGACACCGTGTCTGGGAGGCGCACCCAAACAAGGGAGGACGCATGTCCACGGAAGCCATCGTCATCATTGCGATCGTCGCGATCGCCCTGCTCGCCCTGTTCGCCTGGCTCGCCGCCCGCGGCCGGCGCGCGGAGGAACGACGGCTGCGCGAGCAGCGCCAGGAGGTCGCCGGCCGTCATCGCGAGGTCGCCGAGCAACGGTCGACGCACGCCGAGCTGGTCGAGCAGCAGGCGGCCGAGGCTCGCCTGCAGGCGCGGCGCGCCGAGGAGGAGGCCAAGCTCGCCCGCGAGGAGGCCGAGGTGCACCAGGGCCGCGCGGAGCTGCACGAGCGCGGGCTGGCCGATCACGAGCTGCAGGGCGACGCCCCGGCGCAGGAGGGCGATCGCGTGCCGCACCCGGGCGACGAGCGCAGCGCGACCGTCGGCGAGGACGCCGGCGGCCACAACGGCCGCGTCGAGCGCGCCCCGGCCCCGCCTCCGGCGGACGGCCCGGCGGCCGGCGACCCGATGCCGCGCGGGTCGTCGCGCAACTAGCGCGTCTCAGGCCTGGCGGAGCCGCTCGCGCGCGGCGTCGGCGCGCGCGGACGCGGCTCCCGCCAGCAGCCCGGCCTCGAAGCCCGAGGCGAGCATCGTGAAGCCGAGCTCGGCGTACGCCGGGATGGTCGCCGGGTCGTCGAGGTAGACGCCCGCGGCGCGGGCGGCGCGGCGGGCGGCCGCGGCGACCTCGCGCGCCGCCGCCTGCAGCTCCGGGTGGCTCGCGCCGCCGGCGACGCCGAGCGTGCGGCCGAGGTCCGCCGGTCCGACGAAGAGCACGTCGACGCCGCCGAGCGCGGCGATCTCGTCGGCCGCCTCGAGCGCCTCGCGCGTCTCGATCTGGATCACCAGCAGGCGGTCGGCGTCGGCGCGCGGCAGGTAGCCGGCCGCGTCGCGCCCGTAGCCGGCCGCGCGGGCGCCGGGCGCGAGCCCGCGCCGCGCCGCGTAGCGGGTGCGACGCTCGGCGCGCGCCGCCTCGGCGGCACTTTCCACGCGCGGCACGACGATCCCCGACGCGCCCATGTCCAGCGACCAGCCGATCGCGTCGCTGTCGGCGGACGGGACCCGCACGAGCGCCGGCGTCCCCGCCGTGGTCGCGGCTTGTAGCTGCGCCACCGTCGCGCCGCGCCCGCCGTAGCCGTGCTCGAGGTCGATCACGACGTAGTCGAACCCGGCGCCGGCGACGATCTCCGTCGCCACCGCGCTGCCGAGGTCGCAGAACGCGCCGAGGACGCGCTCGCCGTCGCGGATCCTGCGAGTGAGGTCGGGCGCGATCACGCGGCCCGAACCGTAGCGCCGCGCGGTCAGTCCTGGCGGCGCAGCAGGCCGCCGCCGAGCCACACGCGGCCGCGCCGCACGTAGATCTCGCCGGTCGACAGCACGAGGCCGCTGACGACCATCAACACACCGGCGAAGGCCCACCGCCACGGGATCTCCCCGGGCGCGCAGTCGTGCTTGAGGAAGCGCCCGCCGCACCGCATCAGCCAGTCCGGCCCGTTGCCGGTGACGGCCAGCGCGACGATCAGCAGCCCCAGCGCGAAGCAGAGGGTGGCGACGACGTGCGCGGCGAGCTGCGGACGCGACATGCGGAGCTTGTCGGCGCGCGCCCGGGGCCGCCTTGAGCGCCGCCGGACGAAATCCATCCAGGTTCTGCATGCCATACGTGCATTTCCTGGATGGATTTCTGGCGCCGCCACGGCACGCGATCCGCGCGAGGCGAGCGTCTATCCTGTGCCGGCCCCGCCGACGTAGCTCAGCTGGTAGAGCACTTCACTCGTAATGAAGGGGTCCCCGGTTCGAGTCCGGGCGTCGGCTTGGCTTCGAGCGCGCTGTGACACTGGCGATCGGAGCCGGCGCACCGTTCGGTTCGGCGCCGGCTCGACTCCCGACGCGCGTCGGACAGCGTGGGGGCGCCGGACCGATCCTGAGCGCCGCGAGGCACCGCTACCCAGCTTCGTTCTCGAGAAGGAGGCCGGATCGTCATCGCGGGCGACGACAGCGCGGTGGTGCGGGGAGGAGCCTGGAGTCGCTCGTACACCAGATTCAGGAGACGCAACATGTCCACCCTCGTCAGCCGGTCCCCACAGCTCACGCTCCGGGAGATCCGGGCCGCCGACGCCGATGCCGTCGCGGGCATCATCCACGCTGCGTTCGCGGGCATCCACGACCGCCACGGGTTCGCGCGCGATTTCCCCGACCGTGCTTCCGCGGAGGGCCTCGTGCAGGCCTTCACGGCACACCCGCTGATCCATGGCGTGGTGGCCGAGATCGACGGCCGCGTCGTCGGCTCGAACTTCCTCGACGAGCGCGGCCCGGTTCGCGGCGTCGGCCCGATCACGGTGGATCCCGGCACGCAGGCGCGCGGTGTCGGCCGCGCGCTGATGGAAGCCGTGATCGATCGCGGTGAGGGCGCGCTCGACGTCAGGTTGCTGCAGGACGCGTTCAACTCGGCCTCGATGGCGCTCTACACCGGCATCGGCTTCGCCACGCGGGAGCCGGTCGCGCTGCTGGGCGGGCGCCCGCGCGACGACGTGGCGGGCGGCATCGAGGTGCGACCGCTGGGCGTCGACGACCTGGAGGCGGCGGCCGAGCTGCACCTGCGCGTCCACGGGTTCGACCGGTCGCGCGAGCTCCGCGACGCGCTGGACTCCCCGCTCCTCGAGCCGATGGCCGGGTTCCGCGACGGCCGGCTGGTCGCGTACGCGGCGGGCACCACCGCGTTCGCCGCGTCGCATGGCGTCGGCGAGACGCAGGAGGACCTGTACGAGCTGATCGTCGGGGCGCTGGCGGCCACCTCCGCGCCCGCCTCGCTGCTCCTGCCGACGCGCCAGACGGAGCTGTTCCGTTCGCTGCTGGCAGCGGGGCTGCGCGTCGTCAAGCCCATGACCTACATGACGCTGCGCGACTATCGCGAGCCGGCGGGCGCCTGGTTCCCGACCGTCCTCTACTGATCGTTCGGCCGAGCCCGTCCAGGTAGGCGCACGCCCCGCGCTCCCGCGGGAGCCCCTCCGGGATTGCGCGGCCGGCGAGGGCTGTGCAAAGGTGGGGCATGCGCCCGGCTGAAGGGCAGCACGACGCGTCTCCGCTCCGCGCCGGCGAGGCAGGTGAATGGTCTCGCCTTCGGATCACGCGAACGGCCGCGGTGATGTTCGTCGCGGGGGGCGTGCTCGGCCTGATCATCGTCGCGCTGCCGCACGGGCCGGACTTCCGCCCGCTCGGCGTCGCGGTCCCGTGCGTGCTGGCGATCGCCTGGGCGTGCCTCCTGTTCGCTCGCGGCGATCGCCTCCCGCTGGTCGTGGACCACATCAGCGTGCTGGCGGGGGCCGTGATGGTCAGCGTCGGCGCGTATGCCAGCGCCTCGCTCTCGACCGGCATCGCGATGCTCTACGTGTGGCCGGCCACCTTCTCCTTTCTCTTCTTCACGCGGCGCGTCGCCTTCTCGTACGTCGGGGTGATGGCGCTCGGGTACGGAGTCGTCGTCGCGACCGCGCCCGGCAACGACGAGGCCCTCTCGCGCTGGCTGCTCGTGACCGCGGGAGTGCTGGTCACTGCGATGATCGTGAGCGGGCTGGTCGAGGAGATCCGTCGGCTGGCCGCCGCGGCGGCCGCCACCGCGGCCGAGAAGTCGCGTCTCGTCGCGGCGGCCGAGCGACGGCGGGAGTATCTGCAGTCGCTCATCCACAGCAGCCCCACGGCCATCGTGGCGATGGACGGCGAGGACCGCGTGCAGGCGTGGAATCCCGCCGCGGAGCGACTGTTCGGGTACTCGTCCGAGGAGGCGATCGGCCGCCCGATCGACGATCTGGTCGCGCGCTCGGACGAGCTGCGGGGGGAAGCGGGGGCGGCGAGCGAACGGGCGAAGCACGCCGAGGAGATCCATCTGGTCACCCGCCGCACTCGCAAGGACGGCACGCTCGTCGACGTCGAGCTGCTCGTCGCACCGGTGACGGTCTCAGACGAGGTCGTCGGCTACTTCGCGCTCTACCACGACATCGGCGAGCTGCTTCGCGCCCGCCGCGACGCCGAGGCGGCCAATCGCGCGAAGGGCGCGTTCCTCGCGACGATGAGCCACGAGATCCGGACCCCGATGAACGGCGTGATCGGGATGGCCGGGCTGCTGCTCGACACGGAGCTCGATTCCGAGCAGCGCGAGTACGCGGAGATCATCCGCGCGAGCGGCGACGCGCTGCTGGAGATCATCAACGAGATCCTCGACTACTCGAAGATCGAAGCCGGTCGGCTGGAGCTCCAGCATGATCCGTTCGACCTGCGCGAGTGCGTGGAGGCGGCGCTCGACGTGGTCGCGCCGCGGGCCTCCGAGAAGGGCCTCGACCTCGCCTACGTCATCGCCGACGCAGCCCCTGCGGCGATCGTCGGCGATCCGAGCCGCCTTCGCCAGATCCTGATCAACCTGGCCGCGAACGCCGTGAAGTTCACCGAGGCCGGCGAGGTGGTCGTGTCAGTCGACCCAGCGGGCGCCGAGGAAGGGCACGAGGGGCTCCATTTCGCGGTGCGGGACACCGGGATCGGCATCCCCGCGGATCGAATCGACTCGGTCTTCGACACGTTCACGCAGCTGGACGCCTCGACGACGCGCCGCTACGAGGGCACCGGGCTCGGCCTCGCCATCTGCAGACGCCTGGCCGAGCTGATGGACGGATCGATGTGGGTCGAGAGCGAGCCCGGCGTCGGGTCGACGTTCCACATGACGATCGCGGCCGAGCCCGCTCCGGCACTCGCTCCCCGGGCGGGTGAGGGAGCACGCCGGCAGCTGCCGGGCAGGCGGCTCCTGGTCGTCGACGACAACGCGACCAATCGGCGCATCCTCTGTGGCCACGCGGAGTCGTGGGGCATGCAGCCGCGCGCGACCGCATCTCCCGCGGAGGCGCTGGAGTGGATCGGCAGGGGCGAGCGGTTCGACCTCGCGCTGCTCGACATGCAGATGCCAGAGCTCGACGGCGTCTCGCTCGCGCGCGAGATCCGCCGGGACGGCCGCGCCCGGACGCTCCCGCTCGTCCTCCTGACGTCGCTCGGGCGCCGCCCCGCCGACCCGCAGGCGGGCGCGCTGTTCGCGGCGACGCTCGCGAAGCCGATCAAGCCGTCACAGCTCTACGACGTTCTCGTCACGGTGCTCGGCGGGACCGCCGCCGCCTCGGCGTCGGAGGTCCCGCTCGAGCCGTCGCCCCCACGGGCGCTCCGGATCCTGCTCGCCGAGGACAACGACGTGAACCGCAAGCTCGCGCTCAAGCTCCTCGGGCGCCTGGGATACGAGCCCGACGTGGCGCACAACGGGCTCGAGGCGCTCTCGGCAGTTCGGGAGCGGGCGTACGACGTCGTGCTGATGGACGTCGAGATGCCCGAGCTCGACGGCCTCGAGGCAACGCGCAGGATCCGCAGCGAGCTGCCGCGCGAACGGCAGCCGCGGATCATCGCGATGACCGCGAACGCCATGGCCGGCGACCGGGAGCGATGTCTCGCCGCCGGCATGGACGACTACGTGTCGAAGCCCGTGCGGCGCGAGGCGCTGACCGCGGCGCTGGCCCACACGACCGCTGCGGGCGGAGACGTCGTCGACGCCGCCGCGCTGGAGCAGCTGCGCGCGACGGTCGGCGACGACGACTTCGTGCAAGAGCTCGCCGCCGCCTTCCTCGAGGAGGCACCACAGCTCATGGTCGCGCTTCGCGCGGCAGTCCGGGCAGGCGACGCCGAAGCCCTTCGCCGCGCCGCCCACACGCTGAAGACCAACGCAATGACGTTCGGCGTGAGCGGCCTCGCGGATGCGGCACGCGAGCTGGAGTCGGCTGCGCGAGAGGCTGTGGGTGCCGGCGCGGCAGCGCTGCTCGAGCGGGTCGAGCGCGAGTACGAGCGCGGCGAGGCGGCGCTCAGGACGGTCGTGGCGGCCTAGCTGCCCATCGTGCGCCTGAGGTCGGCCGCCTGCGCGCGCAGCTCCTGGAAGTACGCCGTCTCGGTGACCTCGGCGACCTGGGCCGCCTGCCGGGCCTCGTCGATCTCGATCCGAAGCTCGGCGACCTGCTGCTGTAGACGGTCCTCGCGGGCTCGCACCTCGCGCGCCATGGCCTGGAACACCCGTGCGAGCCGGCCGAGCGCGTCGTCGCGGCGCGCCGGTTCCTCGAGCGCGTCGACGTCGAACCGCCCTTCCTCGACGGCGCAGGCCGCCGCCGTCACATGACCGACCTGCTCGAGGTACTCGAGCTCCAGGTCGCGCAGACGCTTGCCGGCGAGCGACGCGTTGATCCGAGCCTCCAGCACCGCGCCGTTGAACGGCTTCGTGAGGTAGTCGGTGGCGCCGCCCTCGATGCAGCGTACGACGCTGTCGAGCTCCTCCACCGCCGTGATCACGATCACGGGGAGGTGACGGAGCGCGTCGTCGGACTTGATGTGGCCGAGGACCGCATAGCCGTCGACCTCCGGCATCACGATGTCGAGCAGGACGACGTCGAAGGCTTCGCGCTGCAGCAACTCCAGCGCCGCGCGGCCGTCGTCCGCCGTGGTGACCGCATGCCCCTGGTTGGCGAGCGTGCGCGCGAGCAGCATCCGGTTGATGGCGCTGTCGTCGACGACGAGGATGCGGGCTGGCTCCGCCGCCACGCGACGATCCTATTCCGCCCCGTGTCCCGAAGGGGAAAACGACAGTTGCACGCGGCAGCCGGCGCCGTCGATCGGGATCACCGCCACCCCCTCCACGCGGAGCTCGCGATGGTCGCTCGCCCCCCGGATGTCGACCGTGGCCGAGAGCGGCTCGGACTCGCGCTCCGCGGTGACGCGATGCACTCGGAGCTTCAGCGCCTGCGCGCGGCTCTCCGGCAGGTCGACGGTCACGGAGCGAAGTCCTCGGAACGTGTCGCCGTCGGTGTACCGGAGCTCGGGCGGGCGGCCGACCGCGGTGCCCTCGACCGTCGCCTCCACGGCCACGCGCTCGTCGCGCTCCTCCTCGACGCGCACTTCGACGAACGCGCGGCGAGCGAACGCGCCGTGCCGGATGAAGAGGACCGTCAGCGCCACCATGAGGCCGGCGATGATCAGCGCCGCTGCGCGCTCGACCGGAGACTCCCAGATGACGAGGCCGTAGGCGAGGAGCGCCCCGAAGTAGACGGCGAACACCACCGCGACGACGACGGGGTTGCCGAGAAGGCGGACCACGACGGCCGGGACGTACTCGCCCTTGCGCCGGCTGGCCACCAGCATCAGCATCGGGAAGATCCCTGCGACGAGCGGCATCGTCAGCGTGCCGAGGAAGTTGAGCGGCTCCGCGAACGAGCTGCGGCCGGACGCGAGCAGCCACTCGACCAGGACCAGCGTGGCCACCACCGGGCTCATCGAGAGCCAGAAGCCGCGCCCGCCGACAATCGACCGCAGCTTTCCGCGCTTCTCTCGGGTCGGGGCGGAGGCCGTCGCGGACGGCACCCATTCCCGGACCTGGTTCGAGAGCCCGAGCGTCATGTGGACCGTGGTCATGCCCATGGCGAGGACGACGAACACGGTGCCGAAGAGGTGCACGGACGGCCCGACCTCGTCCGCGAGCGGCCCGAGCGAGGTTCCCGCGGCGTCCGCCATCGCGGACGGCGCCACAGCGCCGTTGACGGCGACCACGAACAGGCCGTACAGCGCGATCGCGACGGCGAAGGCGGCGAGGTTCCCGCGGAGCAGCGCCCGCCCGGTGGGCTCGCGGTGCAGCACGACCTTGGCTGCGTTGCCGGCGGAGAGGTGGCCGAAGTAGCAGGCCAGCACGACGCCGAACGCGAGCGTGAGCGTCGAGGCGTCGAACGGCCCACCGCTCAGAAGAGGAACGTCGAGGTGCCGGAGGTTCTCCGCCTCGAGGGACCCGAAGGCGATAGCCGCGATCGTCAGGATCAGCACGATGTTCACGGCCCCGATCACAAGCGCGGTGGCGACCGTCGCGTTGAGGGTCTCGCGTCGCAGGATCGCGATGCCGGCGAGGAACACCGCTGCCGCCCACACCGTCGCCGGCACCGGGGTGACGTCGGCCAGCGTCGTCGCGACGCCGATGTAGAACGAGACCAGAACCAGCAGGATCGTCACCACCAGCGCCCCGGTGAGCGCCACGGTCGCGGCGCTGCCGAGATAGCCACGGACGAGCCGACCGAAGAACGTCGACCCGTAGCGGATGTCGCCGTCGCGCGTCACGGCCTCGACCAGCGCCGCGATGGTGGCGAGGTTGACCACGCCGAGGATGACGACGATGGCCAGCCCCGCGAGCGGGCCGATCTCGGCCAGCGCGATCGGCAGGGCGAGTACGCCGCCGCCGACCGTCTCCGTCAGCGTCAGCGCGAACGCCAGCCATACGGCCGGCAGGCTCTCCAGGCGGCGCCCCGCCGCCGCGCGCCCCCAGCGCAGGCGCTCACGCCGCGGGAGCTGGCGGGCGAAGGCGGTCGCCGCCGGGCGCCCGTACAGCCGGGCATATGCCTGCTCGACAGCCGGCTCGTCTACGCCGAGCGCGTGGCGAAGCGCAGGGACCACGCGCGGCGTGAAGACGTACCGCTCCGCGAGGGCGTGCAGCAGGCCCGCGCGCAGGGCAGGTTCCGGCGGCACCAGCGGCGCCCACGCCGGCGCGTACCGCTCCAGGTCCTGGATCGTCGGCCGGAGGGGAAGCTCGCCGCCTGCGGCCACGGCTTCGAGGAACGCCCGTTCGCGAGCCTCCTCGCTGCGCTCGGTGAGGCCGGGCGCCATCGTGCGCCGTGACCGGTCCACCAGTCGCGCGGTCCGCCCCTCGATGGCGAACAGCAGCATGGACGCCCGCCGCGCCGGGAGGCCGCCGAGAAGCTCCTCGCGCGAGATCAGGTCGCTCGAAGCCCCCGAACCAGGGTGGTCGCGCCCGCCGCCGAGGTCGCCGACGCTCATCCGACCCCCTCAGTCGGAACTGACGCGGTCCGCGACCGCCTGGTACAGCGCCGTCAGCGGGTGGCCGGGGTAGCGGAGGACGAAGAGGCCGGCGCTCGCCAGAGTCATCAGCTCGTCCGAATGCGGCATGACGCTCACGACCTCGCAGCCGTACGCCGCCTCGACCTTGGCTTTGACGCTCTCGCGGTCGAGCGCCTGGGGAGTCTTGTTGACGAGCAGCATCATCCTCGGCACCTCGAGCCCCTGCGCCACCCGGACGGTGATTCCCGTCCCTTCGTAGTCCTGCTGGTCGGGCCGCATGACGATCAGCAGCGTGTCCGAGATGACGAGCGAGAGCAGCGTCTCCTCGTGCAGGCCGGGGTGGGTGTCGATCAAGAGCACGTCGAGTGCCAGCTCGTCCACCAGCCGGCGGAAGCCCCGCGTGAGGCGCTGGGCGTCGTAGCCCTCGCGCAGCGCGCGGCTGATCTCGCCCGGCTTGGTGCTGGAGGCAATGAGGAAGATGCGGCCGTCCGCCCCGCCGTTGCCCTGCGGCGTCACGTCCTGTGCCGCGTCGCCGATCTCGCAGTCTCCCCACAGGTAGTCGTTGAGCGCCGAGGTGATCTGGTCGCCCGCGAGCCCGAAGAGGATGTGGATGCCAGGCGACTGGATGTCGGTGTCGACGACGCCGACGCGCTGCCCGCGAGCGGCGAGGACGGCCGCGACGTTCGCGGTCGTGTTGGACTTGCCGGTCCCGCCGCGGAACGAGTGGACCGACACGATGATCGCCATCACTCGCCCCCGCGCGCCGTGCCGCTCAGGGGGATCGAACCGCGAGCCATGGCTCGACTCTGACCGACACGCAACTCCGGCGCAACCCGCGTGGGTGCCTGGTCGCACTGCCCCGACCCGAGCCGGAGCGCGGTCTCGAGCCGGACGTTCCGCCCCTCGAACGAGGCGCGCAGGAGCGCGCCTAGGGACGCCCGCCGGCGCGGCCGCGGTTCGCGGCGCTGTGTCCACTGGGCGACCGCGCACGCGTCGACCTCTCCGGCAGATCGCTAGGTTTGTGCGTCGCGCGGCAGGGGCCGGGCGGGCACGATCTCACAGGGGGAGAAACATGCGGTTCATCCGGAAGCTCTGCGCGATTGCGACGCTGCTCGCCGCGCTCGTCATGCCGGCCAGCGCGCCGGCGGTCGTCGGCGGCACGCCGCCCACGCGCGACTATCCCTTCATGGCGGCCATGCTCGTCGACGGCGCCCAGTACTGCGGAGGCAGCCTGGTCGCGTCGCAGTACGTGCTGACTGCCGCGCACTGCTGGGACGGCGTGAAGGCCGGCGACGTCGAGTTCGCGATCGGCGGAGAGCACCTGATCCTCGGTGGCAACGAGGTGATCGCCGCCGACTCGGTCGTCGTGCATCCCAACTGGGGCGCCAAGGGAGTGACCGAGCTCGCCTACGACGTCGCGGTGGTCAAGCTGGCGCGGACGTCGGCCGCGACGCCGCTTCCCATCGCCGACCCCGCCGCCGACACCGACCTGTGGAAGGCCGACCCCGGCCTGACGGCGCCGCGCAAGATGGCGCGCGTCATCGGCTACGGGCTGCCGAGCTGGGATCCGCCCGGTCTGCTCTTCGAAACGGACGTCCCCATGGTGGCCGACGCCGACTGCAAGCGCTCCTACGACCTCACCGGCGGTGGCTTCGAGTCGGCGACGATGGTCTGCGCGGGCGAGCCGTTCGGCGTCAAGGACTCGTGCTTCGGCGACTCCGGCGGACCGCTCATGGTGGCCCGCGGCGGTCTCGCGTCGGGGCAGCTGATGCAGGTGGGCGTGGTTTCGTGGGGCTTCGCCTGCGGCGTCCCGCAGCACCCGGGCGTCTATGCCCGCGTCGGCGCTGATCCGCTCAACTCGTGGATCCGCCAGCGGATCGGCGGCGGGTCGGTGGTCGAGCAGCCCGGTGCGGTGGCCGGCAAGGTCATCGACTCGAAGTCGAAGGCGGCGCTGTCCAGCGCGCTGGTCGACTGCGGCAACGGCCACACGGCGTCGACGGGCAGCGATGGCCGTTACTCCATCGCGCAGGTGCCGGCCGGTGCCCGGACCTGCACGGCGAGCAAGTCGGGCTACGCCTCGAAGTCGCAGAACGTGACCGTCCCCTCCGGCGGGACCGCGACCGCTGACTTCGCGCTGCGCGCCGCCTCGAGCGGTGGCGGCAAGGGCTCTTCGAAGAACGGCTGAC
>DATLGB010000062.1:0-38328 GCA_035540675.1 Solirubrobacteraceae bacterium | reverse complement strand
CCCCGACGCCAACCCCGACGAGGAGGTCACCGTGCCGACAGCCGCCGAGATGGTCGCCGCCGCCAAGCAGCGCATCGAGAACCTGAACGTGGACGAGGCCGCGCGCGAGGTTGAGTCGGGCGACGCGCTGCTCGTCGACATCCGCGAGCCGGGCGAGCGGGAGACGTCCGGCGCGATCGCCGGCGCCGTCGAGGCCCCGCGCGGGATGCTCGAGTTCTGGGCCGACCCGACGAGCCCGTACCACCGCGAGGAGTTCCAGCCCGACCGGCGGATCATCCTGCACTGCGCGTCCGGCGGCCGTTCCGCGCTGGCCGCCGCGATGCTCAAGGACATGGGCTACGAGCGCGTCGCGCACATGGACGGCGGCATCAAGGCGTGGAAGGACGCGGGCCGGCCGGTGGAGGGCGGGTCGGGCTAGCGGGCGCGGCGCGGGGTCGCGCCGCGCGCGCGGCGGGGGTTCGACCCTGCCCCGCCCGCGCCGCGCGGACGCAGGCGCTCAGGGGTCACAGGCGATCAGGGGTCAGACCCCTCGCCCAACCCGCCGGAGGGTGAGCTCGCGACCGCGGCCGGCCGCCGTGGCGCCTTCTTCGGCTTAATGCCGAAGTTCGCGCCATCGCTGGCGCGCAGCCGCTCGCCGTGGCCGCCGAGCCGGGTGCCCGGGGAGCCGGGTCAGACCCGTCACCTGCCTGGGGGTCGGGGCCAGACCCTCACCGGCCCGGCTGGCGCGGGCGAGCAGGGGTCAGACCCTCGGCCGGCCCCGCCCGCGCCGCGGCGCCGAACCCACAGTTGTTCGGCATAGGGCCGAACTTCTCACGGTTCGAGTGGCGACCCGGCCGCCGTGGCGCCCGGAGCGGCGGCCGGCGTCGTGGCGCCTTCTTCGGGTATATGCCGAACTTCGCGCCATCGCCGGCGCGCAGCCGCTCGCGCGCGGCGACCGGCGACCGGCGCCGTCGCGGCGGCTAACCCAGTACCCGCCGCAGCTCGCCGTCGCGCAGCTCCACCGCGATCGGGTCGCAGATCTCGAAGCCGTCGCCGCCGTCGCGGTGGTGGAAGCCGACGAACGCCCACGTGCCGTCGCGGCGCGGGACGAGCGGCGCCGCGAACAGCTCCGGCGCGGGCTCGAACGGCCGCGCCGCCTCGAGGTCCCACGGTCCGGTGAGCGACTCGCCGGCGACGTACCACGTGCTGTGCGGCCCGAAGCGCGCGACCTGCTCGGGCGCCTGCTCGCGCGGGTGGCAGGTGAACACCAGCAGCGGGCGCCCGCCCACCTCGCGCACCTGCGCGACCTCGACCTCGCCGAAGCCGCCGGGCGCGGCCACCGGCGGCTGCAGCTCCCAGCGCACCCCGTCGGCGCTGCGGGCGTGCCCCAGACATCCGTCGCGCAGCCGCGGCGCGCCCGACGCCCGGGCGCTGATGAGCATGTGCCAGCCGTCGCCGCCCGGGTCGCGGAAGACGAACGGGTCGCGCCAGGTCTCGCTCGCCGCCGGGTCCTCGTCGAGCGTGCGGTACCAGCGCGGGTCGGGATCCACCAGCGGCCGCTCGCCCACGCGCCGCCACGCCGCCAGGTCGTCCGACTCCGCCAGCCCGATGCGCTGGTCGCGGATCCCGTGGCCGGACGCCGTGCCGACCGCGGTGTAGTACAGCCGCCAGGTGCCATCGTCGGCGCGCGCCACCGACCCCGTCCACAGGGCGAGGTCGTCCCAGCGCTTCGCCGCGGGCAGCAGCGCGTCGGCGTGCACCTCCCACTCGACGAGGTCGCGCGAGGTGGCGTGGCCGATCGTCGCCGCCGTGTGCCGCAGCTCCGGGTCCTTCAGCGCCCGCGGCGCCTTCAGGAAGAACAAGTGGTAGCGGTCGCCGTCGTCGGCGATCCAGCTGTCCCACACCCAGTCGTCCGGCAGCCGCAGCACCCGTCCGCATGGTGTCACGCACCGGTTCCCGAGGTGTTCGGCGGCGTACCCCGGCCGGCGGCGGCGGGCATCGGGCCGTAACTGGCGGCTGCTGCGGGAGTTGTCTTCGCAGGACCCGTCCTCGCTCCCCCATGCGCGCCCCCGCGCGCCGAGCACGGCTCTCCGCTCCCCCTCATGTCGACTTTCCCCCTTCGCGGGGTGCGCATGCCCGCACCCGCCACGCTGCGCATCGAGCTCCTCGCCGGCCTCGTGGTCGCTCTCGCGCTGATCCCCGAGGCGATCTCCTTCTCGATCATCGCCGGCGTCGACCCCCGCGTCGGCCTGTTCGCCTCCTTCACGATGGCCGTGAGCATCGCGATCGTCGGCGGCCGCCCGGCGATGATCTCGGCGGCCACGGGCGCCATGGCGCTCGTCGTCGTCGGCCTGGTCGAGCAGCACGGCGTGGAGTACCTGCTGGCCGCGACGATCGTCGCCGGCGCCGTCCAGATCGTGCTCGGCGCGCTCGGCGTCTCGAAGCTGATGCGGTTCGTGCCGCGATCCGTGATGACCGGGTTCGTCAACGCGCTGGCCATCCTGATCTTCCTCGCCCAGATCCCGCACCTCGCGAAGGGCGGCGCCCTCGGCTACGCCTTCGTGGCGGCCGGGCTCGTCCTCATCTACGCGGTGCCGAGGCTCACGACGGCGGTGCCGGCGCCGCTCGTGGCGATCGTGGTGCTCACCGTGGCCGCCGTCGCCGGCGCGATCGACCTCCCTACCGTCGGCGACGAGGGCGCGCTGCCCGAGGCGCTGCCCGTGCTCGGCATCCCCGCCGTGCCCCTGTCGCTCGAGACGCTCGCGATCGTCGCCCCGTATTCGCTGACGCTGGCGGCCGTCGGGCTGCTCGAGTCGCTGATGACGGCGAAGCTCGTCGACGACATCACCGAGACGCGGTCGGACAAGGAGCGGGAGTCCCGCGGCCAGGGCATCGCCAACGTCGTGACCGGCTTCTTCGGCGGCATGGCCGGCTGCGCGATGATCGGCCAGACGATGATCAACGTGAAGGCGTCCCGCGCGCGCACGCGGCTGTCGACCTTCTCGGCCGGAGTCTTCCTGCTGATCCTCGTCGTCGGGCTCGGCAGCGTGGTCGCGGTCATCCCGATGGCCGCGCTCGTGGCGGTCATGATCCTCGTGTCGGCGTCGACGTTCGACTGGCACAGCGTCGCCCCCGCGACGCTGCGGCGGCTCCCGCCCGGCGAGACGCTGATCATGGCCGTGACCGTCGCCGCGACGGTCGCCACCCACAACCTCGCCATCGGCGTGGGGCTCGGCGTCCTGACGGCGATGGCGATCTTCGCGCGGCGCGCCGCGAACCTCGTCGAGGTCGACCGGGTCGTCGACCCGGACGGCACGACGAGCATCTACTCCGTGACGGGCGAGCTGTTCTTCGCCTCCGACCAGGAGCTCATCGACGCCTTCGACTTCGCCGGCGACCCGCCGCGGGTCATCATCGACATGTCACGGGCGCACGTGTGGGACGCGTCGGCGGTGGCCGCGCTCGACGCCATCGAGACCCACTACCGCCGCCACGGCGTCGAGGTGGAGATCACCGGCCTGAACCGCCGCAGCGAGCAGCTGCACAGCAGCCTGTCCGGGCAGCTCGCAGCGGCGCACTAGCGCCCGGGCCGGCGTCAGGGCCGCCCTACAGCCCGTACGAGCGCCCGATGACGTCGAGCATGATCTCGTCGGTGCCGGCGCCGATGCGGTTCAGGCGGGCGTCGCGCCAGACGCGCTCGATGCCGTACTCCTTCATGTAGCCGGCGCCGCCGTGGATCTGCAGGCACTCGTCGGCGACCTCGCAGAACACGCGCGCGGACAGCAGCTTGGCCATCGAGATCTCGCGGACGGGGTACTCGCCGTTGGCGAAGCGCCAGGCGGTGGCGTAGGTGAGCTGGCGCGCGGCCTCGATCTTCGTCGCCATGTCGGCGAACTTGTGGCGGATCGCCTGGAACTTGCCGATCGGGCGGCCGAAGGCGGTGCGCTCCATCGCGTACTGCAGCGTCTTGTCGAACGCGCGCTGGGCGCCGGCGACGCAGCCCGCGGCGCCGATCATCCGCTCCGACTGGAGCTCCCACATGATGTGGTAGAAGCCCTTGCCGACCTGGCCGAGCACGGCGGAATCGGGCACGCGCACGTCCTGGAAGGCGAGCAGCGCCGTGTCGGAGGCGTGCATGCCGAGCTTCTCGAGCTTCTCCTCGCGGATGACGCCGGGCGCGTCCATCGGCACGAGGAACAGCGTGAAGCCGTCGTAGCCCGCGTCGAGGTCGGTGCGGGTGACGAGGACGATCACGTCCGCGCGGTGGCCGTTGGTGATGTAGGTCTTGGAGCCGTTGATGACCCAGTCGTCGCCGTCGCGGACGGCGCGGGTCTTGATGTTCGCCACGTCGGAGCCCGCGTCGGGCTCGGTGATGCCGAGGCAGAGGATCTTCTCGCCGGCGATCGCCGGCACGACCCACTCCTGCTTCTGCTCCTCGGTGCCGAAGGCGAGGATCGGCGGCATCGCCATGTCGGTGTGCACCGCGACGCCCATCGCCAGGCCGCCGCTCTCCGAGCCCGTCATCTCCTCGGCGAGCACGAGCGCCGAGAAGTAGTCCCCGCCCTGGCCGCCGTACTGCTCGGGCTTGTCGAGGCCGAGGAAGCCGAGCTCGCCCATCCGCCGGAAGACCGAGTCCGGGAACGTCGTCTCCTCCCACTCCGCCGCGTGCGGCCGCAGCTCCCTGCTGACGAAGCTGCGGATCGACTCCCGCAGCTGCTCGTGCTCGTCCGTGAAGATGAAGTGGCGGCGCTTGGCGGAGAAGTCGGGCTTCAGGACGTCGGCGGCGGGCGTGCTCATGCGCTGACGGTATCGCCTGCCGCCGGCAAAGTGAACAGTGACACTTCCCACTTCCCGCTCCGGGGACGAGCCGGCGCGCGCCCGCGCCGGGGGCGTAGGTTTCCGACCCATGGCCTACGAGACCGTGCGCTACGACGTCTCGAGCGGGGTCGCGACGATCGCGCTCGACCAGCCCGAGACGCGCAACGCGCTCTCCGACGAGCTGCTCGACGAGCTGATCGCCGCCTTCACGCAGGCGCGCGACGACGACGCCGTCCGCTGCGTCGTGCTCACCTCGACGCACGACAAGGTGTTCTCGTCGGGCGGGAACCTCAAGGGCTTCGCGGCCGACGTGCCGCTCGCGCACAAGTTCGCGGCCATCGAGCGCTTCCCGGCGCTGTTCACGCTCATCGGCTCGCTCGGCAAGCCGTCGCTGTGCGCCGCCAACGGCCACGTGCTCGCGGGCGCGCTCGGCCTCGCGCTGGCCTGCGACCTGATCGTGGCCCGGGAGGGCGTCCGCTTCGGCACGCCCGAGATCAACGTCGGGGTGTTCCCGTTCATGATCATGGCGCTCATCTACCGCAACGTCGGGCGCAAGAAGACCAACGAGCTGCTGCTGCTCGGCGAGCAGATCTCCGCCGAGGAGGCCGAGCGGATCGGGATCGTCAACCGGGTCGTGCCGGCCGGGGAGTTCGACGCCGCCGTCGCCGACTGGGCGGGCAGGCTCGCCGCCAAGTCGCCGCTGCTGATGAAGCTCGGCAAGGACGCGATGTTCCGCCAGCAGGACATGCCGCTGGCCGACGCGCTCGACTACCTGCGCGCGCAGCTCGCGCTCGCCTTCGCCACCGACGACATCCAGGAGGGCGTGCGCGCCTTCATGGAGAAGCGCGAGCCGGTGTGGACGGGCCGATGAGCTTCTCGATCGTCGCGCTGCTGTGCCGCACGTCGGATCGCTCGCCGGGCGGCGCGCGCGGCGCGGCGACGCTCGCCGAGCTGCTGGCGGACCGCCTGGGCGACTCGGCGCGCATGATCGGCTCGCCGGGCGAGCCGCGCGACGCCGGCTTCGAGGACGACCTGCGCGACTCGCGCGGCTGCATCCTCGAGGCGGGCGGCCAGGTCGAGGACGCGCTCGGCGACGAGCGCTTCCCGATCCTGTGCGCGTCGGACTGCTCGATCTGCCTGACGACGCTGCCCACGGTGGCGCGGCTGCTGCCGGACGCGCGCGTGCTGTGGCTGGACGCGCACGGCGACTTCAACACCCCGCGCACGACGCGCAGCGGCTTCCTCGGCGGGATGTGCCTGGCCGGCGCGTGCGGGCGCTGGCAGACCGGGTTCGCCGGCGCCTTCGACCCGGCGCGCGTGGTGATGGTCGGGGCGCGCGACCTCGACCCGGGCGAGCGGGCGGAGCTCGACCTCGCGGGCGTGTCGCGCGTGGAGCGCTTCAGCGAGGTGGCGGACGCCGTCGACGGCGCCGACGTCTACGTCCACCTCGACCTCGACGTGCTCGACCCCGACGTCTTCCCGGCGAAGTTCCCGGCCGCCGGCGGCCTCAGCGAGGAGGGCCTCACGCGGCTGCTCGACGAGGTCGCGCAGGCGGCCGGCCGGATCGTCGGCCTGGAGATCACGGCCTTCGAGGCGCCGGAGGACGAGGACGAGCGCGAGCGGCTGGCCGGCCTGGCCGCCGACGCGGTGATGCCGCTGCTGGCGGGGGTGCGGGCGTGACCGAGACCTCCAGGCCGCAGTCGATCCTGCGCCCGCTCGTCGAGGAGCTGCACGCGCGGCGCGCGAAGGCCCGGCTCGGCGGCGGCCCCGAGAAGATCGAGCGCCAGCACGCCGCGGGCAAGCTGACGGCGCGCGAGCGCATCGACCTGCTCGTCGACGAGAACACGTTCACCGAGCTCGGCATCCACGGGGGCATCCACTTCGCCGTCCGCGGGCTGGAGGGCAAGGAGGCGCCGGCCGACGGCGTCATCACCGGCTACGGGCGCGTCGAGGGCCGCATGGTCGCGGTGTGCGCGTACGACTTCACGGTCATGGCCGGGTCGATGGGCATGACCGGCGAGCTGAAGGTCACCCGCCTGCGCGAGCTGGCGCTGTCGAAGCGGATGCCGTTCGTGTGGCTGCTCGACTCGGCGGGCGCGCGCATCCAGGAGGCGGTGGGCTCGCTGTTCGCCGGGTCGGGCCACCTGTTCCGCGAGGAGGTGATCATGAGCGGCGTCATCCCGCAGGTGGCGGCGCTGATGGGACCGTGCGCGGCCGGCACCGCCTACATCCCGGGGCTGGCCGACTTCGTGCCGATGGTCAAGGGCCGCGGCTCGATGGCGCTGGCGGGACCGCACCTCGTGCGCGCGGCCGTCGGCGAGGACGTCACGCAGGAGGAGCTCGGCGGCTCGCGCGTGCACTGCCGCAAGTCGGGCGTCGGCGACCTCGAGGTGGCCGACGACGAGGAGTGCATCCTGCGCATCAAGCAGTACCTCTCGTACTTCCCGTCGCACAACCGCGAGGCGCCGCCGGTGCGCCTGACCAGCGACCCGATCGACCGCATGGACGACGAGCTGCTCGACGTCCTGCCGGAGTCCAACCGCAAGCCGTACGACATGTACGACGTGATCCGCCGGATCGTCGACGACGGCGAGTACTTCGACCTCAAGCCCCAGTGGGCGAAGACGATCATCACCTGCTTCGCCCGCTTCGGCGGCCGCCCCGTCGGGATCGTCGCCAACCAGCCGCGCCAGCTCGGCGGCATCCTCGACAACGACTCCGCCGACAAGGCGGCACGCTTCGTGAACCTCTGCAACGCCTTCGGGATCCCGCTCGTGTTCCTGCAGGACGTGCCGGGGTTCATGGTCGGCACGAAGGTCGAGCAGGCGGGCATCATCCGCCACGGGGCGAAGATGCTGCACGCGGTGGCCAACGCGACGGTCCCCAAGATCACGGTCGTGCTGCGCAAGGCCTACGGCGCCGGCTACTACGTCATGTGCGGCCGCGCGTACGAGCCGGACCTGATCGTCGCCTGGCCGACCGCGGAGATCTCGGTGATGGGCGCCGAGGGCGCCGTCGAGATCGTCTTCCGCAAGCAGGTCGAGGAGGCCGAGGACCCGGCGGCCAAGAAGCGCGAGCTGATCGAGGCCTACCGGTCGATCATCGACGTCTACATCGCGGCCCGCAACGACATGATCGACGACGTCATCGACCCGCGCGAGACGCGGCCGGTCATCTGCCGCGCGCTCGAGATGGCCGAGAACAAGGTCGTCGAGCGGCCGTGGAAGCGCCACGGCGTCGTGCCCGTCTAGCCGCCGCGCGCCCGACCGTGATCCGGTTGCACCTCGCGTGGCGACGTCGAACCGGACCGGATTGCGCAAAAGCAGACGTGAGTGCGATCGCGTCCGCCGTCCCGCGAGCGGCGGACGCCACCGTGCTCACGTGCGTTCTTGCGCAGTCCGGCCCGGCCTGACCTCGCGTGGCGATGCCGGAACGGATCAGGCCGCAAGTGGATGAGAGTTCTCTCATCTGCGCCTCATCTCCGCGCCATCGCGGTACGGGAGACTCCGATGTCTCGTGAAGCAGGTGCTCCTCCTCGTGCTCGCCGCTGCGGCGGGGGCCGTCGCGGCCGTCGGCCTCTCCTCCGTGCTGCGCGCCACCGAGCCCGAGCCGGTGCCGGCGATCCTGCTGGAGTCCGGCGAGCGGACCGTCGAGGCGCCGACGGGACGGGAGCGGCGCGAGCGGCGCGAGCGCACCCGCGAGCGCGCGCGGCCGCGGCGCGAGCGGCAGCGCTCGCGGGCGACGCAGCAGCGGCCGAGCGCGCCATCGACGCGTTCGACGCCCGGCTCGCCTCCGGCCGCCACGGCGGCGCCGGCCCCCACGGCGGCCCCGCGGCAGCCGCGGCGGCCGCAGCCGCAGCGGACGGCGGCGCCCGCGCCGACGCCCGCCGGGGGTGCGCCGCCGGCGCCGGCGCCGGAGCCTGCCCCGGCCGGAGACGACGACGATGACGACGGAGACGACGACGACGACGGCGACGACGGTGACGACGACTGACGCGGCGCGCGGCGCCCGCCGGTTGCGCGGGCTGCGGACGCGCTTCCTGCTGGCCTACGTGGGGCTGCTGACGCTCGCCACGCTCGCCAGCGTGCTCGTCGGCCGCGAGGTGCTGCGCGCGCAGCTGCACGACCGCATCGAGCAGGACCTGCGCCAGGAGGTGACGGAGCTGCGGCGGCTCGCCCGCGGGATCGACCCGGCGACCGCCCGCCGCTTCGGTCCGCGGGTCGACCGCGTCTTCCGCGTGTTCCTGCAGCGCAACGTGCCGGCGGCCAGCGAGGCGTTCGTGACCTTCGTCGACGGCCGCCCGTTCCTGCGCAGCCGCGCCGTCGTCCCCTACCGGCTCGACCGCGACACGCGCCTGACCGCGCGCTGGGGGCGCCTGGAGGCTCCGGAGCGCGGGCGCGTCGAGACGCCGGCCGGGACCGTCGAGTACCTCGGCGTCCCCCTGCGCGCGGGCGGCCGCACCCGCGGCGTGTTCGTCGTCGCGCAGTTCAGCGACCGCCTCGAGGCACAGCTGCGCCCGGCCCTCAACGCGGTCGGCGGCGTCGCGCTCGCGGTCCTGCTGTTCGGCTCGCTGCTCGCGTGGCGGCTCGCCGAGGGCGTCCTGCGCCCGGTGCGGAGCGTGACCGGCACCGCCCGCGAGATCTCCGAGACCGACCTCACGAAGCGCATCCCGGTGCAGGGAGCGGACGAGATCGCCGCCCTCGCCGCCACGTTCAACGCGATGCTCGACCGCCTCGAAGCCGCCTTCGGCGCGCAGAAGCGCTTCCTCGACGATGCCGCGCACGAGCTGCGCACCCCGGTCACCATCATCCGCGGGCACCTCGAGTTGCTGGGCGACGACCCGCAGGAGCGCCGGGAGACGGTCGAGCTGGTGACGGACGAGCTCGACCGCATGGCGCGGCTCGTCAACGAGCTGCTGCTGATCGCCAAGGCCGAGCGGCCGGACTTCCTGCGCCTGGAGACGGTCGACGTCGGCGACCTCACCGAGGAGCTGCTCGCCAAGGCGCGTGCCATGGCGCCGCGCGAGTGGCGGCCGGCGGGCACCGGCCGCGGCGTGATGGTCGCCGACCGCCAGCGGGTGACGCAGGCGATCGTGCAGCTCGCCGACAACGCGATCCGTCACACCCGGAACGGCGACGCGATCGAGATCGGCTCCGCCGTGGCCGGCGACGAGGCCCGGTTCTGGGTGCGCGACCAGGGCGACGGCATCCCGCTCGACCAGCAGGAGGCGATCTTCGAGCGCTTCGCCCGCGGCGACGGCACGCGCGCCGACGGCTCCGGCCTCGGGCTGGCGATCGTGCGCGCGATCGCGGCGGCCCACGGCGGCCGCGTCGAGCTCGACAGCCGCCCGGGCCAGGGCGCCACCTTCACCGTCATCATCCCGATGGACCAGCCATGACTTCGATCCTGATCGCAGAGGACGAGCGGCGCATCGCGTCGTTTCTGGAGAAGGGCCTGCAGGCCAGCGGCTTCAGCACCACGGTGGTCGACGACGGCGAGCGGGCGCTGGCGGCCGCCCGCTCCGGCCAGCACGACCTGCTGATCCTCGACATCGGGCTGCCGGGCCGCGACGGGTTCGAGGTCCTGCGCGCGCTGCGCGAGACCGACCGGCGCCTGCCGGTGATCATCCTCACCGCCCGCGACGGCGAGTCCGACACCGTGGCCGGGCTCGAGGGGGGCGCCGACGACTACGTCGCGAAGCCGTTCCGCTTCGAGGAGCTGCTGGCGCGCATCCGCGCGCGCCTGCGGACCGAGCGGGCGCCCGAGGCGACGGTGCTCGAGGTCGGCGACGCCCGGCTCGACCTGCGCACCCGCCGCGCGCACGTGGGCGACGACCACGTGGCCGAGCTGAGCGCGCGGGAGTTCGCGCTGGCCGAGGCGTTCTTCCGCCACCCCGGGCAGGTGCTCAGCCGCGAGCAGCTGCTCAACCAGGTGTGGGGCTACGACTACGACCCCGGTTCCAACGTGGTCGAGGTCTACGTCGGCTACCTGCGCAGGAAGATCGGCAAGGAGCGGATCGCCAGCGTGCGCGGAATGGGCTACCGGCTCGAGCCCTGAGCGGCGCCGAGCCGGCGCTCGGTGCGCGGCAGGCGCGCGGCGTCCTCCAGCCGGGCCGCGAGCTGCGCGAGGGTCGGGCGCCGCGCCGGGTCCGGATCCAGCGCGGCGTCGACGGCGTCCACGAGCGCCGGGTGCAGCCGCGGGCGCAGGCGCCGCACCGGCTCGGCCCGGCGCTCGAGCTGCGGGTAGTCCGCGTCGTCGCCGGCGTCATCGAAGGCGCACTCGCCGGTGGCGGCCTCGAACAGCAGCCCGCCCACGCCCCAGACGTCGGCCGCGGGCCCGACGTCGCCGCCGCGCGCCTGCTCCGGCGCCAGGTAGCACCAGGTGCCGACGCCGGCCGGGCAGCGGCCGGGGCGCCGCGCCACGCTGAGGTCGATCAGCTTCGCCCGGCCCGCCTCGGCGATCACGTTGGAGGGTTTGACGTCGAGGTGGACGATCCCGCGCGCGTGCAGGTATCCGAGCCCCGAGCACAGGTGCAGGCCGAGGAACGCCAGCTCCAGCGACGTCAGCCGCCGCTCGCGCCGCTCGACCAGGTGCGCGACCGTCTCGCCGCGCAGGGTCTCGAGCACGATCGCCGGATGCGGCTCGCGCACGACCTCGTAGCAGCGCACGAGGTGCGGATGGGTGAGGCGGGCGAGCAGCCGGCCCTCGCGCACCAGCGCGGCGCGGGCGCGGCGGTCGCTTCGGCGCTCCGGGCACAGCGTCTTGACCACGACGCGGCAGCCACGCTCGACCGACCACGCGTCGTAGACGTCGAGCACGTTCGAGCGGGCGAGGTGCTCGATCGCCTCGTAGCCGGGCCCGAGCAGGTCGCCCGGGGGGATCGCGTCCGCGGGCCTCACGCCGGCACCGCCTCCACCAGGCGCCCGTCCTCGACCGACACGACGCGGTCGGCCCAGGAGATCACGTCCGGGTCGTGGGAGATGACGATCGTGGTGCGGCTGCCGGCCAGGGTCCGCAGCGGCCCGAGCACCGCCGCCTTGGCGGCCGCGTCGAGGCCGGTGGTCGGCTCGTCGAGCACGAGCACCGGCGTGTCGCGCACCAGCGCGCGCGCGATGGCGATCCGCTGGCGCTGGCCGCCCGACAGGCGCCGTCCGCGCTGCCCGAGGCGGGTGCCGTAGCCGTCGGGAAGCGCGCGGACGAACTCGTCGGCGCCGGCGGCGCGCGCCGCCGCCTCGATCTCGGCGTCGGAGGCGCCGGGCCGGCCGTGCTCGATCGCCTCGCGCACCGTCACGTCGGGCAGCATGGTCTCCTGGAGCAGCAGTCCGACGTTCTCGCGCACCGACTCCAGCGTCGCGTCGCGCAGGTCGATGCCGTCGAGCCGCACCGCGCCGGCGGTCGGGTCGTCGAAGCGCAGCAGCAGCCGCGTCAGCGTCGACTTGCCGGCGCCGCTCGGGCCGACCAGCGCCACCGTCTCGCCGGGCGCGACGCGCAGGTCGACGCCGTCGAGCACGTCGCGGTCCGCGCCGGGGTAGCGGAAGCGGACGCCGTCGAGGGCGACCTCGCCCCGCACGCGGCCGAGCGGGCGGGCGCCGGGGCGGTCGGCGACGCTCGGGCGCTCCTCGAGCAGCTCGATCACGCGCTCGGCGCCGGCCGAGGCCGCGAAGATCGTGTTCGACAGGCGGCTGAGGTCGCGGATCGGGCCGTAGAGCTGCGTCAGGTAGGCGATGAACACGAGCAGCCCGCCGAGCGTCAGGTCGCCGCGGGTCAGCGCCCACGTGCCGAGCGCGAGCACGAGCATCGCGCCGATCAGCTCGATGAGGTCGATGATGGGGGAGAACAGGCCCTTGATCCGCGTCGACGCCAGCTCGGCCTCGACGATGCGCTCGTTCTGCTCGCGGAAGCGGTCGACCTCGGGGTCCTGGCGGTTGAGGCTCTGCACGAGCGCCGCGTTGCCGAGGCTCTCCTCGGCGACGGCGCTGAGCGAGCCGCTGCGGCGGCGCTTCTCGCGCGCGGCGTGCTTGATCAGCCGCGAGAAGCGGCGCGCCGTCCCGTAGAAGAGCGGCAGGACGACCAGCGACGCCAGCGCCAGGCGCCAGTCGAGGTAGAACAGCGCGCCCCCGAAGAACAGGATCCGCGCGACGGCGGAGACGCCGTCCGCGAGGCCGGTCAGCAGGAACGACTCGATGGCGGCGATGTCGCTGGTCAGCCGCGACAGGACGTCCCCCAGGCGCCGGCGGTCGAGCGTGTGCGTCGACAGCTTCTGCACGTGGCGGAAGACGTGCGTGCGCAGGTCGAGCAGGAAGCGCTCGCCGACCCAGGTGGCGACGTAGTCGTCGCCGAAGGACAGCACGCCGTTGAGCAGCGTCAGCCCGAGGTAGCCAAGCGCGATCCACAGCAGCGGCGCGAGCTCGCGCGGGACGAGGACCTCGTCGATGACGAGCTTGAACAGCCAGATCTCGGCCGTCTCGATGGCCGGCACGATCACGAGCAGCGCCAGCCCGAGCACGATCCAGCGCTTGTACGGCCGCGCGAACGGCCAGAAGCGCCGGAAGATCTCGCGCAGCGGGACGGTGGGGGCGCTGGCGACCAGCTGCTGGTCGTCGGCGCTGGGAACGAGAAGTCGGTGGAGTCGGTTCATCGGTGGCGGGTCTGCGAGAACGGCCGCGACCCCGCCGGGGGCGGGGTCGCGGGTGCGGGATGGCGTCCGGGCCTAGGTGTTCGTGCTGCGGCCCGAGTTCGTGTTGCGGCGACGGCGCCGCCGGCGGCGCCGGCGCCGGCGCCGGCCGCTGTTGCTGTCACTGCCGGTGCTCGCGGACGAAGCGCGGGCGGCCGGGTAGGTGTTGGAGAAGCTCATGCCTGCCTCCGTGGGTCGTTGACTTGATGGGAGACAAGATCCCCGCGCCGGATGAGACGACGGTGAGGCGTCGATGAGACGTCTCTCAGGGTGTGCGCAGCGCGAGCGCGAGCGCGGCCACGCCGGCCGTCAGCGCCCCGGCGGCGGCGAACGAGAGGCTCGCGTCGATCGCGTACAGCGGCAGCCACATCAGCGGGGCGGCGGCGTTGCCGGCGAACTTGAACGCCGAGAACACCGACGTCGCGCCCGCGCGATTGCCCGGGACGGCCTCGATGGCCAGCGTGTTGAGGCCCGCCCACAGCAGCGACGAGCCGGCGCCGGCCGCCAGCCACAGCACGGCCGTGACCTCGGCCGAGCCGGCCTCTCCGATGCCGGCGATCAGGACGGCGCACGACAGCGCCCCCGCCACCGCGACCGGGACGCGCCCGAAGCGGTCGACCAGCCGCCCCGACGGCCGCCCGAGCACCATGCCGGCCACGCCGAAGCCGGCCAGCAGCACGCCGCGCGCGGTCGACCCGAGGCCGAAGGCGTCCTCGACGCGGATGGCGATCAGGAACGCCAGCCCGGCCACGCCCGCGTAGCCGGCGAAGGCGGCGGCCGACAGCAGCCCGACCCGCCGCGTCAGCACCGCGCGCAGGCGGGCGGGGGCGGCGGCCGCGTCGCGGGTCGCTTCGGCCGGCGCGAAGAACGCGAGCCCGAGCGACACGACAGCTGGGAGGAGGAACGCCAGCCGCCAGTCGATCTCCCCGAGCAGCCCGCCGCACAGCGGCGACAGCGCGACCGCCGCCGTCTGCACGGCGGCGAAGGTCCCGACGGAGCGGCCGAGCCGCGCGGGGTCCACGACCTCCGCCAGCCCCGCGAGCAGCAGCGGCGTCAGGAACGCGTTGGCCGCGCCCTGCAGCGCGCGCAGGGCGAGGAACGCCTCGATCGACGGCGCCAGCGCCGCGCCGAGCGAGAACAGCGCGTAGGCGACGTAGCCCGCGCGGACGACGCGGCGGCGGCGAGCCGCTCGCCGATCGTCCCCGAGACGAGCTGCAGCAGCGCGAACGGCACCAGGTACGCGGGGATCGCGGCCGCGACCTCGGCCGTCGTGGCGCCGAAGGCGTCGCGCAGCTGCGGGATCAGGACGGCCAGCACCGCGCCGCCGAACGGCCCGATGAACCCGCCGACGTACAGCGGCAGGGTCGGGGACGGGTGCGGGCGCGGCATCCGCCGCACGCTAGGGTTGACCCCCGGCGCACGCGCCCACGGCACCATGCGGCTCTGGTTCGACATGACGGCGCCGGCGCACCCGGTCGTGTTCCGGCCGGTGATCGAGCGCCTGCGGGACGCCGGCCACGACGTGGTCGTGACCGCGCGCGACTACGCCCAGACGCTCGAGCTGCTCGAGCGCCACGGAATCGAGCACATCGCGGTCGGCCGCCACGGCGGCGCCTCGCGCGTGCGCAAGATCGTCGAGCTGCTGCGGCGCACGCGCTACATGCGCGGCTTCGGCCGCGGCGGGTTCGACCTGGCGGTCGCCCACGGCTCCAACGACCTCGCGCTGGCGGCGGCGTCGCTGCGGATCCCGGCGGTCAACACGTTCGACTACGAATGGGCGACGCAGCAGCACCACATCGGCTGCCGGCTGGCGCGGCGGGTGATGACGCCGGACGCGATCCCGGCCGAGCGGCTCGAGCGCTACGGCGCCCGCGACGGCAAGCTCGTCCAGTACCCGGGCCTCAAGGAGGAGTACTACCTCGCGGACTTCGAGGCCGACCCGGAGGTGCTGCCCGCGCTCGGCGTCGATCCCGAGCGGGTGGTCGTCGTGCTGCGCCCGCCGCCCGACGTCTCGCTGTACCACCGCAAGTCCAACCGGCTGTTCCCGGCGGTGCTCGCCGAGCTCGGCAGCCGCGACGACGTGCACGCCGTCGTCGTGCCGCGCACGCCCGCGCAGCGCGAGTACGTCCGCAGCCTGCAGTTCCCTTCGCTGATCGTGCCCGAGCGCGCCGTCGACGCCCAGAGCCTGATCGCGCTCGCCGACCTGGTGGTCTCGGCCGGCGGGACCATGAACCGCGAGGCGGTCGCCCTCGGCACGCCGGTCTACACGATCTACGGCGGCCGCCTGGGCGGCGTCGACGAGACGCTGATCCGCGAGAACCGGCTGCGGCCGCTGACCGACCCGCGCGCGCTCGACGTCGTCAAGCACCGCGGCGAGGGCCGCGTGCGGCACCGGCGCGACCCGCAGGTGCTCGTGGACATGATCCTGGGGGCGGCGGGGTGAGCGTGGCCGATCGCGCGACCGCCCCCGCGCCGGTGGAGCCCGCGCACGAGACGCTCGTCGAGCGCTATGCGCGGATGGCGCACACGTTCGAGCGCCGGCCGGTCGACGTGATCCTGCGCGCGCTCGACGTCGCCATCGCCGGCACCGCGCTCGTGGTGCTCGCGCCCGTGCTCGGCGTGTGCGCGCTCGCCGTCCTCAGCACGGGGCGGCCGGTCCTCTACCGCGGCCGGCGCGTCGGGATGGCAGGGCGCATCTTCACGATGTACAAGTTCCGCACGCTGTCGGCCGACGCCGAGACCCGGCTCGGCCCGCACTACGGCGCCGAGCTCACGCAGCTGACCGCGGGCGAGCAGACGCGCGTCGGGCGCGTGCTGCGCGCGACGAAGCTCGACGAGCTGCCGCAGCTGTGGAACGTCCTCACCGGCGACATGAGCATCGTCGGGCCGCGCCCGATCCGGCCCACCTTCTTCGAGGACCTCTCGCGCGAGATCCCGGCCTACTGGCAGCGCCTCGTCGTGCGCCCCGGCCTCACGGGCTTCGCGCAGCTGCGGCTGTCGCGCGAGATGTCGTGGGCGGAGAAGCTCGCGCACGACTTCGAGTTCATCGCCGACCGCTCCGTGCGCCTGTACGTCTCCGTGATCGCCCAGACCGCGTACTACGTGGTCTCGGGCAAGTGGAGCAGCTAGGCGATGTGCGGCATCGCGGGGCTGCTCGCGCTCGACGGCGCGGGGCCGGTCGACGCCGGGGCGGCGGTCGCGATGCGCGACGCCATGGTGCACCGCGGGCCCGACGAGGCCGGCGCGTTCGCCGACGGGCCGGTGGCGCTCGCGGCGCGGCGGCTGTCGATCATCGACGTCGCGCACGGCCACCAGCCGGTCTCGACCGAGGACGGCTCCGTCACCGTGGTCCAGAACGGCGAGATCTACAACCACGAGCGGCTGCGCGACGACCTGCGCGGGCACGTCTTCGCCACCCGCTCGGACACCGAGGTGATCGCGCACCTCTACGAGGAGCACGGGCTCGCCTTCGCCGAGAAGCTGCGCGGGATGTTCGCGGTCGCCATCTGGGACGCGCGCCGGCGCCGGCTCGTGCTCGCGCGGGACCGCTTCGGGATCAAGCCGCTGTACTACTCGACCGACGGCGGGACGCTGGCCTTCGCCTCCGAGCTCAAGGCGCTGCAGCGCCGGCCGCGCGCGAGCCACGAGGTCGACCTCGACGCCGTGGAGGCGTTCCTCGCCTTCAACTCGATCCCGGCGCCGCTGACCATCTACGCCGCCGCGCGCAAGCTCCCGCCCGGCCACCTGCTGATCGCCGAGGGCGGCGCCGTGCGGGTGGAGCGCTTCGCCCGGCCGAAGCCCGTGCCGGCGGCCGAGGTCCGGCGCGAGCCGTTCGCGGTGCTGGCGGCCGAGCTGCGCGAGCGGATGCGCGACTCCGTGCGCGCGCATCTGGTCTCCGACGTGCCGGTCGGCGTGCTGCTGTCGGGCGGCGTCGACTCGTCGCTGCTGGCGGCGCTGGCGGCGCAGGAGTCCGGCTACCGCGTGGCGACGTTCTCCATCGGCTTCAAGGAGCGCTCGTTCAACGAGCTCGACATGGCGCGGCTCGTCGCCGAGCGCTACGGCACCGACCACCACGAGCTGGTGGTCGAGCCCGACGCCGCCGAGCTGCTGCCCAGGCTCGTCGCGGCCTTCGACGAGCCGTTCGCCGACTCGAGCTCGCTGCCGACCTACCTGGTGTCCGAGCTGGCCTCCCAGCACGTCAAGGTCGTGCTGTCGGGCGAGGGCGGCGACGAGCTGTTCGGCGGCTACGAGACCTACGTCGCCGACCTGCTGGCCGGCCGTCCCGGCCTCGGCCGGATCGCCCCGCTGGCCGGGCCGGTGGTGCAGCGGCTGCCCTCGTCGTCGAAGCGCGTCTCGCTCGACTACAAGCTCAAGCGCTTCGTGCGGGCGGCGCACCTGCCGCCGCTCGAGCGCCACCACGGCTGGAAGGAGATCTTCGCGCCCGACGCGCGCGCCGAGCTGATGCGTTCGCGCGGCGGGGCGGATCCGCTCGACGTCTACCGCGCGGCGTACGCCGAGACGGCCGGCGCCGACGAGCTCGCGCGGCTGCAGGACGTCGACCGCGCGATCTACCTGGTCGACGACCTGCTGGTGAAGACCGACCGGATGAGCATGGCCCACTCGCTGGAGGCGCGGGTCCCGTTCCTGGACACGGAGGTGACGGCGCTGGCGCTGGCCCTTCCGACCAGCGCCAAGGTGCGCGGCTTCGCCAAGAAGCGGCTGCTGCGCGCCGCCGCCGAGCCGCTCGTGCCGCGCGAGATCGTCCGGGGGCGCAAGCGCGGCTTCTCGATCCCGGCCGCCGCCTGGCTGCGCGGCCCGCTGGAGCCGTTCGCGCGCGAGGTGCTCGGGTCGAACGCCGGCGGGCTGATCGACCCGGCCGCCGCCCGGCGCGTGCTCGACGCGCACGTCCAGGGCCGCGAGGACCTGTCCCGCCAGCTGTGGGGGCTGATGTCCCTGGCGCTGTGGGCCGACCGGGTGGCGGCGCCGCCCGTCCCGGCGTGAGGCTGCTGTTCGTCTACGGGCGCGGCTCGCGGTTCGTCGACATCGACCGCGACGCGCTCGCCACCGCCGGCCACGAGATCGTCGACCTCGGTGGCCGGCCGCACCCGCGGGCGCTGGTGGAGGCCGCGCGCGCCGACGCCGTCGTCTGCTGGTTCGCCGGGTGGCACTCGGTCCTGCCGGTCACGGCCGCCTGGCTGCTGCGCAAGCCGTCCGTGGTCATCACGGGCGGCTACGACGTCGCGGCGGTGCCGGACGCGGGCTACGGCATGCAGCTGCGGCCCGTGGCGCGGCGGGCCAGCCGGTGGGCGCTGCGGCGCGCGACGCGCCTGATGGCCAACTCGCAGTCCGGCGCCCGCGAGGCGCGGGCGGTCGCCGGCCCGCGGGCGGCGATCGACGTCGTCCACCACGGCGTGCCCGACCTGGCGGGGACGGTCGACGTGGACGCGCCGCGCGCGGGGGCGCTCACGGTCGGGGTGGTGGACGGCCCGAACCTCGCGCGCAAGGGTCTCGAGCCGTTCGTGCGGGCCGCGGCGCTGCTCCCGGACGTGCCGTTCACCCTGGCCGGGCGCGTCGACGACGCGGCCGCGGCCGAGCGGCTGCGCGCGGCGGCGGCGCCGAACGTCCGGCTCGCCGGCTTCCTCTCCGACGACGAGCTGGGGCAGGCCTACGCGGGTGCCGCCGTGTACGTGCAGGCGTCGCGCCACGAGGGCTTCGGGATGGCGGTCGCCGAGGCGATGCTCGCCGGCTGCGTCCCGGTGGTCACGGACTCGGGCGCGCTGCCCGAGGTGGTGGGGGACGCGGGCGTCGTGATCGCCGAGGCGTCGCCGGAGGCCGTCGCCGACGGTGTGCGCCGGGCGCTCGCGCTGGGGCCGGACGCGCGGCGGCGCGCGCGCGAGCGCGTGCTCGGGCGCTTCACGCTCGAGCAGCGGGCGGCGGGGCTGCTGGCGACGCTGGACGCGGCCGTCCGCTAGCCGGGCGACGCGATCCGCGCGAGGGCGGCCCCGAGCAGCTCGCGCGCCGAGCCGCGCAGGATCTCCACCGCCTCCTCGCGCGGGACTCGGGCGACGTCGGTCAGCCAGACGAAGGACTCGATGCCCGTGGTCGCACGGATCGCCAGCACGAGGCGCCGCAGTTCCGCGTCGGGCAGCTCGCCCCGCAGGGGTGCGAGCGCGTCCTCGATCCAGCGGATCCCGCGGCCGCCCCGCAGCGGCAGCTGCTCGTCCGCCGCGCCGGGCTCGAGCGAGAGACGCAGCTGCGCGCGGTACTCGGGCTCCCACCGCAGCACGAGGTCGGTGAAGCGGGCGATCACGACCTCCAGCCGCTCGCGCGGATCGTCGGGAGCCGGCTCGTCGAGCAGCGACGGAAGGTCGACCTCCGGGTGCAGCGCGGCGACGAGCATCCGCTGGTTGGGGAAGTAGCGGTACGCGGTGCTGCGCGAGACCTCGGCCCGGTCGGCGGCCTGATCGACCGTCAGGTTCGCCCCCTCGGCGAGGAGCTCGCGCGCGGCCGCGAGCAGGGCGTTCCGCGTCCGCGCCTTCTGCCGCGTCCGCCCGCTGAGCTCGTACGCGCTTGACATCGAACTTCACGGTACCGTACTGTTCATCATGGGACGTAAGTTCCACGAACCACGGGAGGCACCATGAGCGGCGCGGTGGCGGTCATCCGCCAGGCGGGAGAGGGAGAGCGCATGTGGTTCGCCGGCGGCGGCGTATTCACCTGGAAGGCCACCGCGGCGGAGACCGGCGGCGCGTTCCTGATGTTCGAGGACCACATGGAGCGCGGGAAGGTCACGCCGTACCACGCCCATCCCGAGCAGGACGAGACGATCTACGTGCTCGACGGCGAGCTGCTGGTCAACGTCGAGGGGCAGGAGCACCGGGTCGCCTCGGGCGGGCTGTTCATCGCGCCGCGCGGCGTCCCGCACGCCTTCATGGTCACGTCCGAGCGCGCGCACATCCTGACGGTGCAGACGCCGGGCAGCGGCGAGAGCTTCTACCGCGAGTGCGGTGAGCCCGTCGCCGCCGGCGAGGATCCCCGCCCCGCCGACTGGGAGCGGCTGCGCCGCGTCGCCGAGCGGTCGAGCTGCATCGAGATCCTCGGGCCCCCGCCGTTCGACACGGCCGGCGCGCAGGCTCCCGCCGCGACCCGCTAGCCGCGACGGCGGACTCGTCGAGCTACACCACCCGCGCGCGCCCGCCGCGCGGCCGCGACGCGGCGCGCGCCGCCGCGGCGTGCGATGCCACGGCGAAGCCCCAGCCGAGCATGGGCCAGACCGGCCAGAAGTACTCGGCGCCGGTGGCGGCCCAGATGCCGACCAGGAGCGCCATGACGAGCAGGTACGAGCGAACGTGCTCGCGCAGCTCGGCGGACGCGCTCGCCCGCCGCTCCTCGGCGGCGCCGAGCCGGGGGAGGTCGGAGGTCAGCGCGGCGAGGTCGCCGAGGGTGACCGCCGCCGCGGCGCGGCCGAGACGCTCGTCGAGCTCCTCGTAGCTCAGGCGGCCGTCGGCGGCGTGACGGCGCAGCTCCCCCGACGTGTGCTCGCGGTCGGCGTCGGCGGCGCGGACGCCCGGGTCCGCGGGCGGGCGGTGGTGGCTTCGCGCGGCGTCGTGCCGGCGGCGGTGGCGGCTCGAGTGGCACATGCCACGCAGGTTAGTAGCCACTCACTTCTTCGTCAACCCCCTCACCCGCCGAACGTCCCGGAATCCGGGTCAGGACGCGGATTGCGGGACGTTCGAGGTGGGCAGGGCGGCGTTGCGCGTGTCGCGGGCATCCGTCAGAGTGGGAAGTGGCACTGCCCACTTCCCACTCCCGGAGCCGATGGCCCTCGACGACCCCGTGATCCTGACCTGCGCCATCTCCGGCGCGCTGGCCGACCGCGAGCAGTGCCCGGAGATCCCGTACACGCCGCAGGAGTACGCCGCCGAGGCACGGCGGATCGTCGACGAGGGCGGCGTGCACATCCACATCCACGCGCGGCGGCCCGACGGCACGCCGTCCTACGAGGTGGAGGACTTCCAGGCCATCGCCGACGCGATCCGGGCGGAGGTCGGGGACGCCGCGATCATCAACTTCTCCACGGGCGCGCTCGGGGTGCCGGTCGAGAAGCGCATCGCCTACCTGCGCGCCTGCCGGCCCGACGTCGCCGCGCTCAACATGGGCTCGATGAACTACGCGAAGTACTCGCGCAAGCGCAGGGACTTCGTGTTCAAGGCGGTGTTCGCCAACCCGTTCGAGGAGATCGTCGCGCTGCTCGAGGCGATGCGCGAGCTCGCGATCAAGCCCGAGCACGAGTGCTTCGACACCGGCCACGTCGGCAGCCTGTGGCCGCTGATCGACATGGGGGTGCTCGAGCCGCCGCTGCACGTCGACTTCGTGATGGGCGTCGTCGGCGGCGTCCAGCCGACCGCCCGCAACCTGCTCGCGATGGCGGACAACCTGCCCGACGGCCGCCACCACTGGGGCGTGATCGGCATCGGCCGCGTCCAGTGGCTGCTCGTCGCCGCGGCGCTGACCCAGGGCGGCAGCGTCCGCGTCGGCCTCGAGGACAACTTCTACCTGCCGGACGGCGCGATGGCGCGCTCCAACGGCGAGCTGATCGCTCGCGCCCGCCGCATGACCGAGGACGTGGGGCGCCGGCCCGCGACCGTCGACGAGGCGCGCGAGCTGCTCGCGCTGCCGGCCCGCGCCGCGGCATGAGCGGCGCGCTCGACGGCATCCGCGTCCTCGACCTCTCGCGGCTGCTCCCGGGCGGCTTCTGCTCGCTGCTGCTCGCCGACTTCGGGGCGGACGTGATCAAGGTCGAGGACACGGGGATGGGCGATTACGTCCGCTGGGCGCCGCCCGCCTACGAGGGCGCCGACCCGTCCGCCGCCGGCGCGATGTTCCTGTCGCTCAACCGCAACAAGCGCTCGATCCGGGTCGACCTCAAGACGGACGCGGGCCGCGAGGTGCTGCTGCGCCTCGCGCGCGACGCCGACGTCCTGCTCGAGTCCTTCCGCCCGGGCGTCATGGACCGCCTCGGCGTCGGCTACGAGCGCCTGCGGCAGGAGAACCCGCGGCTGGTGTACTGCGCGATCAGCGGCTACGGCCAGGACGGCCCGTACCGCGACCGCCCCGGGCACGACATGAACTATCTCGGCCTCGTCGGCCTGCTGGGCCTGACCGGGGAGCGCGGCGGGCCGCCGGTGCAGGCGGCGGGGCAGATCGCCGACCTCGGCGGCGGTGCGCTGATGGCCGCGTTCGGGATCCTGGCCGCGCTGCGCGAGCGCGACGCGTCGGGCGAGGGCCAGCTCGTCGACGTCTCGATGAGCGACGGCGCGCTGAGCTGGCTGGCGATGGTCGCCGGCCGGTACTTCGCCGACGGCGTCACGCCGCGGCGCGGCGACCTCGAGCTGGCGGGGCGGCTGGTCTGCTACCGGCCCTACGCGTGCGCCGACGGGTGGGTGACGCTCGGCGCGCTCGAGCCGAAGTTCTGGCAGGCGTTCTGCCGCGGGGTCGGCCGCGAGGACCTGATCGAGCGCCAGTTCGAGCCGCCCGGCAGCCCCGCCCACGCCGAGGTGGAGGCGATCTTCGCCGGCCGCACCCGCGCCGAGTGGCAGGCGTTCGCCGGCGAGCACGACTGCTGCCTCGAGCCGGTGCTCGAGCTCGACGAGGCGCTCGAATCCGACCTCGTGCGCGCGCGCGAGATGGTCGTGGAGCTCGACCAGCCGGGGGCGGAGCGCCCGGTGCGGCTGCTCGGGGCGCCCGTGAAGCTGTCGCGGACGCCGGCCGACGCCGCGCGCGCGCCCGGGCCCGCGCTCGGCGAGCACACGCGCGAGGTGCTGCGCGCCGCCGGCTACGACGACGGAGCGATCGAGCGCCTGGAGGCGGCGGGCGCGGTGGCCGGCCCGGCGTCCGGCGTGCGCGGGAGCTTCCTGGCGTGAACGCGACCGGGCTGCTCAAGATGTCCGAGCTGGCCGAGCGCTCCGGCGTCCCCGCCGCGACGATCAAGCACTACCTGCGCGAGGGGCTGCTGGGCGGGCGGGAGGAGGTCGTCCGGACGAGCCGCAACATGGCCTACTACCCGCCCGAGTTCGTCGAGCGGATCCGGCTCATCAAGCGCCTGCAGGAGGAGCGGTTCATGCCGCTCAAGCTCATCCGGGGCGTCCTGGCCGAGTGGGACGAGCGCCCGCGCACGCCGCGCCGCGAGGTGCTCGAGCGCTACGACATCCCGCCCAACGTGCTCGACCGGCTCGCCGAGGTGGGCGCGCTCACCCCGACCCGCGCCGGCTACGACCCGGACGACCTGAAGATCATCGAGGCGATCGTCCGCTTCCGCGCCGGCGGCTACGACGAGGCGCTCGGCTTCACCGTCTACGACACGATCCGCTACCGCGAGGCGCTCGCGCCGCTGGTGCGCGAGGAGGTGCGGATCCTGCTCGAGCGCCTGGCGGGCGAGCCCGAGGCGCGCGCCGTCGACATCATCCGCTCGGGCCGGGAGCCGCTGCGGGAGCTGGTGGGCGCGCTGCACTCGAAGCTGCTGATCTCCGAGCTCGAGCGCCAGCGAGGAGAACCTCGCCACCCCGGTCCGGAGTGAGCGTGATGGCGCGGCGCCGGATCCGCTCCGGCTCCGGCCGCGCCGGCTGGAGGTCGGCCGCCCGCGCCAGCACTCCCAGCACCGCGCGCATCTCGAGCTCGGCGAACGCGGCGCCGATGCAGCGCCGCACGCCGCCGCCGAACGGCAGCCACGTGTACGTCCCCGGCTTGACGCCGAGGAAGCGCTCCGGCCGGAAGGCGTGCGGCTCGGGATAGACGTCCTCGCGGCGGTGCACGAGGTAGATGCACGGCGCGACGGCCACGCCGGCCGGCAGCGTCATCCCGCCCACCTCCGCCGCCCGCGTGAGCCTGCGCACCACCACGGGCAGGACGGGACGCAGCCGCAGCGTCTCCTTGACCACCGCGTCCGCCCACTCGTCGTCGCCGTCGCGCAGGCGCTCGAGCGCCTCCGGGCGGCGGGCGAGGCGCTCGGTGGCCCAGGCCAGGCCGGTGGCGGTCGTCTCGTGGCCGGCGACCAGCAGGGTCATCAGCTCGTCGCGCAGCTCCTCGTCGCCCATGCCGGCGGCCACGAGCATCGACGCGACGTCGCCGCGCTCGCCGAGGTCGTCGCGGCCGCGCAGCGCGCGCACGTGCTCGGCCAGGACCGCGTCGACCGGGTCCATCTCCCGCCGGAACACGCGCGTCCGCGCGAGCCGCTCGGGCCCGAGCAGCATCATCAGCGCCATGCCCTCGGGGCCCGTCGTGCGGTCGAGCATCCGCCGCAGCGCGTCGCGCAGCCGGGCGTCCGTCGAGCCGAAGACGGTGCGCAGGATGATCTCGAGCGTCACCTCCTGCATCCGCGGCAGGACCGCCAGCGGCTCGCCGCGCGGCCACGTCGCCACCTCGCGCTCGGCGACCTCGGCCATCGTCTGCGCCCACGCCTTCAGCCGCTCGCCGTGAAACGGCGGCAGCAGCCGCTTGCGCGCCTGCAGGTGCGGCGCCTCGTCGAGCAGCAGCACCGAGCGCGAGCCGAGGATCGGCAGCAGCACCTCGTTGCCCTCGCCCGCGTGGAAGACCTCCGGGTTGCCCGTGAACACCTCGCGGATCGCGTCCGGGTCGCTCAGCACCACCCACGGCGCCTCGTGGCCGATGCGGATCGTGAAGGCGTCGCCGTAGCGGGCGCGGGCGCGCAGCAGGAACGGCCCCGGGCGGGCGACCCACGCGGCCGTCATGGCGGCACGGCCGCCGCGCGGGCCGGGCGGGAGCGTCACGCCGCGTGCCTCCGGACCCACTCGTGCATGGCGACCGCCGACGCGGCCGCGGCGTTGATCGACCGCGTCGAGCCGAACTGGCGGATGTGCAGGACGGCGTCGCACAGGTCGCGCGCCTCCTCGGACAGCCCCGGTCCCTCCTGCCCGAACAGCATCGCGCAGCGCACGGGCAGATCGTACGCGTCGATCGGCCGCGACCCCGGGAGGTTGTCGACGCCGAGCACCGGGACGCGCGCGGCCTGCGCCCACGCGGCGAAGTCCTCCAGCGTGGGGTGGTGGCGGACGTGCTGGTAGCGGTCGGTCACCATCGCGCCGCGCCGGTTCCAGCGCCGCTTGCCGACGATGTGGACCTCCGCGGCCAGGAAGGCGTTCGCGTTGCGCACGACGGCGCCGATGTTGAGGTCGTGCTGCCAGTTCTCGATGGCGACGTGGAACGGGTGCCGGCGCGCGTCGAGGTCGGCGACGATCGCCTCGTGGCGCCAGAAGCGGTAGCGGTCGGCGACGTTGCGCGTGTCCTCGCCGGCGGCGACCAGATCGGGGTCGAGGCGGGGGTCGTCCTGCAAGCTCACGTGCACCTGTAACCGCGGACCGGGGCCGGCGTACATCGTGACGTCCGATACATACCGTCCCTCACGAAGGAGAGGCGATGGACGTCATCCGCAGGTTCGAGCCGCTGTGGCTCGCGCTCATCATCATCGGTGCGCTCAACTGGCTCGCCGTCGGCCTGTTCGACACGAACGTCGTGGCCGAGGTCTTCGGGTCGGGCACCGCCGCCGACGTGTTCTACGTCCTCGTCGGGCTGGCCGGGCTGATGCTCGTGCCGCGCCTGCTCGAGGCGTTCTCCGGCGCCGGCCGCGCCCGCCCGCACGGGGCGTAGCCGCCGCCCAGACGCGTTGGCCGGGGTGGGCCCGCCCCGGCCGAACGTCACCATCGGACGTCGTGGCGCTCCATGACGCCGTAGCCCTCCCGCAGCGGACCCGCCACCGGCAGCGCGCCGCTGAACGTGCCGAACGGCTGCTCGTAGCTCGAGGCGACGAGCAGCAGGTTCTCGCTGTGCGCCCGCGTCGCCTCGGCGTGGAACTCGAGGTCGCCGACCCCCGCGAGCCCGGGCCGGAAGGGCTGCGGCTCGACGTGGTGCGGCTCGCCGCCCACCCAGACCGTGCGCTCCGACGCCGCGGGGTCGTCGTGCACGCCGCTGACCAGGTTCCAGGCGACCGCGTCGCCCGACGCCGCCACGCCGACGCCGGCCGACCAGGTCCAGGCGGTGTGGCGGGCGTGGTAGCCGGCCGACTCGTCGACGACCCCGGGCGCGTCGATCTCGTGCCGGCGGTCCATGAGCGCGACCGTCCCGGTGATGCGCACGCCGCCCTGCTTGCGCGTCCAGATGTACTCGTCGCCGTGCGGAGAGACCGTCTCGACCGGCGTCCCCGGCGCCACCGTGAGGTCGATCGCCACGGGCCCGTCGTCGACCTGCACGCGACCGGCGCCGACGGCGAGGGCGCGCGGGCGGCGCAGCGTGTGCTCGGCCAGCGTGCGCTGGCGGCGGTCCCAGACGGCCCACCAGCCGAGCGGCATCGGTCCGATCCGCGCGGCGGCGGCGCACACCATCACGTCGGGGGCGAAGACGGCGACGTAGGTCCAGCGCTTGAGCGGCCGGCCCCCGCGCCACGGCGGCAGCGGGTCGGGCGGCAGCGGCACCGCGGGGCGGCCCGGCATCCCGCTGCGCCACGGGGCGACGCGCGTCGTCGTCATGGCCGGAGGGTATCCTGGGGCCTGACTGACCAGTCAATCCAGGGGAGGCGCGTGAGGGTCGCCGCAGTTCAGCTGAGCAGCACGGCCGACCGGGAGCGGAACCTCGAAGCCGCCGATCGCCTGGTGCGGGGCGCCGCCGCGGCCGGCGCGGAACTGGTCGTCCTGCCGGAGAAGTGGCCCGTGCTGGGGACGCCCGAGCAGACGGCGGCGGGCGCGGAGCCGCTGGACGGCCCGGCGCTCACCTGGGCCCGCGACGTGGCGCGCGAGCTGGGCATCGACCTCGTCGCCGGCTCGATCGCCGAGCGCGCCGCCGGGCGCGAGCGCGGCCGCAACACGTGCGTGCACATCGGCCCCGACGGGCAGGACCGCGCGATCTACCGCAAGGTCCACATGTCGACGTCGAGGTCGGCGGCCGCGTGTACCGCGAGTCCGAGCACGAGGACCCGGGCGACGAGGTGGTCGTGTCGGCGACCGCCGCCGGCGTCGAGCTGGGCCTGAGCGTCTGCTACGACCTGCGCTTCCCGGAGCTGTACCGGATCCTGGCGGTGCGCGGGGCGCGCGTGATCGCGGTGCCGTCGGCGTTCACGCTGCCCACGACGCGCGACCACTGGGAGGTCCTGCTGCGCGCGCGGGCGATCGAGGACCAGTGCTTCGTGGTCGCCGCCAACCAGTTCGGCGAGCACGCGCCGGGGGTCCGCTCCGGCGGGCGCTCGATGATCGTCGACCCGTGGGGGATCGTGCTCGCCCAGGCGCCGGACGCGGAGACCTTCGTGGTGGCCGACCTCGACCTGGCGCGGCAGGCGGAGATCCGCCGCTCGCTGCCGTCGCTGGCCAACCGCCGGCCGCACGCCTACGCGTGGCCGGACGAGGTGCCGGCCTGATGGGGGCCCGCGGCGCCCACGCCGCCGACCGGCGCCGGCAGATCCTCGACGCCGCCGTGCGCGTGTTCGCGCGCCAGGGCTTCCACACCTGCCGGGTGTCGGACATCGCCGACGAGGCGGGCGTGGCCTACGGGCTCGTCTACCACTACTTCGGGTCCAAGGAGGAGGTCCTCGACACGCTGTTCCTCGAGCGCTGGGACGTCCTGCTCGAGGCGATCGCGCACGTCGACAACCGCCGCGGCCTGGCGCGCGACAAGCTGCTCGCGGTCGCCGGCTTCATCATCGACTCCTACCGCCACGACCCGGAGCTGATGAAGGTGATCATCGTCGAGGTCACGCGGGCGGCGAACTCGTTCGGCGCGCGGCACCTCGCGAAGATCCGCGAGGCCTACGACCTGATCGCCGACATCGTCCGCGGCGCCCAGGCCGACGGGTCCTTCCGGACCGACATCGCCCCCGAGTTCGCGGCGATGGCCTTCTACGGGGCGATCGAGCAGGTGCTCACCGGCTGGATCTTCGGGCTGCTCGATCAGCGAGACGAGGACTTCGAGGAAGCGAAGCGCTTCGTGGTCGACACGATCTGCGGCGGCCTCGACGCTGCGCCGCCGCGCCGTGTGCTTGACTCCGCGCGACCATGACGGACAACGAGATGGTCAAGCGCCTCGTGTGGTCCGGCCTCCTGGCTGGGATCGGCGCGCTGGCGTCGATCGCGACCACGCGCATCGCCGCGATCATCTGGCGGCGCATCTACGACGAGGACCCGCCCGAGTGAAGCTGTTCGGCCGCAAGCGCGACGACGACGCGGAGGAGCAGGCCGGGCAGGACGCCGCCGACGCGCCCGGCACGGCCGGGTCGGACGTCGATCCGGGCGCCTGGGCACTGCCGGCCGACGCCGGGGCCGCCGTCGCGCCGGAGACCGCCGCCGGCGGCGCGACGCCGCCGCCGCCCGACCCGGGCGCGCGCTCCGGCGCCGTGCCACCGCCGGATCCGAGCGCCCGCGTCGCCGCCATGCCGCCGCCCGCCGCCGCGGCGGGGACGACGCCGCCGGCCGACGCCCTCCGGGGCGACACCGCGGCCGAATCGGCCGCAGCGGCCGATCCTGAGCCTCGAGTCGAGGGTGAGACTGGCTCCGGATTCTCCGTCCCGGGGCTGCCCGAGAACCTCAACGAGCGCCCCGAGCTGCTCATCGGCGGCGCGTTCGCCGGCGCGTTCCTGTTCGCCCGCATCCTCAAGCGGATCACCGACTAAGTGCCCGAGCCCGGACAGTCCACGGACCTCGCCGCCGCGGTCCAGGAGGTATCCGAGCGCATGACGGTGCTCGTGCGGGAGGAGATCGAGCTCGCCAAGGCCGAGGTCTCGGCCAAGGTCACCAAGCTCGCCAAGGGCGCCGCGGTCGGCGCCGCCGCCGGCGTGTTCCTGCTCGGCGCGCTCGCGACCCTGCTGCACGCCCTCGGCTGGCTGGCCTGGAAGCTGCTGCCCGTCGCCGACGACGACATCTGGGCCGGCTTCGCGGTCGTCACGCTCGTCTTCGTGCTGCTCGCGGCGCTCGCCGGCTTCCTCGCCTACCGCTTCGTGCGGGGCGGCTCGCCGCCCATGCCGACGATGGCGATCGACGAGGCGCACCGCATCCGCGAGACGGTCGCCGCGGCCCAGCGCTCCGAGCCCGGGAGTCACACATGAGCACCCGCAGCCCCGAGGAGATCCGCGCCTCCATCGAGTCCAACCGCCAGGAGCTCGGCGTCGCCATCGAGCGCCTGCGCACCGAGGTCGCGGTCGCGACGGACTGGCGCCGGCAGCTCCAGGCCCACCAGAAGGAGGTCGTGATCGGCGCCGCCGTCGCCGGCTTCCTCCTGGGCGGCGGGATCGCCGGGGTCGTCGGGCTCTTCCGCCGCCGCTGAGCCCCGCCGCCGCGCCACGTCGCCGCTCAGGCGGGCGCGGCGTCCGGGCCCGCGGCGCCCGGCGGCGGCACCAGCGGCGACGGCGGGGCGTCGCCCGTGATGTCGTCCATGCGGACTGCGCGGCGGTAGTTGCGGTACTCGCGGATCGAGATCTGGATCGCGGCCGCGAACGGGATCGCCAGCAGCGCGCCGAGCACGCCGAACAGCGTCGAGCCGAACAGCACCGCGATCAGGACCACGATGGGCTGGACGTTGACGGTCCGCGACTGGATCCGCGGCTGGATGACGGTGTTCTCCACCTGCTGGTAGATGACCGACCAGGCGGCCCAGACGATGGTGTCCGTCGGGAAGTCGTTGAACAGCGTGACGACGCCGACGACGATCGCCCCGAGCGTCGCGCCGACGAGCGGAACGAGGTCGAGCAGCGCGATGATGAGCGCGAGGGCGGCCGCGTACGGGACGCCGAGGATCGACAGCACGATGAACGACGTGATGCCGGCCACCGTCGCCTGCCCGAGGGCGCCGGCGCAGTAGCCGCCGACGGCGCGGCTGATGTCGCCCGCCGCGCGGCGCAGGATCGGCTGGTGGCTGCTCGGCCGGCTGCCGATCGCGGCGTCGATCCACCGCCGCCCGCTGCCGACCATGAACACGCTGAGGATGAGGATGGTGATGAAGGCGAACAGCGAGTTGACGACGCCGAGGCCGATGTCGCTCAGCACGCCCGCCGCGCCGCCCAGCTTCTCCGGGAGCTTGCCCGCCTGCTCCTCCAGGCGGCCCGTGATGTCGTAGTCCTGCTCGAGGCTGCGCAGCGTCGAGTTGTTGGTCGCGAACTCGCGCAGGTCGGCGGCGTACTCGGGGACCTTGTCGACCAGCCGGTTCGCCTCGGTGACGATGGGCGGCACGAGCACCGCCGCCACCAGGACCGGCACGAGGATCAGCCCCAGGTACACCAGCGCGATCGACGGCCCGCGACGCTTCATCCGCTGCTCGAGGAAGTGGATCGGCGGCGCCACCGCGATCGCGATGAAGCCGGCGATGACGATCCAGGTCAGCGGCTTGCGCAGCACCCAGATGAGGTACAGCGTGAGCACGCTGACCGCCACGATCAGGACGACGCGCAGGACGCTGCGGGCGGACGGGCCGTCGGAGCGCATTGCGCGCGATCTTCCAGGAGGGGGCGGACGGCACGGACGCGCGGCCGCCCCGCGCGATCGCCTAGCGCGGGTCGAGCAGGTCCGACCGCGTGCCCGAGACGCCCAGCAGCCCGGGGCCGACGTGCGTCCCGATCACCGGGCCGATCTCGCTCACGAACACCGGCTCGCGGCCGAAGATCTCGCGGCCGGCGTCGGCCAGGCGCGCCGCGCGCTCGGGGTCGCGCACGTGCTGGATGCCGAACTCGTCGCAGCCGCCGGCGCGGCGCTCGCGCAGGTAGTCGACCAGCCGCGCCTCCGCCCGGCCGGCGGTCCGGACGCGCTCCACCGGCGTGATCTCCTCCTCGAGCGTGAGGATCGGCTTGATCTTCAGCGTCGCGCCGAGCAGCGCCCGCGCGGCGCCGATGCGCCCGCCGCGGCGCAGGAACTCCAGCGTGTCCACGGCGAACCAGATCCTCAGGCCCTCGCGCACCCGCACCGCGGCGGCCGCCGCCTCGGCCGCGCTGCCGCCGCGGCGCGCGACGTTGGCGGCCGCGATCGCCAGGAAGCCCATCGCGCCGCAGCCCGTGCGGGAATCGACGACGGCCACCCGCTCGGGGGCGACCCCGCGCTCCACGAGCGTCGCCTGCGCCTGCTCCGCCGACTGCACGGTGCCGGAGATCTGGCCGGACAGGTGGATCGAGACGATGTCGTGCCCGGCCTCGAGCAGCGGCTCGTAGACCTCGAGGAAGTCGCCGACCGACGGCTGCGAGGTCGTCGGCAGGTCCGACGCCGTCGTGAGGTGCGCGTAGAAGCCGTCGAAGTCCGGCAGGTCGCGCTCGCGGTCGGTGCCGCCCTTCCAGTTGACGTACAGCGACACCTCGTGCAGCCCCAGCTCGTCGACGAGCGGGCGCGGGAGGTAATGCGTGGTGTCGACGACGACGGCGACCCCGGCCATGACCCGGCGGACCCTACATAGACTCCACGGCTCGTGCCCACGACGCTCGTCACCGGCGCCACCGGCTTCGTCGGATCGCACGTCGTCCGGGCGCTGCTCGACCGCGGCGACAGCGTGCGGGTGACGGTGCGCCGGAGCTCGGTGCGCGACGGGCTCGACGAACTCGACGTCGAGCCCGTGGTCGCCGACGTCACCGACCGCGCCGCGATGCGCCGGGCGGCGCGGGGGGTCGAGCGCGTCTTCCACGTCGCGGGCGCCACGAGCCTGCGCTGGGACGAGCAGCGGCTGTTCGAGACCAACGCGATCGGCACCCGCGTCGTGATGGAGGCGTGCCTCGACGCGGGCGTCCAGCGGGTCGTGCACACGTCGTCGGTCGCAGCGCTCGGGCCGGCGCCGCAGGGATCGACCGCCGACGAGACGCAGGTCCCGCACGCCGGCGACCTCGCGGGGATCCCGTACGCGGCGGCCAAGCTCGCCGCCGAGCAGGAGGCGCTGCGCGCCGCCGCCCGCGGCCTGCCCGTCGTGATCGTCAACCTCGCGCACGTGTTCGGGCCCGGCGACCGGCTGCGCTCGTCGACCGACGTGGTGCGGCGCTTCCTGCTGCGCCGCCTGCCGGCCTACGTCGACGGCGCGATCAACGTGGTCGACGTCCGCGACGTGGCCGCCGGGCACGTGCTCGCCGACGAGCGCGGCGAGCCGGGCGAGCGCTACATCCTGGGCAACCGCAACTACACCTGGGAGCGGCTGTTCGCCGACCTCGGCCGCTTCTCGGGCGTCGAGCCGCCCGCGGTCAAGCTGCCGGTCGCCGCGGCGCTGGCGCTCGCCGAGGCGACGCGCCACCTGCCCGGGCACCCGCCGGTGGTGGCCGCCGAGGTCCGCGCCGCCTGCCGCTGGTGGGCCTACCGCTCCAACAAGGCGCGGCGCGAGCTGGGCTGGACCACGCGCAACCACGAGGAGACGGTCGAGAGCACCGTCGCCTACTGGCGCGAGCAGCTCGGGGAGCGCGTGGCCTCCGGCGGCCGCCAGCCGCTGCAGCTCCGGCTCGCGGGCGGCGCGGTCCGCCGCGTCGCCGACGCCGTCAACCGGATCGCCCACGACTGATGCCCACCGTCCTGTACCGCTGCCCCAACCCGACGAACTTCCTGTGCCCGTGCGGCCGGGTCGCGCGCGAGCTGCGCCGGCACGGGATCGAGCACGAGACGATCCGCGTGCCCTACCAGCGCCGCCGGCGCCCGCAGGTGGAGGAGCTGACGGGGCAGGCGCGCGTGCCGGTGGTCGTCCTCGACGAGCAGGCGATCGTCGACTCGCGGCGGATCGTCGAGCACCTGCGCTGGCGCGCGGCGACCGGCTAGGGCCGCCGGACCCCCTCCTCGGTCACCAGCGCCCACACCAGCTCGGCGGGGGTGACGTCGAAGGCGGGGTTGCGGACGGCCGTGCCCTCGGGCGCGAAGTCGCGGAGCACCTCGGTGGCGTCGCGCTCCTCGATTTCGATGTCGTCCCCGGTCGGCGTGGCCGGGTCGACCGAGGACGTGGGACCGGCCGCCACGAACGGGATCCCGGCGGCGTGCGCGGCGAGCGCCAGCGGATACGTCCCGACCTTGTTGGCGACGTCGCCGTTGGCCGCGACGCGGTCGAAGCCGGTGATCACGGCGTGGACCTCGCCGCGGCGGATCAGCCCGGGCGCGGCGCCGTCGACGACGAGCTCGTGCGGGATCCCGTGCCGGCGCAGCTCCCAGGCGGTCAGCCGCGCCCCCTGCAGCAGCGGCCGCGCCTCGCACGCGACCACCCGCACCGGGCGGCGGTCGGCGAGCTCGCAGATGACGCCGAGGGCGGTGCCGCGGCCGGAGGCGGCCAGGGCGCCCGTGTTGCAGTGGGTCATGATCCGCAGCTCCCCGTCGGGCAGCGCGGCCTCGAGCGCGTCGGCGCCGTGGCGGGCCAGCGCCTCGCTGGCCGCCTCGTCCTCGCGCCGGATGGCGTCGGCCTCCTCGCGCGCGGCGCCCCCCATCCGCACCGGGCCGGCGGCCAGGGCCGCCCGGCGCACGCGGTCCACGGCCCACGCCAGGTTGACCGCCGTCGGGCGCGCGCTGCGCAGCCGCTCCGCCGCCGCCTCGAGCGTCCCCAGGTCGGGCGCGCGCGAGACCTCCATGGCGAGGCCGTACGCGGCGGCGACGCCGATCAGCGGCGCCCCGCGCACCGACAGCCGCTCGATCGCCTGCGCCGTGTCGTCGGCGCCCGCGAGCTCGAGCACGACCTCCTCGTGCGGCAGCCGCGTCTGGTCGAGGATCCGCAGGCGCTCGCCGTCCCAGGCGAGCGGCTCGGGTGACCTGCACGGATCCTGCATGCGCCGATCGTACGATGGCCAGCTCATGGCCGCCCTCCAGACGACCGACCTGCGCAAGGCGTACGGCGCCACCGAGGCCCTGAAGGGCGTCTCGCTCGAGGTGGGCGAGGGCGAGCTGGTCGGCCTGCTCGGCCCCAACGGCGCCGGCAAGTCGACGCTCGTGAAGATCGCCTGCGGCCTCGTGCGGCCGACGTCCGGGACGGCCACCGTCGCCGGCGCGCCGGCCGGCACGGCGGCGGCCGGGCGCGCGCTGGGCTACCTGGCCGAGCTGTTCCGCTTCCCCGAGTGGTGCACCGCCGACGAGCTGCTCGCCCTGCACCAGCGGCTGGCCGGCTCCGGCGGCGGCGCGGCCGAGCGCGCGCGGCTGCTCGACCTCGTCGGGCTCCCCGGGGAGGCGGCGCGGCCCGTCGGGACGATGTCCAAGGGGATGCAGCAGCGGCTCGGGCTCGCGCAGGCGATGGTGGGATCCCCGAAGCTGCTGCTGCTCGACGAGCCGACGAGCGCCCTGGATCCCGCCGGCCGCCACGCGGTGCGGGCGCTGCTCGAGCAGCTGCGCGCCGACGGCGTCGCCGTCCTGCTCAACTCGCACCTCCTGTCGGAGGTCGAGCTGGTGTGCGACCGCGTGGCGATCATCGCGCGCGGCGCGGTCGTGGCGGCGGGAACGCCCGCCGAGCTGTCGCAGGCCGCCGGCGTCGAGGTCGACACGAGCTCGGGAACGCGGCGCTGGGAGCACGCGACCCGCGAGGACGCACCGCGCATCGTCGCCGAGCTGGTGGCGGCGGGCGAGGCGGTCTACGGCGTGCGCGTGCTGCGCTCGTCGCTGGAGGACGCGTACCTGGCGGCGGTGGGGGAGGCGGCGTGATCGGCGTGCTGGCGACCTTCGCGCTGCGCGAGGCGCTGCGGCGGCGCGTGTTCGCGGTGGTCGCCGTGCTCAGCGTCGGGTTCCTCGCCCTGTACGCGCTCGGGGTGTGGCAGGCGTTCGACATCGCCGACGACTTCGGCGGCGGCTTCCGCGGCATCGACGCGCAGGTGGTGACCGGCGCGACGATGTTCGGCCTGTCCATGTTCGGGACGTTGTTCCTGGGCGCGGTCCTCGGCGTGTTCCTGACGCTCGGCGTGGTGCGCGGCGACGCGGAGCGCGGGCTGCTGCAGCCCGTGCTGGCGCGGCCGGTGTCCCGCGATGCGCTGCTGGGGGCGCGCCTGCTCGCGGCCGGCGCCGTCTGCGGCGGCTACACGCTCGCGCTGTACTGCGCGGCGATGGCGATCACCGGCGCGATCGGCGGCTGGTGGCCGGACCGGCCGTTCAGCACGGGCCTGTCGCTCGCGCTCGCGGTGATCGTGCTGTCGGCGATCTCGCTGGCGGGGTCGGTGGTCATGAGCGCGGCCGCGAACGGGATCGCCGTGTTCATGACCTTCGGCGCCGGGCTGACGGCCGGGCTGCTGGGGCAGATCGGCCGCGCGCTCAACTCGGACACGTTGACGCGCGTGTCCGACGTCACGACCTGGCTGCTGCCGTTCGAGGCGCTGTACCAGTCGGCGCTGGCCGATCTCACGGCCGAGACCGTCGGCTTCACGCGCTTCGCGCTGCAGCTCGGGCCGCTGGGCGGCGCGCGCGAGGGCGGGCCGCTGCTGTACGTGTGGGCGATCGCCTACGTCGCCGTGGTCATGGTCGCGGCGGCGGCGGCCTTCCGCCGCCGCGACGTCTGACGCCGGTACTAGTTGAGGCGGTTCTCGATCTGCAGCGGCGGGCCCTCGGGCGTGATCGCCTCGGGCGCCTCGTCCGGCGCGTCGGCCGGCGGCTTGATGCCGAGCGTCTCGGCGAGCTCGCCGGTCTCGTACATCTCCGTGACGATGTCGCAGCCGCCGACGAGCTCGCCGTTGACGAACAGCTGGGGGATCGTCGGCCAGTTCGACACGGCCGACAGCTCCTGGCGGATGCGGGGGTCGGGCAGGATGTCGACGGCGGCGAACGGCGTGCCGAGCGACTCGAGCACGGCCACGGTGCGCGCCGAGAAGCCGCAGCGCGGCGCGTCCGGCGTGCCCTTCATGAACAGGATGACCTCGTGCTCGTCGATGGCCTGCTTGATGGCCTCGCGGATCGGGCTGGCGCTGGGATCGGACATGGGCCTCACTCGGTGGTGGTCTTGAGGGAGAGGGCGTGGATGCGGCCGCCGAGCTCGGAGCCGAAGATCTCGTAGACGAGCTGGTGCTGCTGGATGCGCGTCAGCCCGGCGAACGCGGGCGAGACCACCTCCGCACGGAAGTGGTGCCCGTCGCCGGTGACGACGGCGCGGCTGTCCGGCAGGCCGGCTTCGATGCGCTCCCGGAGCTCGTCGGGGCTCACCCCTGGGGTGTCGTGAGCGTGCACTCCGGACAGGATAGACGGCGCTACACTTCGTGAAGTCTTGGAGTATCGAGCCGAGCACGGAGCCTGACTGACATGATCTCCTTCACCGACAAGGGTGCCGAGAAGGTCCGCGAGTTCCTCGACTCGCAGGGATCTGCGCTCGAGACCGCCGGTCTGCGCGTCGGCGTCCGCGGCGGCGGCTGCTCGGGCTTTCAGTACGCGCTCGCGTTCGACAACCAGCGTGACGACGACGAGATCTTCGAGGACCACGGCCTGAAGATCCTGGTCGACCGGCCGAGCCTGCCCTACGTGCGCGGCGCGATCGTCGACTACGTCGAGAGCCTGCAGGGTGCGGGCTTCAAGGTCGAGAACCCGAACGTGATCGCGGCATGCGGCTGCGGCTCCTCGTTCCGCGTGGCGGACGAGGAGGAGGTCTCGGCGGTCTGACCCGCGGTCGTGCCGCGGTGGCCGCGCTGATCGCGGTCGCCGCCCTGTTCGTGTGGGCGCGCGGCGACGACCCGGCCGAGGGGCCGGCGCCGACGCCCACGCCCGCGACGGCCCCCGGCGTCACGCCGACGCCGACGCCGACGCCGACCGCCACCCCGGAGGCGGCGGAGACGCCGCCGCCCGACACCCACGTGGTGGAGAGCGAGGGCGAGCTGGCGATCGGCATCACGGAGCCGAACCCCAACTTCTTCCGCCCCGACGCCGCTGCCGGCGCCGTCCCGCCGGCCTTCGAGCGCTGGCGCGGCGAGCTGCTGCGGCTGCGGCCGACCTACTACCGGCTGGTCGTCGACTGGGCGGGGCTGGCGTCGCCGAACGGCGGGCGCGTGGCGCTGACGCGGGCCGCGCCCGGGTGCATGCGCGAGGTCCAGCCGTGCGCGGGCTACGGCGGCCTGCGCGACCAGCTGCAGACGCTCGCCGCGCTGCAGCGCGGCGACCCGGACCGCTGGCGGGTGCTGGTCGTCATCACCGGGACGCCCCAGGGCCTCGCCCGCCCGGGCACCGGCTGCGAGCGCGCCGGCACCGAGCCGCGCTCGCGGCCGCCGACCGCCGCCGGGATCGGCGCCTACGAGCGGCTGATCGTCCGGCTGCTCGACGAGGCGCGCGCCAGCGGCGCCGACCTGCGCTACTGGAGCCCCTGGAACGAGCCCAACCACCCGTACTTCCTGTCGCCGCAGCGCGTCCGCTGCGACGCGGCCGCCGCCAGCGCGGCCACGGCGCCGTACGTGGAGCTCGCGCAGGCGATGCGGCGCGCGCTCGACGGCTACCCAGGCCGCCAGGAGCTCGTGCTGGGCGAGACCGCCGGCCTGCTCGAGCGCAAGTCGAGCTACACCGACGTCACGCAGTTCATCCGCGGGCTGCCGCGCGGCCTCGCCTGCTCGGCCGCCGCGTACGGCCAGCACGGCTACGTCGGCGGGCCCGACCCGGTCGACGAGGTCGCGGACGCGCTGGCGCGCTTCAACTGCCGCCGCGCCCCGGCAGTCTGGATGACCGAGACCGGCGTCGGCTCGCCGCGGCTGGGCACCGACCGCGCGTCGGGCGCGCGCGCCCAGCGGCGCGCGTGCCGGCTCATGCGCAAGCGCCTGAAGCGCTGGTACGAGGACCCGCGCGTCACGGCCGCGTTCCAGTACACGCTGCGCGAGGACGACCGCTTCCCCACCGGCCTCGTCACGACCGACCTGCGCCGCGCCTTCCCCGTGCTGCGCGAGTGGCAGGCGTGGGGCGGCGAGCGCGAGCCGGCGGGGCCGGCGCCCAAGCGCG